>CAKZTQ010000001.1 GCA_937921735.1 uncultured archaeon
TAAATTTGAATCTCTTACCTCAAACCGAGCTTGTAAAGCGCAAGCAGGAGGATGAGTCCGAGCACGGTAGTACTCCCGGCCAATAGGAACGCAGGGGCGAACGACTCGGTAATGTCGAGTAGCCGCGCGCCGATAAGACCCTTCACCGCACCCAGCCCAAAGGCGCTGAAGACCAAACCGTAATTCATCCCAAGATGCTTGGTTCCAAACCCTGCTGCCACAACCACTGGAAAGAGAGCAAACGTGGCGGCATACCCTAGACCTAGGAGAAGTGAGCATACGATCAGCCGGGTCAGGCTTGTAGCCAACCACGGTAGGGCCAGGAATACGGTAGCTTGGATAGCGTACACAATCACCATCACCCTGATCGTTCCAATTCGGTCAGCGAGCCACCCAGCGAATGGACGCCCTAGCCCGTTGACTAACGAATAAGCCGAGATGCTCAAGGCTGCCACGGCCGGGGGTAACTTGAGCTCTACCTCCCCATAGGAAGTCAGCAGGCCAATTGCTATTAACCCACCCCCTATCACCGCAGCTAGTGCCACCCACAGCATGTAGAACATTGGGGTGCGGACGAACTTTCCAGGGGGAACATCCCCGAATATCGCAGGTCTATAGGAGGTAGGGTAGGAAATACCCGTTCGTTGAGGGGCAGTCCAACCCTCGGGAGGATTGCGTACGAGCCCCGCGCCCACGAAAGCACCTGCACCTGCCAAGAACGCCAACGCGAGCAGGGTTCCGTCTATCCCCCAAGCGACGACCATTATCTTCTTGAGGGGGGCAAGTACTACAGCCGCGAGCCCGAAGCCCATGACCCCACAGGAGACTGCGAACCCAGGCCGATCAGGATACCACTTGCGTGCCACGGGGGCTATAACGGCGTAAGTAAAGGCGCAAGCCATCCCCACTACCAAGCCGTAACTCAGGACGAGCCATGCGGGACTGGGTATATACCGCAAAAGTGCAGCCGCGCCGTAACCCAACAGGAATAGTGTCGCTCCCGCTGCCGCCACCCTACGCGGCCCAATCCTATCCTGAAGCCGCCCTGCCGGGATCATGGCTATAGCAAATATAACTATCATCACGGTAAACGGCAGGGTGGCTTGCTCAGTGGTCCAACCCAAGTCTCGTTTCAAAGGTTCCACAAACGAACCCCACGCATAGCTCATGCCACCTACTAAAGAAAGAAGAAAACCTCCGACCAAAACTAGCCACCGCCGGTGGCCGACCTGCTCGTTAACTAAATTGTTTTTGGCCTTCATCCATCTCGCCATAAGTCTTTCCTTTTGGCCGCGACGCCGATCTAATCGACGTTGACCTCCTTGACCTCATGTTCCTCGTCCGGCAGCTGGCTATCGAGCATGTTTGAGTGGGCCCGGAGGGATTCGAACCCTCGACCGCCCGGTTATGAGCCTCGCCCAGCCTTTAGCCGTCGGGCGCTCTAACCAAGCTGAGCTACGGGCCCCGTGCTATGCTATCGTCGCCTTGAATTAAAAACGCTTGTCCCACATGGGTTAAAAGGCACGGCACGAGAGTATCCTCGGTGACGAAGTGGCGGTCAAGATACTAGCGCACGGGGACGCCGATGGCATCTGCGCCGCAGCGCTGGCGAGGGCTAGACTGCCCGAGGCCGAGGTTTGGTTCACCAGGCCGGTGACCCTGCTTCGAGATCTCAATGAGGTCGAGCTAGGCACCGCCGTGGTGATCCTCGACGTTGCGATAAGCGAGAGCCAGAAGGTGCAGATCTTCGAGCGGATGCGCGAGCTGGCGAAGAACGACGAGGTAGTGTACATCGACCACCACCCCTTGCCGCCGGAGACGCTGAAACGCGACATACCCGCGACGCAGCTCGTGCACTCGGTGGCCGCGAGCACCTCGGAGCTCACGTTTAAGCTCTTCCGATCCGAGCTCGACCCCGACCTCGACCGGGTGGCGATCTGGGGCGCCATCGCGGATTACATCGAGGAGACGGACTTCGTGCGCGAGGGGCTGAGCAAGTACGACAGGAGGACGATCTACCTCGAGGCGGGTTTGCTGAGCCAAGCCCTTGCCGAGGCAGCGGGCGACTACCACTTCAAGCGAGATGTCGTGCTCAAGCTCGCGAGGGGCGTGCCGCCGTCGGAGATCTCCGAGGTGGTGGAGCGGGCGATGAAGGCCACCAGGCGAGACTGGGAGGTATGGCGCTACGTCAAGGAGCACGTGAAGCGGGAAGGCAACCTAGCCATCGTCCACAACCTGCCTTCCGGCAGCTTGGGTAAGGCCGCGCTCTACGCGCTGGGCATCACCGGCGCCGATGTGGGCATATGCACTCGCGTGAACGAGGCGGAGGTGGACATGAGCCTCCGTCGGCGCGTTGGCATAGGCTTGGACCTCAACGTCCTGCTGAGGCACATCACCGCCCGCGTGGGTGGCTCCGGCGGGGGGCACGAAGGGGCCGCTGGTGCGACGGTGCCCGTGGAGCGCTTCGACGAGTTCTTGGATACCCTCAAGAAGGAGATCTCCCCCATCGTGAGCTGGGAAGGTTAGCTGTTTTTAAAATGGGTGGCGCCGGGGAGAGGAATTTCGGCCGGCTCGCCGCCGGCTCTCGAACCTCTGACCACCCGGTTGCAGCGCTCCGGCGCGTCGTTCGAGGCGATTGAGGTTCGCTCTTCATTCGCGCCGGGCTTAACAGCCGGGCACTCTACCTGCTGAGCTTTCGGGCCCTTATCGGTACCCCGGCATTCCCCGGCAATACTACTTCATGTGCAGAGCTCTAAAAGCTTTGGGCCGAGCTTCAGCCCTTCAACCCCAGCTTCTCGGGCAGGTACTCCTTGACCACGTAGTCTAGGCCGTACTTGGCGAAGGCCTGCTGCTCCGCCTTCTTGCCCAGCTCCAGCATCAGCTTGATCTCCGACTGCCAGAAGGGGGTGTTGTACCTCGGGTCCCTCTGCAGTTGCTTCAGCCGCGCGATGTCTAGCTCCCTGAGCTTGTCGGTGGGCAAGTCGTAGTTCTTTATGTCGCTCGCCGTCACGCCTATAAACTGCGCATCCGGCACCGCAAGCTCGTGGTTGATGTAGGCGAGCTTCGCGCTTCCCGAGATGATGACCATCGCGATGTGGAAGCCAAATGGATCCCCATCCGCGAAGATATAGACCGGCAGCCCTAGCTCCCCGTTCGCTCGTTTCAGGAAGCGTCTCGTCGCCCTCGCGGCCTGCCCCTTCAGCCCCACGATGAGCGCGTCGAACTTCTTCCAGGCCTCCTCCTGCACCAGCCTGTGGTACATGCCCATGGTCTCGACGGCTATCACGCGCTTGGCCCTGCATTTAACGAACTCCACGTCGTCGATGGTCGGGGGGATGGTATAGCCGGCTCGACCCGCCTTCGTGGCGTCGATGGTGACGCCCTCCTCCCTCACCACCAGCTCGCCGTAGATGGCGGCGCCGTCCTCCTCCGGCATCAGGCCTAGGTCCTCTCGCTTTAGCGTGAAGGTCGCTTCTAGGTCCTCCACTATGGCGTCCGACTCCCCTTGATCCCTGAACGGCCCAGCTTCCCAGCCCTCAGCGGTGTAGTACATCTCCCTCAGCGTCGCGAATTTATCGTTGGCGATGAGCTCCCTACAAAAGTCAGCCACGCACATGGTCTGCGCAAACTTCTTCACCTGCTTCATGCTGGCGGCCGAACGCACGCCGTACCTATCGCCGAGCACGAAGTAGCGATTTTTCTCGTCGTATCTTATGTTCGACGTGCTACGCGAGGGTATGCGCAGCTTGGGTGGGCGGGTCCTGAGGATGTCCTCGATGACCCCTCTCCCAAACTCCCGAAGCTTTTCCTCCGCCTTCGTCTTCCGCCCCTTTTCACGGACCATCCTTCCCGCCTCCGTCCCCGAGGCCTGCCACCTTCTTCAGTAGGGGTGTGATATCCGGCTCCTGCGTGCCCGCCAAGTTCGCGGCCTTCCTCGCTATGATCGGCAGGTATTTCTCGAATATCCCCGCGCGCTGCTGGCGCTCCCTTGCACGTATCTTGCGATATAGGTAACGCCTGAGCTCCCGCGCGACGTCCATGATCGCCTCCCTGATCTCCTTGAAGACCTCGGGCTCGTCGGCTATCGATTGCTTGCCCGCGGAGGTATAGGGCACGTAGGCCGAGACGACGTTCACGAAGAGGGTCAAGGGGGCGGTCGCGATGTCCACGCCGTACCTGCGCCAGTCTATGCTCTTCGCCGCGAGGGTTATCGCGCACCCACCTTGGTCGAACACGAGGGGCGCGCGGTTGGCGAACCTTATCAGGTCTAAGCCCTCGGCCTCGACCTCCTCTCCCCCCTCCTTCCTGCCCGCGCCGCCGCCGTAGGCTATGCCCGCCTCGACGATGAAGGGAATACCCCCGCGGTAGACCCTCGGCTGGCGGGTGACGGCGTAAACGAACTCGGGGTTCAAGATCTGCCGCATGCCGTTTTCGATGTTCGCCGCCCCGATGGGCCTGAGGCCGCTCGTGGGAGGGGCCATGAACTTGATCTGCTTGAAGGCCGAGACTATCCTCTCCGCCTCTTCCCAGCTCAGCTCAGAGGGCTTCTTGTTGAGGTTCACTCCGGAGAGCCTCCTCGTCTCCTCCACCTTGCGCTTGGTCATCCTGGAGAGCTCCGAGATCAAGAAGCTCGCAACGCTCCTGCTCTTCGTCCTCTTGGCCAGCGCCAGCAAATCGTCTGCGGTTACCCCCCACGGGTGGGGGGACATGGGCTTCGGTCGCTCGGGCACCTCGTCGGTGGCGCGCTCGAAGACCGTCAGTTTGCCGTCGGGTTCTATAAAGGTGATCCTGGCGTGAGGATTGGCGATCGCGGTCATGCGGAGGTAATTGTAGGGTCCATAGCGGGAGCGCTCGTACTTGACCTCCTTGAGCTCCAGCTCGACCTTAGTGCCCCGCCAGTTTCCCTTCAGCTTTTTGCCGTTCATCATCCTGCCCTCGTTTTTATCGACGTCGATCATGACGTCCGCGCACACTATCTCGCCGTTGCCCGTCGAGGTCACCACATGCGTTGGCCTTCCGCTCGTTATCTGAGCGAACATCACAGCACCTGAGATTCCTATCCCCTGCTGTCCACGGCTTTGCATGCTGCGGTGTAGCTTGGTGCCGGCGAGCATCTTGCCGAAGACGTGTGGGATGAACTCCTCGGGTATGCCGCTCGCGTTGTCCTCTATCACCACTTTTAGGTGCTCGGGGTCCTCGTCCACCCTCTTTATCGCAACCGTGATGTCGGGCAGGATGTTCGCCTCCTCCGCGGCGTCGATCGCGTTGGTGACGCCCTCGTGCACCACCGTCGTCAAGGACCTTATCTTACCGGTGTAGCCGAGCATGGCGGCGTTCTTCCTGAAGAACTCGCTGACGCTGTGCTCCCGAAAGTCCTTGAACAGCTCCTCCGCAAGGGTCCTCATCACACCCACATCCACCCAGTTCTTCACCCGAGTTTTAAATGGGTTTGGTGGAGAGGCTGCCGAAAGTGGCCATCATCGCCAGATCTCCCTCTCGCGCCTCTTGGCCTCCCTCCGCTTCCGCTCGAGGAATTTATAGACCGCTGAGTGAGGGGCGCCCCTCAAAAGCATCATGACAGCTTCCCTCGCCACCGCAAGTTGTTCAGGGTCACCTATCAATGCCACCGTCTTGCCGAACACCGATACGCACGCGCCCGTGGTCTCCTCGATTATCCTCCTCGTCCTGCCACCCTCACCTATCACCCTTCCCTTCAGCCTGACTAATGCCTTCTCGGAGCGTCCGCTGATGTCCGTGATGTCGATCACCTCGAGGTATTTATTTTCGTCGAAGAGGTGAAAGGCCCGCTCCGAGCTGAAACCTCGTGCTATCGCGTTCAACACGTCCCTAGCTCGCAACGCGCCGAGCGGATCCTCGCCCACGGACTTTATCGTTATCTCACCCGTCTCGCTATCGAAGGTGATTTCGGTCCCCGTCCTGCGTTCGATCTCAGTTTTGACCTTCCCGCCTTGGCCTATGGCTACGCCTATCCTCTCCTTCGGCAATTTTATTCGCTGCTCCATCTTTACCTGCACCCGGATTTGGGTATATCCTCAAACACCATGCTGCCGGACGGTTCGACCTTTCCAGCGTACTTACCTCCCAGCTCATCGTACCCCTTGCTCGCCGCTCTGTCCATCACGTAAAACAGCAGCTGACAGATCCTCATTCCTGGGTACAGCTTGACGGGAGAGGGATTCATGTTCAGGATCTCCAACGTGACGGGTATCGGGCCCTTGGAACCGGACCCAGGGTTCACGTGTCCCGAGGAGATGTGGATGAATACCCCCATTCGAGCGATGGATGATCGTCCCTCGATAGAGGCCACGAGATCGTTCGGGACCGCGATTTTCTCCATGGTGACGCCCAGCACGAGCTGCCCTGGCTGAAGGACGAAAGGCTCCCCCTTTGTATCGATCAGCTCGGTGTTCTCCTCGATGGATCTCCTGTCGTAGGGGTCGACCAGGTTCGTCGCTTTGAAGATCCTAAATTTGCTGCCTAGCCTGAGGTCTATCTGGCTTGGCCCAATCAGCCTGTCGTCGAAGGGCTCGATCAATATCTTTCCCTGTCTTATGTACTCCCGAATTCGATCGCCCGAAAGTATCATTCACATCACTCCAAAAATCCTACCAGGCGCCCACCATAAAGGTTACCGTTCGACGTCCGATCGACCTTTGATCTCGGAAAAGAGCTCGATCGGCTCCGGGGTCTCCACCCCAAGCTTGCGGAAATAGTTGACGAGGTTGCCGAGGTCCCTCAACAAAAGCTCGTCGGACATCGGGTTGGCGATATCCGTCGCCATCGAAAAATCTATCAACACCGGTTCGGGTCCGACCAAGATGTTGTACTCGCTCAAGTCGGAGTGGACGAGCTCGGCGTCGTGGTAGAGCTTTTCGACCGCATCGATCAACTTCTCAAACGCGGCCTCTGGATCCTCGGGTGGGGAATCCTTCATTCTGGGGTAAGGTATGCCATCCTCGCCGATGAACTCCATCGCGAGCACATTTTTGTCGAAGTCTATGGGCTTGGGAGCGGGTACTCCGGCCTTGTGGGCGCGCTGCAAGTTTTTGAACTCCCTAGAAACCCAGGTGTAAATTATCTTCCTCCGGTCGCGGCCGAAGCTCGTGAAGCGAGGATCGCCCACCAAGTATCGATACATGGTCTTGAAGTCGGAGGTCGCTATGCGGTAGATCTTGATCGCGACGTAGTTTCCCTGCTTATCCACGGCGCAAAAGATGTTTGCCTCCTTGCCCGTGCTTATGGCGCCGTAGAGCGCGTCGAACACGCCTCGATGGATCATGTAATAAAGCGTCATCACCGTCGTGTGGTCGAAGACGCCGGCCATTATCTTGTAAAGCTCGGAGTCCTTCTCGAGCCTCTCCAGCTTTCGCCGCTCCAGCCTGCGCAGAAGGGCTTCGAAATCGGCCGGCAAACGAGCCACCTAGCTCAAAAGCCCTCTCTTCATTAGCCACTCCACTTGGGTCTTAGTGTAGCGATAGATGATGTCTCCCTTTTCATCGCCCTGCACTGCCCAGGGACGCACGATCACGATGTCGTTCTCGCGGATCCAAAGCCTCTTTCTAATTTTGCCAGGTATCCGGCATATCCTCGTATGGCCATCCCTGCACCTCACGCGCAGGCGATCGAAACCTACCATCTGCTCCACCGTACCCAACACCTCCCCGGCCCTGGGCAATCGTAACTTCTCAAGCTCCTCCTCCGACGTCTTTGGATCCGGGTTGGTCACTCGGATCCCCCGAGCTTTCTGTCCCAGAGCAAGCGGTTGACCCCGTTCAGCATCGCTTGCACGCTGGCCATGATGATGTCCCCGCTCGTGCCCCGCGCGGTGACGATGCGCTTGCCATCAGTCAGCTTGACGACGACGTCCACCACCGCGTCCGTTCCGCCCGAGATGGCGTCCACGTGGTACTCCTGGAGGCGGATGTTTGACATCCCCTCCACGACCTTCCTTATCGCGTTGATCGCCGCATCCACGGGTCCGACGCCCAAACCCGACTCTGTCACCTGTTTGTCCTCGAACCTCAACCTGACGGAGGCCGTGGGGGTGACCTTGTTGCCGCTCACCACCGTGAGCTCCTCGAGCTTCACTATCTCCTCAAAGGTTCGGCCCATCACCGCATCTACGATCGCGCGAAGCTCGGCGTCCGTGACCATCTTGCCTCTATCGCCCAGCTTCTTCACCTGCTCGAATATCTCCCGAACTTGCTCCTTCGTCGGCTCCAGGCCCATGCGCCTGAGCTCGTTCTCTATCGCGTGCGAGCCGACGTGCTTACCGAACACTAGCCTGCGGCGGTGGCCGATCATCTCCGGCGCTATGGGCTCGTAGGTGAGCGGATGCGCGAGAACGCCTGCCGTGTGGATGCCGGCCTCGTGCGAGAACGCGTTCTCACCGACGATGGCCTTCGTAGGGGAGACCGGCATGCCCGTGTGGCGTTCCACGAGGCGTGAGATCTCATAGAGCTTTTTAAGCTGAATCCTTGTCTCCACGTCGTAAAACTGCGTGAGCGCCAACACGACTTCCTCCAGCGCGGCGTTGCCAGCTCGCTCCCCCAAACCGTTTACGGTCACGTGCACCTCCTGCGCGCCAGCCCTGACGGCGGCGACGGTGTTAGCCGTTGCCATGCCGAAGTCGTTGTGGCAATGGGCCGCTACTGGCACGTCGACCGTTTGAACGATCTCGGCGAACAGTTCGTATGCGCGCTCCGGCGTCAGGACCCCGACGGTGTCGCACACACAAACGCGGTGGGCGCCCTCCTCGATGCCGCTGAGAAAGATCTCCTTCAGGTACGTCAAATCCGAGCGGCTCGCGTCCTCGGCGGACAATTCCACGGTGAGGCCATGTTCGATCGCGTACCGCACCGCATCGAGTGCCATCTCCTTCACCTCCCCCCTGCTCTTCCTGAGCTTGTACTGTAGGTGCAGGTCGGAGGTCGGGACCACCAAGTGGACGCTGTCCACGTCGCAGGCGAGGGCCGCATCGATGTCGGAGCGTAGAGCGCGGGTGAAGCTACATATCTCGGCATTGAGGCCGGCGTTGGAGATCATCTTGATCGCCTGCCGCTCCCCCTCAGAGGTTATCGCTGATCCCGCCTCTATGATATCCACCCCCAGCTCGTCGAGGGCCTTAGCTATCTCCAGCTTTTGCTCCGGCGTAAGGGCTACACCGGGCGTTTGTTCGCCGTCGCGCAGGGTGGTGTCGAGTATTTTTATCGACCGCTTCGACATATTCATGCCCTTTTTTCGTCCATACTTATACTCCTTGAAAGGTATTTTAATGTCCTACATTAGAAGCTGTTTGGTGGTCGCGTGCCCGAAGGCATTTTCGTCAGCGATTACGCCAAACACGTAGCCAGCGAGCTGAAGTTGCCGAAGAACGTTAGGATATTCGACACCACGCTTAGGGATGGGGAGCAGACGCCTGGGGTCTCCTTCACACCCGATCAAAAAATGCTCATCGCCCGCCAGCTCGACAAGCTTGGGGTGGATACGATCGAGGCGGGCACGCCCGTGTCCTCGGAGGGCGAGAGGAAGGCCGTGACCGCCATCGCCCAAGCAGGCCTGAGCGCGGAGATATGTGCGTTAGCGAGGCCAGTTAAGGAGGACGTCGATGCGGCGCTCGACAGCGGAGTGGATTGCGTTCACATCTTCATCAGCACGTCCGATCTGCACCTCAAGCACATGCTCAAGATGACTAGGGAGCAGGTGCTCAGGAGGGCAATGAAGTACGTGGAATACGCCAAGGATCACGGGGTAACGGTCGAGTTCTCAGCCATGGACGCGACCAGGACCGACCTTGAGTTCCTGAAAAAGATCTATCGAGCCGTGGTGGAGGCCGGGGCCGATCGCATAAACGTCCCCGACACCGTGGGCGTGATAACACCGCGAGGCATGTACTACCTCATAAGCGAGCTGAAGCAGGTGGTGAAGGTACCCATAAGCGTGCATTGCCACGACGATTTCGGCATGGCGACCTCTAACTCGCTCGCGGCCGTTGAGGCGGGGGCGGAACAGGTGCAGGTGGCCGTCAACGGGTTGGGCGAGCGCGCGGGCAATGCTTCGCTGGAGGAGGTGGTGATGGGCCTGCGCGCGCTCTACGGGATCAAGACGAACGTGAGGACCGAGCTGCTCGTCGAGACCTCCGAGCTGGTCGAGCGCCTAACTGGCATAACGGTGCCGCCCAACAAGGCGATCGTGGGGGATAACGCGTTCGCTCATGTCTCCGGCATCCATGCCCACGGCGTGCTCGAGTTTCCGGGCACCTATGAGCCCATCTCCCCCGAGCTCGTGGGACACCGCCGCCGCATAGAGCTGGGCAAGCTCACGGGCAGGCACTCCGTCGAGAAGCAGCTCAGGGACCTAGGCGTGCGCGTGACCAAGAAACAGCTGGCTGAGATCACCAAGCGCGTCAAGGACCTCGGGGACAAGGGTAAGGTGATCACGGACCTCGACCTGCGCGCCATAGCGGAAAGCGTGCTCGGCACCTTGCCGCCGGAGGAGAAGGTGGTCGAGCTCAAGGAGGCGACGGTGCTCACGGGCAGCACGGTGACGCCGACCGCGTCGGTGAGGGTCCTCGTCAGGGGACAGGAGCGCATGGGCTCCGCCACCGGCGTGGGCCCCGTCGACGCCGCGATCAACGCCATTCGCAACGTGATGCAGGAGATCTCCAAGCTCAGGCTTAAGGAGTACCACCTCGACGCGATCACCGGGGGCAGCGACGCGTTGGCGGAGGTCACGGTGAAGCTGGAGGACGAGGAGGGCAACCTCTACATAGCTAAGGGCGTGCGGGAGGACGTGGTCATAGCCAGCGTCGAGGCGATGATAAATGGCATCAACCGCTACTTCGCGGGGCGGAAGTAGGGGGAGGGGGTTTGGAGAAACGGGAGCAGAAGATGGAGGGGAAGGAGAAGTTCCCCGTGCTTCGGCTGAGCGTGCCCAAGGATGGAGGCTACCAGGACTTCGAGATACCCATCAAGGCTAGGCTGACGATGTTTTTGCCCAAGGGCAGCCACATCCAAGCTAGGGAGAAGTTCATCGAGTACGTGCGAATTCCGATCGACGAGAGGCGGAGCGTCTTCATAAACTTCGGGAGCAAGGGGAAGCTAGGTTTCTACGCCTCCGTCAGGGTACATGAGCGGGAAAAGACGTAGTAGCTGGCTCCCATCAAATCATCGACACTTGGCTGCTCCCGATCGAGATTATGACGATCGCTGTCGCAGCCCGATGCGCGGCCAGCGTCTTGGTTTTGAGAAGCGATCGCCGGGAGAAGAGGTCAGAGCAAAATAACACGTGCAAACGGATGCTAAAGGAAACGCCGAGATTACATCTCCCTTATTTTTTCCGCCACCGCGTCGCCAACGTCGGAGGTGCTCGATCTTCCGCCCAGGTCGTAGGTCCTGACCTTGCCCTCCTTTAAAACCTCGATCACCGCTCGCTCGACCTTCCTCGCCGCCTCGGCTTCGCCTAGGTGCTCGAGCATCATTTGGCCAGCCAAGATCGTTGCCAGCGGGTTGGCTACGTTTTTGCCCGCGTGCCTGGGCGCTGAGCCATGGATGGGCTCGAACATGCTCACGCCTTCAGGGTTGATGTTGCCTCCCGGTGCCAACCCTAGGCCTCCCTGCAGCATCGCGCCTAAATCGGTCAAGATGTCACCGAACATGTTGGGCGTCACTACGACCTGGTACCACTCCGGATTCTTTACGAACCACATGGCTACGGCGTCGACGAAGGCGAACTCCGTCTCGATGTCGGGGTACTCTTTTGCTACCCGCTCGAAGACCTCGCGCCAGAGGCTGTAGACGTGCGTGAGGACGTTTGCCTTGTCCACCGACGTCACGCGCCGCTTGCCCTTCGCCCTGGCTAGCTCGAACGCGTAGCGTATCACCCGCTCAGCTCCCTTCCGGCTTATCACGCCTATCTGGTACGCGATCTCGTCGCGGTCGACGTCGATGTCCAAGCCGAACTTTGCCTCGTAGATCGAGCGCAAGACCTCCAGCTCAGCGCGAGACTTCCCGCTGGCCCGCCCGCCGATGGCGACGTAAAAGTCCTCGGTGTTCTCCCTCACGACGTAGAAGTCGATGTGCCCTGGACCCTTGCCGATGAGGGGGCACGGCACGCCAGGGTAAAGCTTGACTGGGCGAAGGTTGACGTACTGCTCGAAGTAGAAGCGCAGCCTCAGCAGGATCCCTTGCTCCAGCACGCCCGTCGGCACCCTGGGGTCGCCGAGCGCCCCTAGGTAGATCGCGTCCATCTTCTCTAGCTGTTTTAGCCCCTCCTCGGACACCAGCTCGCCGGTCTTGAGATAGTGCTCCGCGCCGTAGGGGAACTCCACGAACTCGAAGCTCAGCCCGGGCGTCGAGTCCTCGACCGCGTGCAGGACCTTGACGCCCTCGCGGATGACTTCAGGCCCGATGCCGTCGCCGGGTATCACGGCGATCTTATACATCCCATCACCGAGCGGATTGCTTTTTACCCCAGTGCTCTTAAGCTTACACGTTCGAGGCATTTCCGATGAAGGCGGAAGAAAAACTGAGGTTAAACAATAGGTTGACCTACTTGGCCACCATCGTCCTCACCGCTTACTTCTTTCTGGTCTTCTTCTTCCTGATCCTGCCCAAGCTACCCCAAACCCCCTCCGAGCTAGGGGAATGGAGGGTGGCGATCACCTCTTGGAACTTGGGGGGCTCGACGATGTTTACGCTGGTGTTCAGGATCCAGCTCCTGCGGGGCGCTTTGGACAGGCTCAGCAACAGGAAGAAGAGGATGAGTGTAACCCCATGGGTATGGTTTTGGTTTATTGGCTTGACGGTGGTCGGCTCCTTGAGCTTGATCACCGTGGCCTACAGCTATCTCTACCCCGGCATCTTCGCCTCGCAGAGGGCCACGTTCCTCCAGAATTCCCTCACTTGGCTTTCCCTCGTGCTTTGGGTGGCGCTTATAGCCTTATCGATCTCGCTCCTGAGCGAGTGCCGTAAGTGCCCGAGCGGGCTCGAGGAGATCAAGGCAGCGCTGAGGATCCATAGGTGGTTGCTGGGACCATCGACCGCGGCCTTCTTCCTATTCTCGGTGGTCGTGGCCCCGACTTCCTTCTTCTTCATTTGAAGGCCCCGGGCTTCCCGCTGGTTTGTTTGAGGTAGGGAATCATGCCTCCGGCTCGAAGTATCCTCATGATGAACTCAGGCATCGGTTGGAACTTGAACGTCTTGCCCGTGCTCAGGTTGCGCACCTCCCCGGCCTCGAGGTCGACTTCGACGATATCGCCAGACTTGAAGCCTCCCCTGACCCCCTTGCAGACCACGGCCGGTAGCCCTTGGTTTATGGCGTTGCGGAAGAATATCCTAGCGAAGGATTCCGCCACGATCGCCGAAATCCCAGCCGCCTTCAGCGCTATCGCCGCATGCTCTCGACTCGAGCCACATCCGAAGTTGCGACCTGCGATGATGACGTCCCCTTTGCTTACCTTGCTCGCGAACTTAGGGTCGATCGCCTCCATCACGTGCCTCGCGAGCTCTTGGGGATCGGTCTTCACTAAATAACGCCCGGCTATTATCTGGTCGGTGTCGACGTCGTCGCCGAACACCCACGCGCGGGCCATCAGATATCCCTCGGGTCGGCGATGGCGCCTCTAACGGCGGAGGCCGCGACGGTAGCTGGGGAGGCGAGGTAAATCTTCGCGTCCGGGCTTCCCATCCTCCCTCTGAAGTTTCGGTTGGAGGAAGATATGCAGACCTCACCAGGACCTAAGATGCCGGTGTGCCCACCCATGCAGGCGGCGCAGCAGGGCGGCTCCACTAGGGCGCCGGCCTCGACGAATATCTTCATGATACCGCGGTCGAGCGCCTGCAGGTAGACCTCCCTCGAAGCAGGTGCGACTATCATCCTCACGCTTTTCGGGATGCGCCTTCGCTTCAGGATCTTCGCCGCTTGCAGGAGATCCTCGAACCTGCCATTGGTGCAGCTACCCAAGAAAGCTTGGTCGATCTCCACCCCCTCGACCTCCCTCACCGCGCGCACGTCGTCGACGCTATGCGGGCAGGCCACTTGTGGCTCGAGCTCGCTCGCGTCGTAGGTGAGTTCTTCGACGTAAGTTGCGCCGCGATCGCTTTGCACCACCTTGTAGGGCTCCCTCGCCCTCCCGGCTAGGTAACGCTTGCTCTTGGCATCGGAGGGCACCATCGCCGTCTTGGCCCCCATCTCGACGGCCATGTTGCACATAGTCATCCTCCCTCCGACGCTTATGTCTCGCATGCCCTCGCCGACGAACTCGACCGAGCGGTAGCTCGCCCCATCAGCGCCGAGGTCGCCTATGATGTAGAGGATGAGGTCCTTCGCGGCCACTCGCCTGGGCAGCTTCCCTTCGATCTCTATCCTCATGCTCTCGGGCACGCGAAGCCAGAGCTTGCCGGTGGCGAAGACCGACACCATGTCCGTCGAGCCTATGCCCGTCGCGAAGCACCCGAAGGCGCCATAGGTGCAGGTATGCGAGTCTGCGCCGACTATCAAGCGCCCCGGCAGTGCAAAACCCTTCTCGGGCAGCACTTGGTGGCAGATGCCCTCGAACACATCGTAGAAGTTCTCGATCCCCTGCTCTCGCACGAACTCGCGCAGCAGGATGTGGTTTTTCGCCGCGTCGATGGAGTCGGCAGGCACTTGGTGGTCGAACACCACCACTATCTTGCTGGGATCCCAGACCTTTTCCACGCCGACCTCCCGCAGGCCTTCGACGACCATCGGGCCAGTGATGTCGTGGACCATCGCCACGTCCACCTCGGCCTCTACGATCTCGCCGGGGGCGACGCGTTCACGCTTCGAAGCCCTGGCGAGGATCTTCTCTGCCATAGTCATGGCCAAGCTATCACCTGCAGATGGCGCCCTCGGCGGCGGAGCTCACTATCCGCGAGTAAAGGGCAAGGTATCCTTTCTTCACCCTTGGTTCAGGGGGCTTGAAGTTCTGAAGCCTCTCCTTGATCTCGGAGCTCGACAGGAGCAGCTCAAGCCTGCGTTGCTTGATGTCTATCTCTATTTCGTCGCCCTCCCTGATGACGGCTATCGGCCCCCCTTCGGCAGCTTCTGGCGAGACGTGGCCCACGCACGGTCCCCTGGTGCCTCCCGAGAATCGCCCGTCCGTCACCAGCGCGACGGACTCCGAGAGCCCCATGCCCGCGACGGCGGCGGTGGAGCTCAGCATCTCGCGCATGCCGGGTCCCCCTTTTGGCCCTTCGTAGCGTATAACGATGATGTCGCCCTTTTCGATCTTTCCGTTGAGGATGGCCTTGACCGCGTCTTCCTCCCCGTCGAACACGCGCGCGGGCCCGCGGTGTCTCATCATTCGTGGGCTCACCGCCGCGTACTTCACGACCGCGCCGCGAGGGGCGAGGCTGCCGCGCAGTATCGCTATCCCTCCCTCCTTGCGGTATGGCCTCGTTACGGCCCTGATGACCTCGGGGTCGTTGATCCTAGCGTAGCGAAGGTTGTCGCGGACCGTACGTCCGGAGACGGTCAAAGGGCTGAGGTGGATGAGCTTCCCCAGCTGTTTCATCACCGCTTGCACACCTCCCGCCCGCTCCAAGTCGAGCATCGTGTGAGGTCCACCCGGGCGAAGGTTGCATATCTGCGGGGTGCGCCTGCTGAGGCGGTCGAAGACATCTAGGCTGAGATTGATGTCGAGCTCGTGGGCGATCGCAGGCAGGTGAAGTACTGTGTTCGTCGATCCACCTAGCGCGAGGTCGACGACGATCGCGTTCTCGAACGCGGCCCTCGTCATGATGTCGCTTGGCCTTATGCCCCTGCGGAGCAGCTCGACCACTTTCCTACCGCTCTCCTTTGCCAAGCGCTTCTTCTTGGCGTCGATGGCGTGGGCGGTCGCCATGCCGGGCAGCGAGATCCCGAGCGCCTCCGCTAGACAGGCCATGGTGTTGGCCGTGAAAAGCCCCGCACACGAGCCGCAGCCGGGGCAAGAGCGGTCCTCTATCTCCTTGGCTTCCAGTTCGCTCATCCTGCCCGCTTTCACCGCGCCAACGGCCTCGAAGGCGCTTATCACGTCCAAGCTTTGTCCTCGCCACTCGCCGGGCATCATGGGGCCCCCGGTGACGAGAATCGCCGGTATGTTGACGCGTGCGATGGCCATGAGCATACCCGGTACGATCTTGTCGCAGCTGGCCACGGCCACGACCGCGTCGAACCTATGCGCCTCGAGCACGAGTTCTAGACTATCGGCGATTATTTCTCGCGAGGGCAGGGAGTAGCACATGCCCGGTGTGCCCATCGCTATGCCATCGCATATCGCTATGGTGTTGAATTCTAGGGGGGTCGCGCCGGCCATCCTCACGCCGGCTGCCACCGCCTCCCCGAGCTCCCGCAGGTGCACGTGCCCTGGGACGATCTGGTTGTAGGAGTTGGCGATCGCGACCAACGGACGTTTGAGGTCCTCGTCGGTCAAGCCGTCCGCCTTCAAAAGCGCCCGGCGCGGCAGGCCCTCGAGGCGGGAGACCACCTCCCTGCTTCGGAGCTTCATGAATTTACCCGTGAAGCATTATTTCTGGCTCTAAATATACTTTCAGCAGCGAAAGTCAGGGGTGAAGGCAAGGCCAAATGAAGTTTTCTCTCGCCTAGCCCTCGGCAACGGTTGGCTTGGATGACCAGTAAATCCTTGTCGGAAACGATTACGAGAATCACCGAATCCTTTAAAAACATGATTTTTTTAAGTGGACTGGGAGGAGGTTGATAAATGTCGGAGGTCAAGTCCGACTTGACGGCGGACTTGTTGAGCGAGCTTCGACATAAGTTAAACGAGCTCGAGCGCCGCCTAACTGCGATCGAGCTCGCCATGGTCAACCGCCCACCCAATTCAACTCAAGCGCCCGAGGCACGTCAAGAGGCGAGCTGGTACCTCCACCGCCTTGGCACCTCCACCGCCTAGCGTAGAGATGGGGGGCATGGATGAAGGGGGCCCAGGTCCGAGCCTCTGGACCCCTGTGGGTGGCTGAGATAGACTGCCATGGTTGCGAGGGACTTAGCACCCTCGCCGACAAAAGGTGCAGGGCGTGCGCGTTCGGACAGCTTGGGACGGAGGCCGTTGTCGATCGGGTGGTGTTCAAACGAGGTTATCATCGCATCTACGATTCGCGCGAGCTCTCGAAGCTCGCGAGGCTTCTGACGGCGCTTAAGCTGCTGATAGGCGATCGCACCCTTTACTCTCCTCAAGAGAGCGGGAAGTGCAGGGATTGCGTGAGCAAGCGCCAAGGTAAGATGATCGAGTGTTGGTCGAGGGTGTTGACCAGCCCACATGATCCATCGCCCTTCGACCGCTCGCTCGCCGAGCTGGAGGGGCTCAAGGGTGAGTGTGCTAAGTGCACGGAGCAGTACTTCCTGAAACTTCTAGACAGCGCTAAAGCCATGCTGGAGAACTTCGAGGTGCTTCGCAAGCTCACGCCAGCGAACTACGACGAGGTCTTCGAAGCAAGGACCAAGCCGTTCTTCGTGGAGGGGGTCTGGCACCCGCCGAGGGGTGAGGTCCGTCTCTTGGACACCTATGAGCTTCCCGAGGGTAGGGGGAGGGTGCGGATCTACGAGCAGCTAGATCGCCCGGTGCCCTTCTACGACCTCGACTTGCCGGAGTTCAAGTGGCCTGCCGAGCGCGTGGAGCTCTTGGACGAGGCGTTCAGGCTGGAGGTGAAGGAGGCACCAGGCCACGCGAGGTTCGCTCATCCCACGCGCATGGCCAGCTTCGCCGAGGATTGGTACGGCGCCCTGTTGCACATGGTGCGCGAGCGCTCGAACGTCAAGATCTCCTCGCTGGAGCTGAAGGAGCTCGCCAGGCGGATGGCAAACTGGCTCGCGTACCGCGTACTTGAGCCGTTGTCTTACGACGACCGCATCACGGACATCTACATACCTGCGCCTCCCGAGCTGCAGCCCATATACGTCGTGCACGAGCGATGGGAGACCTGCGAGACAGGTATCTATTGGACCACCCCGGAGCTGCTCGGGATGTGCGAGACGCTGGCGAGCAGGCTAGGCTCAGCGTTCGACGAAGTAAGGCCTCAGCTCGACGTGGAAATCCCCGAGCTGGGCATGAGGTTGTTCATGAGCCGCTATCCCGCTGTTTGGCCGAGGAGCGCCTCCATAGCGGTGAGAAAGCGCCGCCGTCACGCTTGGACACAACCGCTGTTTATAGCGAGAGGCACCCTCACGCCTCTCGCCAGCTCGCTTTTGGGCAGCGTCGTCAGGATGGGGGCCTCGGCGTTCATCATAGGCGAGAAGGGCTCCGCCAAGACGAGCATGGTGGAGACCCTCATCCCAGAGATGGGCCCGCACCACCGCATCGTCTGCTATCAGGACACGGAGGAGCTCCACGTGGAGGAGTTCATAGCCCACGGCTACAAGCTGGAGAACGTCCGCATCGCGAACCCGGAGCACCTGCAGAGACAGATAGACGCTTTCTTGCGCGGTGGCGAGGCATACTGGCTCATCACCGAGGTTAGGTCGGTGGAAGCGGTGAGGGCGGCCTTGGGCGCAGCCGCCCGTCAAGGGAGCCAACCGCTGGTCACGAGCTTCCACGTCAAGACCAAGCGGGAGATGTACGATCTCATATGTCACCTCATGGGGCTGAACGAGGCGGCTTACAAGTACGTCGACTTCGTCGTCGGCACCGCTCGCTTTTCCACACCTACTGGTTCGATACGCAGGGTGGTCGAGGTCGCGGAGGTTTTGAAGGATTGGGAGGGAAGACCGACCTACGCGGAGCTTTTCCTCGACGATCGAAAGCGAGACGTTCTAACGCCCGCGAACTTCCTGAAAGGCGATGAGGCGATGCTGGAGCGATTGAACTCTTTCGATCTCTCGAGCGTCGACCTAGCCGAGGCTTTAAAGCGCGTGGAGCTGATTCCGCCGGAGGAAGGGGGTAGCCACTACATCCCCGCGGCGTGCGAGAGGCTGGCGGTGGAGGTGGAGGATTTTCTGGCCGAGGTGATCGCTGAGGCGATGATGAAGTCCGACCTGTTAATGCTCGCCAGGCGCAAAGGCGATGAAAGTTATTTGGAATTGCCGTTCGTCAGCGCCGCCTACAGCGCGTACTTTGCCTTGTTGAAGAGGCATGAGAGCCCCGCGAGGGCTTTGGAGGAATGGCGGACTTGGCTGAGGGTTCGTTCGAGCTGAAGGAGTGGTTGCCCGTTTCCAGCGACGTCAGGCAGATATTGTCCAAGCTCGTGGAGGCCGAAAGGCGCCCTCCACGCCTCTACGAGCGCCTCTGTAGGTTTGCCGGGCGTTATCTCGGTCGATTTATGAAGGGTAGAAAACTTAGCGAGGCGAGCCTGAAGGCGATATCCTCCGCTAAGTTGAGGGTAAGCCCGGAAGAGTGGTGGGCTGGCCTCCTCTTTTCGATTGGGGCGCCGGTCTTCTCTTGCCTCTTCATCTGGTCGCTCGCGATCTCGCTGGGCACGCGCCCGCTAGATCTTTGGTACCTGCCGTTCTTCGGCTCGGTGCTTGGAGCGCTGTTGGGCACCGTCTTCTACATCTACCCATCCTCGCTCGCCGAGATCAGGCGAAGCGAAGCCCAGAGCAAAGCGATCAACACCATTATGTTGTTGAGTTTCGAGCTTTACCAACGGCCCGACCTGAGGGGGGCGGCGATGTTCGCCGCGGACTCGAGCGAGGGCGAGCTGGCGGAGGACCTTCAGAAGGGCTTGCTCGAGTTGGACGAGAAGCGGCGCTACGAGAGCGTCCGCCACCTCCTAACGGTACTCGCCCACAGGTGGGGGGAGCTGGACGACGGCATGAGACAGGCCGTTTTCGACATCCTCCGCTCGACGGGACAAAAGGAAGAGGCAGCCCGGCTACAGGATATAGCGGAAGCGCCTAGGCGGGTGCTGGAGAGCTCCGAGGTCCAGCTGAACAAGCGCTTGAGCTCGCTGGTGGCGCCGACGATGGCCTTCATGGTCTTCGGCTCGCTCGCTATAGTTTGTGCGATAGGCCTCTCGCCGGTCTTCGGAGCGATAGGTCTTCACATCGTGGACCTCAAGTTCTTCGCCCTTGTCGCCCTCGCCTTGATCGCGGGCTTTCTGGCCTTCACCCTGTACATGGGCGGTCGCCGCCCGGCCACCATCCCCCCTCCTAAGATCCCAGCTTCCGACCCGCGCCTGCCGCCGCTGGGCAAGGTAAGGATACTTCGTCGCTTGTTCCCGCTTTGGTTGTTTCCGGCGCTCGCGTTTTTGGCCCTCGCTTGGCCCGGTTTGCTCTACCTCGCTGGATGGACGCGGGGGGCGGTCGGGTTGTCGGCGCTGAGCTTGAACACGTTTTGGCTGGTGTGGGCAACCGCCGCCGCGGTTACGGTCTACGCTTACCTGCGCTCCGCCCCATGCGCTCGCCTCCGGAAGGAGGAGCGCGAGAAGTTCGTGGATTGGGGGGTGGCTTTCAACACCATAGGCAGCAGGGTGCTCGACGGCAGGCCCATGCACGTGGCCATGGCCGAGACCGCCGACCTCATGCCGGGTTCTGCGGTGGCAGAGCAGCTCAGGCGCATCCACGCGATCATGGACAGGCAGGCCGTTGACTTGGGGGCGGCATTGTTCGAGAGGGGCCTCGTCCGCGAGATCTACAACCCCCTCGTGACGAGCTTCTTGGAGGTGATAGCTAGGATCCGAAGGGCATCCGAGGCGGCGGCGGGGAGGGCCTGCATGGTCGCGGCGGAGTTCTTGAGCACGCTGCGTCGCGTGGAGAGAAGGTTCGAGGAGCGCATAGGCGAGGCCGTGGGCAACCTCTGGCTGGTGACGGTGGTGTTGCTCCCCACTATCTGTGCCATGTCGATCTGGATAATGGAGTTCATGTCTGGCATCTCGCTCGAGATGGCCAGGGAGGCGACCGTCGCCGGGCTGGCGCACGTGCCTTTTCTCTTCGGCGCCATGGAGGAGAGGGACCTCGCGATGCTCAAACTCTTGATGGGCTTGCTCGCCTTGGCTTTAGCACTCGTGATGGCCCGCTACATCTCGGTGATCCGCGCAGCCCACGACGAGGTGGAGCTTTGGTCCACCGTAGCGAAGACCGCGGCAGCGACGACGGTCGTGTTCACGCTCGCGTACGTAGGCTTTGAGTTCCTGAGGCTCGGCATCTGAGCCTTCGAGGGCTCCGACCTCAGGTCTTGAGGCGGTCGCCGATGAGGCAGAAGTGAGCCAGAACTGCCTCGAGCTGGATGCGCTCGCTGGCCCCCTCCGTCAGCCTGAAGTCGAACTCGCCGACTTTATCGATGAGCTTAACCTTCACCTGTTCAGGCAGGTCTAGGTTGAGTATCTCGCGATGTATCTGTTCCAAGATGTCCTCGCCAGAGAGTCCCTGGTTGATGAGCAGGTCGTTGAGCTTCCCTCTTGCCTCCTCGAACTTACCAGCGAGAGAGAGCCTCAACATCTCCCTGACGTCTTCAGGCCTGGCCATGGCGGCGACCTCGTAGACGGATTTCTCGTCCACCTTCTTCTTGATGGCCGCCGCCGCTTGCAGCAGGTTGATCGCCCGGCGCATGTCCCCCTCGCTGATATACGCTATCGCCTTTATCGCCTCGTCCGTGAGCACCAGCTTTTCAGCCCTCGCGATCCGCTTCAGCATCTGCGCGATGTGCTTCTCGCCCAGCTTCCTGAACCTGAAGATGGCGCATCGCGATTGGATGGGCTCGATGATCCGGCTGGAGTAGTTGCAGTCCAAGATGAACCTACAGGTGTGAGTGTACATCTCCATCGTCCTCCTCAGCGCGTGCTGCGCATCCGGCGTGAGCGCGTCGCTCTCGTCCAAAAGGATAAGCTTGTAGGGGACGTCGCCTATGGGCCGTGTCCTGGCGTAGTCCTTCACCTTTGTGCGGATGGTGTCTATGCCACGTTCATCGCTGGCGTTCAGCTCAAGGAAGTTCTGGCGCCAGGCGTCGCCGAAGAGCTCTCTAGCTATGCAGAGCGCAGCGGTGGTCTTGCCCGTGCCAGCGGGTCCAGCGAATAGGAGGTGGGGCAGCGATTTCTTCTCGACGAAGCCCTTAAGCCTGCTGACGATCTCGTCCTGCCCCACTATCTCGTCCAGCTTCTTCGGGCGGTACTTCTCGACCCAGATCTCTTCCGCTTCGGCCATCCTCACACCCCTTCAACTTTTCATCTATCAGCTTTCTCGTCGTCCTCTCGAACGATTCGAGCAAACTATCGAGCACCTTTCCCACAACCTCCCGCTCGAACTTCCTACGCGAGATCTTAGGCCTGTACACGTACTTCAGCCCTCCTCGCCCTCCCCTGCTGATCCTCGCCGACAAAAGGCCTCGCTTGCATAGGGAGCTCATGACGGCATTTACGCTGGGGCGACAAATGTTGTGCTTGCTCTTGAGCCGCGCATAGACGGTCCTCGCAGTAGCGCTCTTCTCCTTCCACATTATCTCCATGATCTCGGCCTCGAGCGGGCTCAACACGGTTTCCAATCCCTGCTTATGTGGCTTGTACCCGGACCACTCGAACAAGCACATCACCAAAAGCAATGAAGATTGAGTCGGTTGTGATTTAAAGCTTTGGTCCCACGCTCGGCGAGCATTTTATAAAAAGATGCTCCGATAAGTTTCGGGGCGAGGTCATGATCAAACCCGCCAAGAGCAGCTACGACGCGAGGAAGTTCGAGCAGGAGATCCAAGCTTGGTGGCAGGAGAACGGCATCTACGAGAAAGTTAAGCAGATGCGAGCAAATGGGCCGGTGTGGTACTTTCTGGATGGCCCTCCTTACGCCAGCGGCGCGATCCACCTGGGCACGGCTTGGAATAAAATCATAAAGGACGTGATCCTGCGCTACAAGAGCATGCGCGGGTTCAACGTCAGAAGGCAGCCGGGCTGGGACTGTCACGGCCTACCCATAGAGGTCAAGGTGGAGGAAAAGCTGGGGATCAAATCGAAAAAGGACATCGAGCAGGTCATAGGCGTCGAGAGGTTCATCCAGGAGTGCAAGCAGTGGGCGCTCACCCACATCTCCATCATGACCGAGCAGTTCAAGCGCTTGGGCGTGTGGATGGACTGGGACTCGCCCTACGTGACCTTCGTCAACGATTACATCGAGTCCGCCTGGTGGACCCTGAAGCGGGCCTACGAGAAGGGCCTGCTGCAGATGTCGCTACGTGTCATCCACTGGTGCCCTCGCTGCGAGACAGCGCTGGCCGAGCACGAGGTCAGGGGTGAGTATCAAGACGTCCGAGACCCCTCGCTCTTCGCCCGCTTCAAGCTCGTGGACAGACCTAACGAGTACCTGCTGATCTGGACCACCACGCCTTGGACGCTGCCGGCGAACGTCGCGGTCTGCGTGCATCCCGAGCACAGCTACGCTAGGGTGCAGGTAGGCGGCGAGTTCTACATCTTGGCCGAAGCTCTGGTGGCGAAGGTGATGGAAGAACTCGGCATCCGCGAGTACCGAGTGGCGGGCACCTCGAAGGGCAAGGAGCTCGAGGGCCTGCGCTACGAGCACCCCTTGCTCGAGGAGGTGCCGAAGCAGCGGGAGTTCCAGCGCTACCACCGCGTGATATGCGGCGAGCACGTCACGCTTGAGGAGGGCACCGGTTGCGTTCACACCGCCCCCGGCCACGGCGAGGAGGACTTCGCGGTGGGGGGCAAGTACGGGCTGCCCGTTTTCAGCCCCGTGGGGCCCGACGGTAGGTTCACGGCCGACGCCGGGAAGTACGCGGGCATGTTCGTCAAGGAGGCTGATCGCGTCATCGTGGAGGACCTCAAGCGGAGGGGAGTGTTGATGAAGTGGGGGTACATCGTCCACTCCTACCCCCACTGCTGGCGCTGCCAGACGCCCCTGATCTTCCGCGCGACGGAGCAGTGGTTCCTCAAGATCTCGGACATCAAGCCCAGAATACTCGAGCTAAATGCCGCCAACGTAAGGTGGGTGCCCGACTGGGTGGCCACGCGCTACGTGAACGGCGTGGAGTCGGTGGGCGATTGGTGCATTTCCCGCCAGCGCTACTGGGGCATCCCCCTGCCCATCTGGATATGCTCCAGCTGCAGGGGTATGGTGGTGGTGGGCAGCGCGAGGGAGCTGGCCGAGATGGCGACCGAGCACATCGGCGAGATGGACCTGCACAGGCCCTACATCGACCGCGTCCTGCTGCGCTGCCCCAGCTGCAGGGGCGAGATGCATCGTGTGCCGGACGTGCTCGACGTGTGGTTCGACTCGGGCATAGCCTCTTGGGCGAGCCTGAACTACCCCAAGCAGGAGGAGCCCTTCGAGAGCCTTTGGCCCAGCGACTTCATCACCGAGGGCGAGGATCAAGTTACGAAGTGGTTCTACAGCCAGCAGGCGGCCTCGGTCATC
Organism: uncultured archaeon; assembly: GCA_937921735.1. Lineage (GTDB taxonomy): Archaea > Hadarchaeota > Hadarchaeia > Hadarchaeales > Hadarchaeaceae > CAKZTQ01. Next base: position 24,331 of record CAKZTQ010000001.1, read on the forward strand.
GCCTTCGACAGGGTGCCTTACAAGCAGGTGCTGATGCACGGCTTCGCGCTCGACGCCCACGGCAGGAAGATGTCGAAGTCCTTGGGCAACGTGGTGGAACCTGGCGAAGTGGTGGAGAGGTACGGCGCGGACGTGCTCCGCTTCTACATGCTCTCCGCCAACTCCCCTTGGGAGGACCTGAGGTTCAACTGGAAGGGGGTCGAGGTGGTGGGCAGGATGCTGAACGTGCTCTGGAACGTGCACGTCTTCGCCACGACCTACATGTCACTCGACGCTTTCGACCCCATGAAAGTCGACTTGGAGAAGGTCAGGGGACACCTCCTACCCGAGGACGTATGGATGATCTCCCGCATCAACAGCGTCGCGCGCGAGGTGACCCAAGCGTTCGAGGACCTCGACATCCACCTCGCAGCTCGAGCGATCTCTACGTTCGTGCTAGAGGACCTAAGCAGGTGGTACGTGCGCCTGATCAGGGAGAGGGTTTGGATCGAGAGGGAGGACCCGAAGAAGTTGGCGGCCTACGTCGTGCTGTACCAAGCGCTTCACACGCTGATGAGGCTTCTGGCGCCCCTCATGCCCCACGTGACCGAGCTCATGTACCGCGACCTCGTGAAGGCCGTCGATCCCAAGGCGCCGGAGAGCGTGCACATGTTGCCTTGGCCGGGCTTCAGCGAGGAGGCCATCGACGAAGGGCTCGAGCGGGGCATGAGCGCGGTCCGCAGCTTAGTCGAAGCCGGCGCGGCGGCGAGGCAGAAGGCCAACCTGAAGCTCAGGTGGCCGGTGGCGAAGGCGATGGTGAGGTTCTCCTCCGAGGAGCAGGCGTCTTTAGTTCGAGGCCTGCGCGAGGTGCTGAAGAGACAACTGAACTGCAAGGAGCTGGTGCTGCTCTCGCCAGGGGAGTACTCGGCTGGCTTCCGCTTGGTGTGCAAGCCGAACGTCGAGGCCCTCGAGAGGAAATTCGGAAAGCTCGCGAGATCCATCGTCGACTCCTTGGCGGCGATGGACGCCGCTCGCTTGCGCGCGGAACTCCAGCGCTACGGCTTCGCTGGCCTGCAAGTCGATGGACGGAAGGTGAGGATCAGCGAGGAGGACGTGGGCTTCGAGGAGGTACTGCCCGACGGCTATGTGTCGGCGGAGGTGGAGGTGGGAAAGGTGATGATCGACTCCCGCCTCACGCCTGAGCTGAAAGCGGAATGCTTGGCGCGCGAGCTGGTGAGGAGGCTGCAGACGATGAGGAAGGAACTCGACTTAGCCATGGAGGAACGCGTGGACGTGGAGGTAGGAATTTACGCGGAGGAACACCTAAAGCTCCTTGCGTCGCAGCAGGATTACATCGTTCGAGAGGTGAGGGTTCGAAACCTGCGCCTGTGCAGCGCTGAGCAGGTCTCCAACGCAGGCTATGTCAAGGACTGGGACATCGATGGTGACAAGTTCAAGCTACTCCTGAAGCGCCCCTCTAGCTAGAGGGCTTTGCTTCGGCAGGCGCAGCCTCAGCCTTGGCAGGCGCGGCTTTGGCCTTCTTCTTTTTCGCGGCTTTCTTCCCGCATTTCTTGGCCATCCCGATCCCTTCCACCATAAATTAATCCGAAGTGCTATTTAACCTTCGTTGACCAATTTCCCATGGGTCGGCATGTCCAAGAGCTCGAGGATCGCCGGCTTCTACAGGCTGAGCCCGGAGGAGAGGCTGAGGCTGGTGAAGGAGTTCGCCGGCCTCAGCGATGAGGAGGTGGAGATCCTCAGGAGCACCGGGGCGCTCAAGCTCGAGCAGGCCAACCGCATGATAGAGAACGTCGTGGGCACCGCGGAGCTCCCGCTGGGCATCGCGGTGAACTTCCTCATCAACGGCAGAGATTACCTCGTGCCCATGGCGATTGAGGAGCCCAGTGTCGTCGCTGCAGCGTCGAACGCCGCGCGCATGGCGAGGGAGAGGGGAGGCTTCACGGCGAGCAGCGACGAGCCCCTGATGATAGGCCAGGTCCAGCTCACCGACGTGGGCGATCCGCTCGAGGCCAAGGAGGCGATCCTCTCGAGCAAGGAGGGGATACTCCGCGTGGCCAACGAACAGGACCCCACGCTGGTCAGGCTCGGCGGAGGCGCTAAGGGGCTCGAAGTTAGAATGCTCGGCACCGACGAAGGCGAGATGTTAGTGGTCCACCTGCTCGTCGACGTGCGCGATGCCATGGGTGCCAACGCGGTCAACGCCATGTGCGAGGCGGTCGCTCCGCTGCTGGAGGAGCTCACGGGCGGCAGGGCCTACCTCAGGATCATCTCCAACCTCGCCACCTCCCGCCTGGCCCGAGCGGAGGCGGTTTTCGCGAAGGAGGTGCTTGGGGGCGAGGAGGTCGTAGACGGCATCGTCAAGGCCTACGCGCTGGCGGCGGCCGATCCGTACAGGTGCGCGACGCACAACAAGGGCATAATGAACGGCATCGTCGCCGTGGCCTTGGCTACTGGCAACGACACCCGCGCGCTCGAGGCTGGGGCCCACGCTTACGCGGCGATGGGCGGAAGCTACAAGCCGCTCACGACTTGGCGTAAGACGGGCGAGGGAGATCTCTGGGGTAGGATAGAACTCCCGCTGGCGGTGGGCATAGTCGGCGGCGCCACGGCTAGCAACCCCGTAGCTAGGGTCTGCCTCAAGATCCTCGGCGTTAAGAGCGCACGGGAGCTGGCTGAGGTGATGGCCGCCGTGGGGCTGGCCCAAAACCTCGCCGCGCTACGCGCGCTGGTGGCGGAGGGGATAAGGAGGGGGCACATGAAGCTCCACGCCAGAAACCTCGCGATCATGGCGGGTGCGACCGGCGAACTCATAGACCGCGTCGCGGAGCAAATGGTCAAGGAGGGCAGGATAAGCTTCGACCGGGCAAGGGAAGTTTTGGAGGGGCTCCTTCGCGGCGGGTGAGGTCAGGCATCGACGGGCGGGACTGTTTTGGTCGGGAAGGATGAGCTCTCGAGGGCGTTGTTCAGGGCGGTGCTTAGGATACTCCCCCTCTGCTCCCCCTTCCTGCTCGCCGACGCCATTAGGCGCCTCGGGATCGAGAAGCTGGTGGAGCTGGGGGCGGACGACGCTCTAACCTTCTTCGGCATGACCTTGGTGGGGCTGTACTTGGTCCTCAAGCTGACGGATAGGAGGGCGCTGGTCAGGAGGTGCTCCGCCCGGGAGTTCGTCGCGGGCACGGCGACGCTTGCCTGCGCGGACTTGCTTGGTCTGCTAGCGGCGAAGCTCATCCTATTCGGCGGCGTTGCTTCCTCCGGCGGGGGCCTAGGACTGGGCTTCCTTTGGCTGGCGGTGGTCGTGGCCCCACTGGGAGAGGAGTGGTTCTTCAGGCATCTCTTGATCAGCGGGTTCAGGGAGTTGGGGCGGCGCCTCAAGCGCCGGCCGTCGAGCTACGCCTGCGTGGTCATCTCGGCCCTGATCTTCGGCTTCGCCCACCTGTTCGACCCCGTCATAAAGAGATCGCTCCAGCATATCCCGTTCATCGCCTACTCCGGCGCCCTCTACGGCTTGGGCTACGCCGAGTATGGCCTGGCAAGTGCGGTCCTGCTCCACGCGCTGGGCAACCTCTCGGTCGCACTGCTCCTGTGATAGGAATCAGGGATTCTCGCTTGGTTTTGCAATGTTGTGGAGCGCCTTTTATGATCCACGCTGACGAGGCGATCACTTTCGGCCATCTCTCTCCAAAATCCCTTTTAAGCGGGGAGGCGCAAGTTCGGTCGGGGGGCTGGTCTAAGCATGAATTTTGACGAGATGGTGCGTGAGATCCTAGAGCGCACCAAGCTCGACCACGATGAGCTGATGGCCAGGATAAAGCAGAAGCAGGACGAGCTCGCGGGCTTCGTGACGCCCGAGGGCGCGGCGATCATCGTCGGGCGCGAGCTGGGTGTCGAGCTGGTGAAGAAGGAGCTGGAGGTTAGACAGCTGAGGATAGAGGACCTCTGCCCTGGCATGTCGAACGTCGACATCGTGGGGCGAGTCGTCCGCGTCTACGAGCCGCGCAGCTTCCAGCGGGTCGACGGCTCGCAGGGAAGGGTGGCTAGCCTCTTGCTCGAGGACTCTACCGGTAGGGTGCGGTTGGTGCTCTGGAACGAAGATGTCGAGCCCATAGAGAGGGGAGAGGTGCAGAAGGGCATGGCGCTGCAGGTGAAGGGCGCCTTCGTGAGGAAGGGCTTGGACCAACAGCCAGAGCTAAATTTGGGCTCGAGGGGCTCGCTGGTGCTCAACCCGGACGACCCACGCGTGGCGGAGCTCCCCCCGATCAAGGAGGTCAAGGTCAGGGTCGCGGACCTCTCGCCGGGCATGGGCGATGTCGACCTCGTGGGAAGGGTGGTGGCTACGACCGAGCCCAGAGCATTTGAGCGCCCCGACGGCAGCTTGGGCAAGGTGTCGACGATCGTGCTCATGGACTCGACCGGTCGCGCTAGGGTCTCGCTCTGGGACGAGAAGGCCGAGGTCGCGAAAAGCCTCAGGCGGGGAGACATGGTGAAACTGGAGAACGCCTACGTCCGGCTCGGGCCCAAGGGAAAGCCCGAGCTCCACCTGGGCTGGCGAGGGAGGCTGCTGCTCAACCCTCCCGGCGCGGAGGCCGAGGCGCTGCCGGAGGTGGAGGAGAGGCTACTGAAGGTGGAGGAGATAGAGGCCGACATGCCATCCCTCGACTTCGCCGCCAAGTTGAGGAGGAAGTTCCCGCCGCATGAGTTCAAGCGCGACGACGGCAGCTTGGGCAAGGTGATGAGCGCCACGCTCGCCGACGAGACCGGCATCATCCGCGCCTCGTTCTGGGACGGCATGGTGGAGCTGGCGGAATCTTTATCGCCTGGCGATGTGCTGCTCGTGCGCGGCGCTTATACCCGCCCAGGCCTAGCGGGCAGGCCAGAGGTGCACGTCGGGGCGACGGCGAGGGTCGAGGTCAACCCGCCAGGCCTGAGCGTCGGCGATTTCGAGCCAAGCAAGCTCAAGGTGGGCGAGCTGGAGCCCGGGATGGATGGGCTGGAGGTGGTGGCGAGGGTGATCGAGGTCTCGCCGCCGAGGGAGTTCAAGAGGGCCGACGGGAGCAAGGGGCTGGTGGCGACTCTGACGCTGGGCGATGAGACGGGCACGGTGAGGGCATCGCTCTGGCACGAGCAGGCGGAGCACGCGGGGCGCGTCAAGGTGGGCGACGTGGTGAGGTTGGTCAACTGCTACACCACGCTGGGGCTCTTCGGCCAGCCAGAGCTACAGCTGGGGAGGCAGGGCGCGCTGGAGGTCAACCCGCCCATAGCCGAACAGCTGCCGCCGGCGGACGTGCTGGAGATGGTCAAGGCGGAGCCGAAGCGAGTCGCCATAGCCTCGCTGCAGAAGGAGGGCGCTCGGGCGGAGGTGAGGGGGACCATCGTCAGGGTCTTCCACAGGCGCCCGATCTTCGACATCTGTCCCTCCTGCGGGCGCAGCTTGGGGAGCGTCGACACCAGCTTGATGTGCGAGGAGTGCGGGAAGGTGGTGACGCCCGAGCACAGGCCGGTGCTAAGCTTCGTACTCGACGATGGCACGGGCAACATTCGAGCGGTGCTTTTCGGTCGCGTGGCGGAGAAGCTCCTGGGCATGGACGCAAAGGAGGTCTTCGAGCGATTCAGGGCTGCCCGCGACCTAGAGGAGTTCTACGCGGACCTCAAGCTGGTTGGGCGGGAGGTGATCCTGACGGGCGTCACCCGTCACGATAAGTACTTCGACCAGCTCGAGCTCAGGGCGAGCGACGTTCAGCTGCCCGATGCCAGGCGAGAGGCGAGGGCGCTACTGGAAGGGATAAAAGCGTGAGGGTCACAAGTTGTTTGGAGGCGCTGGTTTGGCCGAGGCAAAGAAGTTGAGCATCGAGAGCCTGCCTGGCGTGGGCGAGGCCACCGCCGAGAAGTTGCGCGAGGCGGGCTACACCACCATCGAATCCATAGCCGTCGCCACCGTGGCTGAGCTGAGGGAGATAGCCGAGATAGGCGAAGCTCAAGCGAAGCGGATAATCTCAGCTGCTAGGCAAGCCGCGGACATAGGCACCTTCCTCACCGCCGACAAGGTTCTAGAGCGGAGAAAGACCGTGGGCTGGATAACGACGGGCAGCAAGCAGCTCGACGCCCTCCTCGGCGGGGGCATCGAGACCAGGGCGGTGACCGAGGTCTTCGGGGAGTTCGGCTCGGGCAAGAGCCAGCTCGCGCACCAGCTCTGCGTCAACGTCCAGCTGCCGCCTGAGCGAGGTGGGCTCAACGGAAAGGCGATCTTCATTGACACCGAGAACACCTTCAGGCCGGAGAGG
>CAKZTQ010000002.1 GCA_937921735.1 uncultured archaeon
AAGGAGGGGGCCACGGCAGGTCAGCATGCCCCGAATCCCCCGGGCTGCACGCGGGCTACAATGGCGGGGACAGCGGGATCCGACCCCGAAAGGGGGAGGTAATCCCTTAAACCCCGCCGCAGTTGGGATCGAGGGCTGCAAAGGGAGTGGGCTTAGTGCTGAGCCCTATCCCGCAGAACCCGCCCTCGTGAACGCGGAATCCCTAGTAACCGCGCGTCAACATCGCGCGGTGAATACGTCCCTGCTCCTTGCACACACCGCCCGTCGCTCCACCCAAGGGAGGGGGAAGTGAGGCGGGGTCTCTCCGAGGTCTCGTCGAACTTCCTCCTCCTGAGGGGGGAGAAGTCGTAACAAGGTAGCCGTACCGGAAGGTGCGGCTGGATCACCTCCTGGCGGCCCCTGTGTGGGCAGCCCTAGGGAGTTGAATCGTAGGGCATGCATACGCGCTGCCCAACTCACCCGCCAATGCAGCACGGGATGCCTTCCCCACATCCCGTGCATAGGGCGCTAGTGGGGGCTGCACGCTCTCCACTGTGAGCGCCGTATGATAGGAGTGTAAAGCATGCTCCGCCCAGGAGCATAAGCCAAGTACTCTAGGTCCTGCTCCTCCAGGCCTGCGGCATGGACGCCGCTCGGTGGATAGCTCGGCTCAGGCGCCGAAGAAGGGCGTGGCAAGCTGCGATAAGCCCGGGGTAGGCGCAGGCAGCCGTTGAACCCGGGATTCCCGAATGGGACTTCCTACTACGGGTGAATAACCCGTAGTGCTCGGGAAACCTTTAATAGGGGAGTACTGAGCGGGAACCCCCCGAACGGAAACATCTTAGTAGGGGGAGGAGGAGAAACCAACTGGGATCCCCTGAGTAGGGGCGACTGAAAGGGGGGGAGCCCAAACCAAACTCCTGCGGGATAACTGCAGGAGGATGTGGTGTTACTGGGCTTCTAGCCGGGTCCCGAGCCCGGGGAGCCGACCCACGGTAGCCGAAGTGAGCTGGAATGCTCCGCCGTAGAGGGTGATAGGCTAGGAGCTGGGGGCTCAACCCCACCCTAGGTCAATCCCCGTAGGCTAAACCGTGGGGGCTCCCGCTAGAAGCCAGAGTACCACGGCTTGGTTTTGCCGTGGGAAGTCGGGGGCCACAGGCCTCTAAGGCTAAATACGTCCTGAGACCGATAGCGAACTAAGTACCGTGAGGGAAAGCTGAAAAGCACCCCGGAAGGGGGGTGAAAAGAGCTTGAAACCGAGCGGCTATACACGGCGCGGCCCTAAAGGATTGAGGCTCCCCGAAGGAAACCGAGGCGACTCGGGAGTACGAGGGGAGCAGACCAGGGTTGCGCCGTCCGTCTTGAAACACGGGCCGGGGAGTTCACGGCCGTGGCAAGCTTAAGGGGGTAAACCCCGGAGGCGTAGGGAAACCGACGTGCCTGCAGCCAGCCGTATGGCTGGCGAGAGGCGGGGTCCGCCAGGGCCTGGAGTCACGGCCGTGAGGCCAGAAACCGGGCGATCTAGGCGGGGGCAGGGCGAAGCCGGGGGAAATCCCCGGTGGAGGCCCGAAGGGGTTCTGACGTGCAACTCGTTCCCATGACCTCTGCCTAGGGGCAAAAGACCAATCTAGCCCGGTGATAGCTGGTTCCCGCCGAAGTGGGTCTCAGCCCAGCCCCGCCTGAGGCTGGCTACGGGGTAGAGCTACGGATTGGGGATGCGGGAGCCGAAAGGCTCCGATCCCCTATCCAACTCCGAACCTGTAGCCGCCGTAGAAGGCGGGAGTGGGGCTCTCGGGGTAAGCCTGGGAGCCGAGAGGGGAACAACCCTGACCGGGGTTAAGGCCCCTAAGTGCCGGCTAAGTGCCAATCCCAAAGGGCGTCCTCGGCCTTAGACAGCGGGGAGGTGGGCCTAACAGCAGCCATCCTCTAAAAACGGAATCCACACAGCTGGATCCGCTGGAGAAGGAGTGCGTAACAGCTCACCCGCCGAGGCCGAGGGCCCCGAAGATTGGTCGGGGCTAAAGCCGGCCGCCGAGACCCCGGGGCACGGCTCCTGTGGAGCCGTGATCCGGTAGGCGGGCATCGGGGTGGGGCAGAAGGCGGGCCGTGAGGTCCGCTGGACCCGCTCCGAGCGTAGATCCCGGCGGCAGTAACAGCGAAGAGGGGTGAGAATCCCCTCCGCCAGAAAGGACCAGGGTTCCTCCGCAACGGTCGTCGGCGGAGGGTTAGCCGGTCCTAACCCAGGCCGTAACACGAGCCTGGGGAAAGGGAAACGGGTTAATATTCCCGTGCCGCGGGGGTAGGTGCGGCAACGCAAGCCCAGCCTCCGACGCCTCCGGGTAGGTGGACTGGGGGCCCCTGGATAGGGGTGACCCAGCTAACTAGCCGAAGGCCCTGGAGAACCGTAATGGTGAGAAGGGGCTGAAGGCAGGAATGGGGGGCCGTTAGGCCTCTTCCACCGATCCCGGGGGCCCTTGAAAAGGAGGCTGGGAACGATCCCCTGCGCCCGTACCGAGAACCGACACAGGTGCTCCTGGGTGAGAAGCCCAAGGCGTCTGGGGGCTAACTTGGGCCAGGGAACTCGGCAAATTGGCCTCGTAACTTCGGGAGAAGAGGTGCCTGCGGATCTAGGCATAAACCTGGATCTGCAGGTCGCAGTGCCTAGGGGGACCCGACTGTTTAATAAACGAGCCGGTGTACTGCCATGCATTTTAATTGCAGTGCACCGCTCGGTTGAAAAACATAGCTCCCCGCTAGCCCGAAAGGGTTTGTACGGGGGGTGAATCCTGGCCACTGGCGGTCCGTGAAGCCGGGGTTCAACCCGGTGAAGCGCCGCTGAAGGCCGGGAGTAACTCTGACTCTCTTAACGAGAGGATC
>CAKZTQ010000003.1 GCA_937921735.1 uncultured archaeon
GCCCTTTGGGATGGCCAACCCATAGACCGGGTACGGGTGGGGGATGGGCATACCTACCTCTTTGGGCGAAGGTTGGCCGTTCACCTTATGGGCCAGCCGGAGGCGGTCAAAGAGTTCCTCAATGACCGTATGGCCCATGGACAAGGTATCCTAGGCCGCTTCCTCATCGCCCAGCCGCCTAGCCTGATGGGGAGCAGGACCTATGTGGAGGCCGACCCTACGGCTACCCCTGCCTTCCAGCGGTACCACCAGACCATGACCGAACTGCTCTACCGGGTTATGGAGAGGGTACTCCGGCAAGGGGATAGGGAGGCCGAGCTGACTTTTGACCGCCTGGTCCTGTCTCCCTCGGCTAAAAAGCTGTGGAAGGACTACTACCACGATGTAGAGGCCAGGCTTCCCTCGGATGAGATGCAGGCCGTCCTCCCTCTCGCCAACAAGATTGCGGACTACTCCACCAGGCTGGCGGGGGTACTTTCCCTCCTCCAGGACCCCGAGGCCCACCAGATTGACGAAAGGGCCATGGAGTGGGGTGTGGTCCTGGCGGAGTACTACCTGAGGGAAGCCCAAAGGCTGGCTGGAGGGTACCGCATCCCCGAGTACCTCCGGCAGGCTGAGCGCCTACTGCACTGGCTCAAGGGGTATCTCCGCAAGAAGGGGCGGAGGGAGTTTTACCTGGTGGAGGTGGTTACCTATGGGCCTGCCGATGTCCGTAGTGCTGATGCGGCCAGGAGGATACTAAAGACCCTGGAACGCCTAGGGTATGTGCTACCCCTCAATGAGGCGGTGATTGACGGCAGGCGTAGGAGGGAGGCGTGGGAGCTGAACCCTCTAGTGGGACAAGAGGAGGGACAGGATGACTCGGGTCCTCGAGGTCCGGGTGGTGGGCGGCCGGTCAGTAGCACTACAGCAGACACCCTTGCTGTACTTGCTGTACCTGCTGTAATGCCTTCCTCATCGCAAATCTCGTTGCTGGAATCCGAACCCCAAGTTGCTGTACTTGCTGTACTACAGCAGGACACCTCGGCCGGTGGGGTGGCTAGTCTAGCAGGGCCTACAGCAAGTACAGCAAGCCCCCCTGAAAAGTACAGCAACGAAAAAGCCGATAACGAAGGGCCTACAGCAAGTACAGCAAGTACAGCAGACCCCCTTGCTGTAATCCAAGGGTCCGCCCCCTACCGCTACCTCCCCAACCCCAGCCATGGGGAGCTGGCCGAGGTCCTGGACTTACTCATGATCCAAGAGGCGGTAGGCTTTGACCTGGAGACCACGGGACTAGACCCCCTTAAGGACCGGATCCGCCTAATAACCTTCTCTTGGCCCTCAGACGGTCAAGCTAAGGCGGTGTTACTGGATGTGGGTAGTACTGACCCTGGCCTGGTCCTTGGAGCTCTCCTTCCCCTCTTTGAGGCGGAGGAAGGCCCTAAGCTGGTAGGCCATAACCTAGCCTTTGACCTGGCCTTCCTGATGCGGCATGGGGTTTGGCCTAATGGTAGGAGGCTTTGGGATACCGGTATAACCCACCAAGTTCTCAATGGCCAGGGGTACATGCCTAAACTGGAGGCCCTAGTCCCTGGCCTGGATAAGAGCTGGCAGAAGGCAGATTGGTCGGGAGAGTTAACCCCTGGCCACCTGGACTATGCCGCCAAGGACACCCTAGTACTCCTAGACCTCTACCGCCGGCAGGTCCAGGAAGTCCAGGAACACAAGCTCTCCGAGGTCCTGGGGGTTGAGATGCGTGCCCTTCCTGCCGTGGTGTGGGCAAAGCTGGAAGGGGTGCCGGTGTCCCGTGAGGTCCTGGATGAGGAGCTGGCTAAGGCGGAGGAAGCCTTGAGCGAGGCTTTGGCTAAGCTCAATACCTACGCCGATATAGACTGGCGGAGCCATAAACAAGTGCTTAATGTCCTCCGTCAACACGGTATGAACCCTGTCCAGTGGGACAAGAAGCGGGGGGAGTGGAGACCCTCCACCTCTGCCGAGGCTTTGGCTCCGTACATTGACTACCAACTAGTCCAGGACCTCCTGGCCTTTAGGGAGGTGGACCGTAAGGTTAGCTTCCTCCAAGGCCTTAAGGAAAGTCTCCATCCTCAAACTGGCCGGATACACCCTGACTGGAAGCTGATAGGGGCGGATACCGGGCGTATGGCCTGCAGTGAACCTAACCTCCAGCAGGTACCCAGGGACAATATCCGACGGGTTTTCCGCGCGCCTGAAGGGTGGGCAGTCATAAAGGCCGACTACTCCCAAATAGAGCTCCGACTGGCCGCCGCTATTGCTCCTGACCTAGGTATGGCCATAGCCTTCCGCAGTGGACAAGACCTCCACACCCTTACCGCCCAAAAGGTTCTTGGGGTGCCGAACCCCACCAAAGAGGACAGACAGAAGGCTAAAGCCCTAAACTTTGGCCTCATCTACGGTATGGGGGCCAAAGGCCTGAAGGTGTACGCCAAGACAAGCTACGGGGTGGATATGACCCTAGAGGAGGCCGAAAGGTACCGCCAGGCTTTCTTTGACCTTTACCGAGGCCTGAAGTGGTGGCACAAGAGGGCAGGGGAAGGGGAGACCGAAGTCCGCACCCTCTTAGGCCGCAGGCGGATTACGGACAAGTACACGGAGAAGCTGAATACTCCGGTACAAGGCTCCGGAGCTGATGGCCTAAAGCTTGCCCTGGCCCTGCTCTACGAACGACGGTACGAAGCTCCTGGGGTGGTGCCTATCTTGTTTGTTCACGATGAGCTGGTAGTACTGGCCCCGGAGGAAAAGGCCCAAGAGGCGGCAGAGTGGCTGGCCCAGGTGATGCTGGAGGCCATGGGGGAAGTGATCGGCCGGGCCACGCTGAAAGTACCCGTGGAAGTTGAGTACGCCATTTGTCAGGACTGGGGTATAACGGTAGCCCAAGAGGGGAAGGCCTCCTCGGCAAAGAAGGAAGCTTCGGTGGCCTAGCCATGAGGGTTGGAGCTGGCCTGGGTTACCCCGGGCCAGCTTTCCTGTTTCTTCAGGAAACGGGAAAACGAAATCTATTGTGCCAGGCTAACCCTTCCACGAGGCCCGGGGAGGGGGTGGCCCGGGGTCATGTCCTGGCAGTAGATCCGCCCGCCTCCTGAGCCTTCCTAATACCGGTGGTTTTCCAGGAAAGCCGGGTAAAGGTCGGATCTGCCAGCCTAACCTACGGACCCGACAAGGGTTGACGGGACTACCTAAACAAGCGAATACTCGGTCAGCAAGTGCCTTGTATAAACCTCCCTTACTACCGCCAAGTAAAGTATTGGCTCCCCAACGGTAATAGCCCTATTCGTTCGCGAAAGAGAAGTTTCGCGCACGAAAAGACACTAAAAGGTGGGTGTACAATCTTCGTATGCGGGGGTGAGAATGACGTCTAAGATGTACAACCTACGCGAAGCTCGGGAGTGGCTGGCCAGGAAGAATGTGCGGTTTGGTCATGTCCTCATGTACCGCCTGGCCCAACGGTACGGGGTCAAGTACGGAAGGTCGTACTACATCCCGGAGAGCGTGCTCTATGACCTGCTGGAGGGGAAGCTGGACCT
>CAKZTQ010000004.1 GCA_937921735.1 uncultured archaeon
TGGGGTGCCTCCCGGTTTTATTAGCTCCCGCGCTCTCGTTTTTCGCCGCCCCCTGGCTTAGGACCCTCGACGCCAGCCACGCCTTCTCGCTGGCCAGCTTCTTCCTCTTCTTGGCGGTCATCCCGATCTTCTTCGCCCCCGAGCTGTTGCCCGAGCGGGTGCTGAAGGAGAGGGAGCTGAGGAAGTACGTGGAGAAGGTGAAGAAGATCACGTCTCGCGCCTGACCTTGCCCGCCTCCTCTATGCGCTTCGCCACCTCCGCCAGCGCGGCCACGAACGGGTGGTCCGGCCTCTCCAGCGCGAGGATCGTGGAGCGCTCCGCGCGGAGGATGTCGCAGTAGCAAGGCAGGAGGTCGATGACGGGGAGCTTGAAGGCCTTCCTGAACTGCTCCACCATCCTCGCCTTCATGTCCCCTATGATCAGCTGCTCCGGGATCTTGTTCATCAGCACCATGGCGCGCTTCTCCAGCAGCCCGTAGAGCTCGCCCACCATGCCCTGCGCCCCCGCGACGTCGGAAGAGTCCCAGGTCGAGATCACCAGCACCAGGTCGGAGGCGGCGACGGCGTTTATGCTCGCGTAGCTCAGGCCGGGGGAGGTATCTACGAAGATGTAGTCGATGCCCAGTTTCTTTAGCAGGAGGTCCTTGAGCGAGAGCAGGCGGTGCAGCGCCCGCATCTCCCACTTGCTGTCCTTGGTCACCACCTCGCGTATCGCCTGCATCGAGGGGTTCGCGAGCGCCACCAGCAGCCTGCCCCGGGTGCCCTTGTCCTTCGAGAAGTCCTTGAGCATGTCCATCGCCTCGCACCTGCCGTCGAGGTAGTCGTTCACCCAGAGCTTGCCGTCCGCGGGGAAGACGGCGTCCAAGCTAGGGGCGCGGAGGTCGAGGTCCACGAGGCAGACGTTTCTGCCCCAGCTCGCGAGCGTCGCAGCTAGGTTAGTCGAGATCAGGGTCTTGCCGGTGCCCCCCTTGAAGCTGTGCACCGCCACCAGCATGCCATACGTCATGTGATGGTCCCCTCCTTGGGCGTGGGCTTCCGCTCGAGCTCGGATGCCTCGAGCGCCGAGAAGTACACGCGCTTGCCCTCGCGCTCGCGCTTGAGGTAGCCCATGCGCGCGAGCTGGTTGAGGTAAGCGCTCTCTATCGCCCGAGCGCGGCCGGTCTCCCTCGCCACGTCCTCGGCGGTGCCCCTACCCAGCTTGATGAGCGCGAGGGCGGTCTTCCTCAGGTGGTCGGGCAGCGAGAGGAGCGTCATCACGTCCAGCACGCCGCCGATCGCCTCTAGGCCCTCGGCGTGCTTCCTCGGTAGCCTTCTTCGCTCCGCGCCCGTGAGAAGGAAGTCAAGCTTCTTCTCTATCCTCTCGAGCCTCTTCCTCAGCTCCTCCACCCGCGAGGGCTCGGAGGTCTTGGGGCCACGAGCTTTTTGCATCTTCCTTCCTGTTTAACACCCTTACACCTGCGTTTAAACGGGTTATGAAACTATCCTCCAGCTCTATCCTCCAACCCGCTGGCGGGCGTCTCGCCAAGCGGCTCTGGCTTGTAGTAGGGGCTTAGCTTGTAGACCACCCCGAAGGCGATCAAGAGCGCGAGGATCAGGAGGGCGGCCCAGGCCGCGGCGAGCATGGTGTTTTCCTCCGGGGAGGCGAAGAGCACGAGGTCACCCCTGAGCTCTTCCAGCGGCCCCTCGTAGGTCAGCACCGTCAACCTAGCGGCGCCGTCGAAAAGTTCAGCCACCCTGCGATCGATCCGCACGAGCTCGGCTTCGTCCACCTCGAGCTCCAGCGCGACGCGATCGCCCGCCGCCTCGAAGGTCGCGACCGTCAGGCCCACCGCCAGCGCGGCGTCGGCGTCGAGCGCCCCGTGGGTAAGGCAGAAGAGGGTCACCTCGGTCGCGCCCGCTGCGAGCGAGGAGATCTCGAGCGGGTAGTAAAGGAAGTCGCTCTCGAAGAAGTAGACGATGGGCTCCCTGCTGCCCAAGCTATCGCCGAGCTCGACGAGGTCGAAGGCCCAGTAGCGCATGCCCCGCTTTATGTAGGCGTCCGCCAACTTGAGCAGGTCCCCCCACGCTATGTTGGGTTCGAGCCCCTCTTCGGCGAGGTAGTTCTCGACCCATCGCGCCAGCCCAGCGGCGTCTCTGGCCTCGACCACCGTTATGCCGTGCGAGCCTATGCGTCGGTGGAACAACACCTGTACGGGTGGCTCCCCTTCGAGCCCCTTCCCGGCGTAAGCCCGGCTTGCGTACTCGTAGAGCAATCGCTGGAGCTCGAGGAAGGAGGCGAAGTCTCCGGCCTCGACTTCGGGCCTCGAGGGCAGAGGCAGGATTTCGAGCGCCCAGGTGCTCTCGCCCGAGCGGACGTCCGTCGAGAGGATGAGCACTTCTCGCCTGCCGTTCCAGGCGACGATCGCCCTTTGCCCAGGCTCCCAGACCGAGATGCCGGCCGGCGCCAGCATGCCCCTGTCGGCGAACGCCCTGCTCGAGCTCATGAGCAGCGCGAGGATCGACAGCGCGAGGTATAGCTTGAGCTCGGTCACGTGTTCTCCCTAGGATAGCTTGGTTTAAATTTTGTCCCCCACCGCGGCCCCCACTGTCGAGGGCGGCACACGTATGTCACCGCTTTTCCAGAGGTACGTGGAAAAACTTTCTCTGGTGCCCTGCCGGTCCCGCTTTGACACACGTGTGTCAGCTGCGCGGTTGGCTAGCCAGATGACATACGTATGTCACCAAAGCCAAAAAACGGGTTCGCTGGAATCGATGACATACGTGTGTCACGGCAAGCGCTTGGCAAATCGATGACATACATATGTCGGCAATTGCCGCGATAACCGTTTCTTGAAGACCATCGTCATGCGTCCTCATGTCGACATAGCGCCATCATCGAAAGGACATTCGACGAGCCTTCCATGCGCGTGAAAAATTGTATCCACAAACACTTTTACATACACATAAAACTCCTCAACCATCGCACCAATTCAAATAATCTGGAAGAACAAATGTCGAGGGATTAATAATCCCTCGAATTTGCGCAAATTTTATAACAGCTGAGAAAAAACGAGCTTAAAAACGATTTTAAACCAGAGAAAATTAACCCTTTACAAAAAAATCTTTTAAAAAACGATAAAATTCATACCAGCCTTAAAAACCCGTCTTAAGGCAATTTGCGGCAAATAAACGGCGATTTTGGCTTGACATAGAGGATACTTTCATAAGCCGCTTATAAGGCGCGCGGACGACCTCTCTATCGAAGGAGGAATAAAAATGCCGATAAAAGCCCCCGATATCCCAATCTGGGAGCACGAGGGCTTGGATACGAGGACGCGCTGGGAGTTGATGGTGGCTGACATAAAGCGCGAGGTGACCTCGGGGGAGCGCGAGGGACAAGCGGTGCCCCCAACCAGAGCATGGGCTGTCACCTCGCTCCTTCGCAAGCTCGCCTCCAAGCAGACGAGGTTCGCCGACCTGCACGTCCACACCAGGATCTCCGACGGCTGGATCTCGCCCGGCGACGCCGTCGAGCGCGCGGCTAGGGTCGGGCTGGCAGCGATCGCGATCGCCGATCATGACTCGATAAGCGGCATCCAGACGGCGCTCTGGGCCGGTCGACAGTTCGGCGTGGAGGTGATACCCGCGGTCGAGGTGAGCTCGGGCATAGACAACCGCGAGCTCCACATCTTGGGCTACTACATCGACTGGCGCGACAAGAAGTTCGCGGAGAAGCTCCTCGAGATCCAGGAGTTCAGGAAGGAGAGGGTGAAGCTGATAGTGGACAAGCTGAGGGAGCTCAACATCGACATCCCCTACAACGTCGTCATCGCCCTCGACGGGGGCGTCGTCGGGCGTCCCCACATCGCGCAGGCGATGGTAGATCTTGGCTACGTGCGCACCACCGACGAGGCCTTCGACAAGTACCTCGGCGTGGGCAAGCCGGCTTACGTGTCGAAGTACCCGCTCACGCCGCACAAGGCGATCGCCCTCATCAGGAAGGTGGGCGGAATCCCCGTGCTAGCTCATCCTCTGTTCGCACGAGCCGACGACCTGCTTCCGGAGCTCATCGAAGCCGGTCTACGCGGCCTCGAGGTCTACCACACCAAGCACGATGCCTCCGTCACCAAGCACTACGAGGAGCTGGCGAGGAAGTACGACTTGCTGATGGTGGGAGGCTCCGACTCACACGGCGTGGGAGAGGTGCCCATAGGCCATGTACGGGTGCCCTACTCCTTCGTCGAGAAGCTGAGGGAGGAGCTGGCGGCGATGGGGGCAGCTCGCGGGGCGACGACGAATTCGATGCTCGCGGCGAGGGTCAAGGCGCACGAGAGGGGGAGGGCGGCGAATTTTAAGGCTGTAAAGACAAGATAAAAAGGGGGTCGCGTGCTATTCCGGAGGGTGAAGAAGCCCAAGCGCGTCCTGAGGGCCGCGGAGGAAGAGATCTACAGGCCCAAGGGACCTGCTCCTTCTAGGAGAGCCCACAAGCCCCTCGAGCTCGCGGAGGTGAAGGAGGAGCGGCCCCCTGAGGGGGAGCAGCCCCCGAAGTTAGAGGAGGTCGAGGTCCAAACACCAGCCGAGGTGCCGGCGGAAAAGGTCGCTCCAGAGCCAGAGGTTTCGAAGCCGGTGGAGGCGCCGCAACCTGCTCAAGGGCGAGTCGGGGAACCCGAGGCTGAGGTGGTTGCGGAGGAGCTCGAGGTCGCCGAGCCCGAGGTGTCGAAGGGGACGCTCGCCGAGAGATCCATCGCTGAAGCCCTAGCGACCGACTCAGCCTTGGAGGAACTCAGGCGGAGGTTGGAGGCCAAGCCGGAGCTCGAGCTCCCGGCAGCGCCCAAGCTCGTCAAAAAACCCTCGGCGAGGAGGGCGGTCGTGAAGCTCGCCAAGAGGGCGAAGGCGGTGAGGGTCAGGAAGCGCCCATTGCCGAGGAAGAGAAAGCCGTCGGCCGAGAAACCGCGGGCAAAAAGGGGGGCAAGGGTCGTCAAAAAGCCCTCCCCGGTCGAGGGAAAAGTTAGGCCCGTCAAAAAATCCTCGGCAGCGAGGGTTGCGAGGCCAGCCGCGTTAAAGCCGATCGAGGGTCCTCGGCTGAAGGTGGCCGCCCGCTCGGCGGCACCCAAACCCGTGTCTAGGCCTCGCGCTAAGCTCGTGAAGCCTAGCAAGAAGTTGGCCAGGGCAGCTGCCCCATCCGTACCCGAGGCGAGGGCCATCGAGGCCGAGAAGCTCCCGCTGCAGGCCATAGCCTCCGACTTCGCCCTCGAGGAGCTCAAGCGAAAGCTCGAGGCCAAGCAAGAGGTCGAGGCCCTAAGGGAGTTCGAGGAGTACACCACCTTCGAGCCGCCCAAGGGCTACAAGGAGCTCGAGCGCTATTGGGTGGTGAAGCCCTACGCGTGGGCGGCCATCCTCTTCAACGAGGAGAAGAACGAACGCCTTTATTACTTAGTCGAGCCCACGCTGACGCCCCTCGAGAAGACGATCCTCGAAACGCTCCACGAGCACCTCCTCGACCGCCTGACCTACGAGACGGGCAAGGAAAGGGACGCCGTCATCAGGGAGAAGGCCCTAGAGCTCCTAGATGAGTACGGCCTGTCGCTCGACGATAAGTCCGTGAACAAGATCATCTACTACCTTAGGAGGAACTACGTCGGCTACGGCAGGATAGACGGCCTCCTGAGGGACCCGAGGATAGAGGACATCTCTTGCGATGGCGTCGACGTGCCGATCTTCCTCTACCATCGAGACCACCAGAACATCCGCACCAACATTGTGTTCGAGGACGCGCAGGAGCTGGACCTCTTCGTCATCAGGCTGGTGGAGCGCGCGGGGAGGCAGATCTCCCTGGGCAGGCCCACGGTCGACGCCGCGCTGCCCGAGGGCTACAGGCTCCAGGCGACGATAGGCACGGAGATAACCACGCGCGGCAGCTCCTTCTCGATAAGGAAGTACACCGAGGAGCCCTTCACGCCCGTCGACCTCATCCTGTATGGCACCTTCTCGCCCGAGATGCTCGCGTACCTCTGGCTGGCGACGGAGAACAAGAGGAACGTCATGATCGTCGGGGGCACTGCATCGGGGAAGACGTGCACGCTCAACGCCCTCTCGCTGTTCATCCCGCCCGACGCCAAGATCATCTCCATCGAGGACACCCGGGAGCTGACGCTCTACCAGGACAACTGGCTCGCCAGCGTCACCCGCGACGCCCACGGCGAGAGGGCGATAGACATGTACGACCTGCTGCGGCAGGCGCTGAGGCAGAGGCCGGAGGTGATCATCGTGGGCGAGGTTCGAGGCAAGGAGGCGCTAACGCTGTTCCAAGCCATGAGCACGGGCCACTCCTGCTACTCCACCATGCACGCGGGCTCCATCCAGGAGATGGTGCACAGGCTCGAGGGAGAGCCGATAAACGTCCCCCACCACATGCTGACGGCGCTCGACATCGTCTGCCTACAACTCCTCACCTACCACAGGGACAGGAGGGTCCGCCGCAACCAGAGCATAGTCGAGGTGCTGGGCGTAGATCCCGTGAGCGGGGCCCTGCGCACGAACCGCATCTACGAGAGGAACCCGATAACCGACGAGTTCGAGAGGGTGGGCAACTCGCAGGTCCTGCTGGAGATAGCCCACGAGCGGGGCTGGAGCGCCGTGGAGCTCGAGAGGGAGCTGGACAACCGCAAGAAGGTGCTGGAGTACTTGGCCAGGAAAAACATGAGGCGCATAAGCGAAGTCTCGACGATAATAAGGCAGTACTACTTCGATCCCGCCAAGGTGATGGAGCTGGTGGAGCGCGGAGGGTGATAAAGGCGCGAGGGTGAAGCTTGACTAGGAGGTTGGCGATCCGTTTATTCGGCAGGTGGGCGCGGGGCAAGAAGTACGAGGCGTTGCGGGAGAAACTAAGCAGGGCCCGCATGATGATCTCCGCCGACGCCTACGCGGCGCAGGCGATCTTCTACTCCTTCCTGGTCTCCCTCGCGGTCGCTGCGGCGGGGAGCCTAGCCATCTGGCTCTTGTATTCCCTCGATCTGCCCCTCCTGGGCTTGGTCCTGCTTATGGCCGCCATGCTCGGGTATGTGACCTATCGCCTGTTCATGTTCTACCCGTCGCTGGCCGCAAATGAAAGGGCGCACGAGATAGACCTAGCGCTCCCGCATGCGGTCAGCTTCATGCACGCGCTGAGCAGAAGCGGCGCTACCGTGACCGATATCTTCAGGGAGCTGAGCACCCGCCAGGACGTGGGAAAGATCGCCGAGGAGGCGAAGGTGTTCATGCGGGACGTCGAGCTATTGGGTCAAGACCCGCTGACGGCGCTCCGCAACCTCTCGCGGTCGACGGCGTCGAGGAGGTTTAAGAACTTCCTAGAGACGCTGACCTCGATCGTCGAGACCGGGGGCGACATCACCGGCTACTTCGCGAGCAAGTGCGCGGAGTACAACGCCGAGCTCAGGGACGAGCAGAGGAAGTTCATAGAGACGCTCGGGCTGCTGGCGGAGATCTACATCATCATGCTCATCTTCGCCCCGCTCTTGATCCTTCTCCTCCTCGTGACGATGGGCGCGATGGGAGGGGTCTCAACCGCCCTCCTCTACCTCGTCGCTTATGTGGCGATCCCCGTTGGCTCCATCATATTCATGGTGTTGATCAAGGTCATTTCGGGCGGCAGGCTCAAGGTGAAGTTGGGCAAGGTCGGGCCCTCGGAAACCTTTAGGGGTGTGGAGGTGCGGGGGGAGGCGATCAAGAAGGAGATGTTGGAGAGCATCGCTAGAGGGGTGACGATGGCTAGGCTGAAAGCGGCGATCCTCCACCCCTTCAAGACGGTCTCGGAGAACCCCCACTACGTCTTCTTCGCCAGCGTCCCTGCATCTGCCCTCTTCCTGCTTCTTTACCGCCCGCTCAGCACCTCCTCCGCCTTCTTCGCGATCCTCATCGCCCTCGTTCCCTACGTCGTCGCCTTTGAGTCCAAGTCAAGGAGGGTGGAGAGGATGGAGGGCGCGCTGCTCGATTTCCTTAGGTCGCTCGCGAGTGGCGTCAAGTCAGGTTTGACGCTGCCTCGTGCCATGGCGGTGGCATCGACCACTGATTTGGGCCCGCTCGGCAAGGAGGTCAGGAGGATGGGCACCGACGTCAGGTGGGGGGTGTCAGCGGCCGAAGCTCTGGCTAGGTTCGAAGCCCGCGTAAGGGAGTCTGGCATGCTCTCGAGGGTGGCGACGCTGATAAGGAAGGCGAACGAGGCGGAGTCGGATATCTCCGACGTGCTCGACGTCCTCATCGACGACGTTGCGACGACCCGCTCCCTGCAGCGCGAGCGTAGGGCAGCGATGGCGACGTACAAGGTCATCATCTTCCTCGTTTTCTTCGTGTTCCTCTTCACCGTCTACATGGTCGTCAAGAACATCATCCTCATGACCGCTCCGGCCGGAGAGATGGAGATCTTCTTGTTCAGCGGCATCAACCCACGCCTTTGCACGATCGTCTTCATGCACGCGGCGATGCTGGAGGGCTTCTTCGCCGGGCTGGTGGGCACGCTGATGGGCGAAGGCGACCTCAGGTCTGGCCTTAAGTACTCGCTGCTGATGATGATCGCGGCTTATGCAGTGTTCGCCGTGCTCATTTTCCCAATCATCTAGACGTTCGGCGCCTGCCGTAAAATCATTCGTCGATCAGGCGAGTTGGGCAGGGATGACGTTATCTTTCACAAACTTTAAGAATACATAAAAGGCACTCTTTACTCGGTGAGAAGAGGTGATAAACGATAAGAGAGGGGTATCGCCAGTAGTTGGTACCATTCTATTGATCGCAGTGACGGTAGCGCTTGCAGCGGTCATCGCGACCATCGTCGGCAGGATAGGCGTCCCGGCGAAGGCACCGTATGCGATCCTGGGCGTGACTGCAGAGGACAAGGACAGTGAAAATGTTAAAATCACCATCATTCACAGGGGTGGAGATGTCCTTAGCGTAGGCGAACTCAAAGTGAAGGCTGAAAATAGCAATAAGGATTTGGTAGATGTTACCATGAACTGGGCCGGCACCCTATTTTCTGCAGGTGAGGAAGCGTCTGGCACTTATACCTATGGATCTAACCCGGAGGGAAAAATAATCAAAGTAAAAGTTATCCACACACCCTCTGGCCAACTGCTGCTCGATACCACCGTCAGAATAGAATAAAAAGGAGGTGCTGAGCTCGCGGAGGAGGTGCCGAGAGGCGTCGGGGCTGGCTGATGTCGGGAGTGTAGCGACCGCCAAAACGGCGGTCCACAATTTTTTGTTTGAGGTGTTTTAGTTTGTCTCGAAGTTCATTTCCTCGAACGAATTTTTGTTGGACGTCGCCCAAAACCGAACATGAGTTTTTGGGGACACTGGGGTGAAAAATTTCATGAGGGACGATAACGGAGTTTCGGTGGTTACGGGGGCAATATTGGTCGTTGCGGTGGGCTTCATCATCTTTTCGATCTTTATCGGGTTCTGGGTACCCAGGCAAGGATACGAGCGGGAACGCGAGCACATGGAGGAAGTCAGGAGGGGCTTCTCAAAGCTGAAGTCAGCGATCGAGACGATCGAGCTTCTCGGCTCCAGGAGCATAGACCTGAAGATGGCCGCCGACCCCCCACCGATCTTTGGCTGGCCGGCGATGGGCGGCACCTTGTGGTTCGATAACTCGAGTGGGACGCTTAGCTTTCAAGCGAACAACGTTCACTACGCCGACCAAACTTGGGTCTACGAAAATGGGGCGGTGATATTGGTGCAACAAGGCAAGAGCGTAATGGCCTCCATGCCGGCGATGGTGGCGGCCATAGATGATAACGGTGAGAACATAAGGATCGAGGTCCGCACCGTGCGGTTGAAGGGTAAGGGTTTTTCGATAGGGGGGACTGGTGCTCGCAACATCGTTTTGGTTAAGGAAAATGTCATAATTGAAAACCATCACATCTCAAGCCTGACTATAGCGATAAACTCGGCTTATCCCGATGCTTGGCGGGAGTACCTCAGCCACCTCGAGTCGACGCTCAACGCCAAGGGCTACGACGCCGAGGTCAGCGATCTCTCCATTATTATTCGTGGAAAGGTCTACGACAGCGATGTGAATGACATTTACTACCTCAGGAAAATCATAGAGGTTGGAGTAAGCGTCGGGTGAGGCAATGGGCTTACGGGGAAGCTCACGCGGGATTATAAAGGAGAAAAGAGGCGTCTCCGTAGTATTTGGCGCGATCATCGTCCTAGCGATCCTCCTTGTGGCTTCTTTTGCTTACATTGCGGCCTGGGTGCCGAGCGAAGGACATCACCTAGAGCGCGAGCATGTGGAGGAGGTGGGGGACGCCTTTCTCGAGCTGAAATCCGCCGTCGACACCCTTGAGTTGCTCGCTTCGAGGAGTGTGGACGTAAAGATGGCCGCTGATCCCCTACCCATTTTCCAAGGTGCGAGGTCTGGGGGGCGCCTGTCGGTCGAGCCGGCCGGCGCCAAGTTCTTCTACGCCGAGAGCTTGAAGGTCGACAATACTACCTCAACCGGCTACCGGGACAAGCTCGTCTTGACCCTCACGCCCACCAAGCTCACGGACTACCTCATCATAGCCTCAGCCGAGGTCAGCAGGAGCGGTACGGCGAGGGCAAACGTTTGCTTGGAGATCAACGGCGTCGTCTATCAAGAGCTCGAGAACGCCGTGAAAAATCCCGGCGATTGGTACCCCTTCAACGGCTTAAAGAAAGTTAGGCTCTCAGGCCCCGCCACGATAAAAATCCGCTACAGGTCGACGGTCGCTGGTCAAGCGGCGCTCATAAGGAACGCCCGCCTCGCGGTCTGGGCGATCGCCTGCGAATACGCTGAAAACGAGGCGGAGGCCTCGACCGTCGGCACAGAGGACAGGGTCACCTTGAGGTTCACTCCGCTGCGGAGCGATAACTACCTTCTCATCGCCTCCGCGACGATAGTCAACAGTGGCTTGGTGAAGCTGCGGGTGAACGAGAACCTGTTTGCGGATGCCCAAAGGACGAGCACCACCAGTTCTACCTACACTTTCGGTGTAATCAAGAGGGTCTCCTTGGCGGGAGGCCAAGAGGCAAGGGTGGTGCTCCAGTACGAAAAGGGAAAGATCAAGCACGCCCACGTCGCGGCGATACCATTGAGCCAACTGTCGAACCATTATTACGCCGAGGTCGAAGGCGAGCTCTCGCAGGTGGTCAACGCCTACTCGAGCCAAGCGGAGGAGCACTTGCTCCTCGGCACCGTGCACCTCAGGCTGCACCCAGTGCAACAGGTGGGCTGTAGGTTCTTGACCGATGGCGAGAACTCCCAGGACCCAGGTTTCGTGGGAGAGACCTCGTCCGACTGGGAGAGCTTCTTTGTGATGGATGAGAAGGCGCTGGGTGAGGGCGCTCACGTGGATAAGCTGCAGTGCTGGGGCAAGGCGTCGTGGTCCGCGAAGTTCGGCAGGCTGATATCGCTGGAGGTCCCCTCCCTCCACCGCCTGCGCCACGGCCTCATCCGTTTCGACGCGAACAACGCCTACTACGTCGACCAGAGCTGGATTTACGAGTTGGGCGCCGTCATCTTGGCGCAGGGCAATGCCAGCTTCATGGTCTCGAGGTTCGAGGACGTGGGCTTGGTCGTCGTCGATGACAAGGACATCTACGGCAATCCTTTGCCCGGCGACAACATCCGCGTAGAGGTCAACTTCATCAGGATCAAGCGATTCGACGCTTCCATCAGCTCGACGGGCACCTCGACGATTTTGCTCGCGAGGGAGAACTCGCGCTACGAGGTAGAGAACGGCCCCCGCGAGAACGTCGTCGTGAGGGTTAACTCGACGTACAGGAACGCTTGGGCTGAATACCTCTCCTGGCTCGCGCGCGAACTGAACGCCAAGGGCTACCTCGCGGGCTTCGATAACCGCGCGCTGAGACTCACCATTTTAGGTAAGAAGACATCACCAGGCGAGAACGACATCTACTACTACGAAAGGGTAACGGAGATAGAAGTGAGCTTGACATGATTGTGAGGGCCACGGTCGTGGAAATGCTTTTCTCCACTTTGGAGATTACCTGGCTGACGCCGTTGTCCCTAACGCATCCCGGCGCGATGTCTCTGCATTCGAAGGAGGTGAAATCCGCGCTTTGAGTAAGAGCATCTTTTACTACGAGAGGGTCAAGGGGATCAAGGCAGTCAGAGGTCCCATCGAGATGCCCCTTCTGAGGGCCCGCAGGAAATCTTTAAACTTCTCGGCCCTAACTACGCCTCCCGCCGCAGCTGGGTGTCCTCCACCCGAGCCACCTATGCTCGCCGCGGCATCACCGATGAGCCTCCGCAAGTTTACCTCAGATCCCCTCGCCCTCCGGGCGCTAAGCCGGATGAAATCCCCATCTAGGAAGGTCGCGATCCCCACCTCGGCGTCCGTCACCTGAACCACGTACGACGCGGCTTTTCCCGTCGCCATGAAGGGCACGTCGCTCACGATGGCGATGTTTTTAGCGATTTTTTTCACGTTTCTCTTGACGTATGACCTCAACATCATCTCCTGGGTCAAGCCCAGGTAAGCCCTGCCCAACAGGTCTCGGATGTCGGAGGGCCAAAGCCCGCTGGCGAGCCCGTTGACCACCTCCCTTCTGAAATAGTCGTCGCCCCTGCTAACGTCGAGGGCCTCCTCCAGCAAAAAAGTCTCCAAGTACACAGTCCTCCAATAATGCCTAGACATCAACCTACGCATGGTGGGCGTGTCCTGTTGATAGTCTCCGATCGCACCCAGGAGGGCGATGTATTCCAACGATTCGGGGGGTTTGAAGTATTTCAAAGCAAGTTCGGAAGTGCAGATATCCGTTTCATGTACGAATGCGCTACAGCCAAGGCTCTTTCGGTTTATCCCTGGGGGAACGGGGTGATGATCGATGTAGATGATTTCGCGTGACTTCGCCAGCTCCCGAAAAAGGTTCCTTATCTCCTCCTTCTCCACCGCGTCTATCCCTAAGTCCAAGATGATGATCGTCTTCCAGTTCGGGGGCAGCGCCCGCAGCCTTGACAGGAGGGTGAAGGGCTCCTCGAATTCCACATCGGCTTTCGGATAAGCGATCTTGGCCAAGGCAGCGGAGCAAATACCATCGACATCTCTATGCGTGACAATCCCCACACCCATTTTTGCGTTCACCCCCCTCACAGCACATAAAACAACGATGTTTAAAAGTTTGTTGATCATTTGACATCAAAAGGCGATTTTTGATAAAAAAACGTGCAAAAAAATACAAAATCGCCAACAACATCAGCTGCGGCCGATCAGGCAAATGGTTACCGTCTGGTTTCGATGGCCCACCGGCCCGCCTTCGGTGAAGCCCTGTTCTCCATACGTGTAAAAGCCGACCATCGGGGCATCCCCTATCACCTTTCGCAGCTCCCTGAGCTCCTCCCTCGCGCCCTCCGGCCCGAGGAGCTTATAGCGAGCCACGCAGTTGAACACTATCGCGGCTTCGACCTCCCGCGGTTTGCCGCATTTCTCCATCGCCTCCGACGCAGCGTCTACAGCAGCCTTTATGAGGTCCTCCCTGCGCCCATCCATCAGCCTGAGCGCCACTCCCTCGGGCACCCTTGAGAAGAAGGAAATGCTCCCATCCTTCAGTAGGGCTTGGGGATGCCTGAGCCAGATCTCGCCCGATAGGTCTGGCATGCCCAGGGGATTGCTCAGGCCCTTCTCCCACGCGAGGACCCCCTCCTGCAGGTCCTCAAAGCTGATCTTGAGCATCTCGGCGTACACCTCGGCGGCCGGCCTATGGTTAAGTTTCTCCACCACCCGTCCCGACGATTTGGTGACCAAGGCCAGCCTATCGAGGGGACGCCACCCGTGCTTGCTGCTAAAACCCACGGGGTTGTTCGTCGCCACCAAAGCACACGCCACGGAGTCGGTGAAGGCGCCGTCGGTGCAGAACTGGTAGGTCCGCTTGAGCTTGAGGTCGTCGCCGGCGGAGCCCCCCACGATCGGGAAGAACCCTCCCAGCACATCCTTCATGCCCTCGATGACCTCCTCTTCCTGCCCTGAGAGCCCATCCGGGAACATCAACACGAAGAAGGGCACGTGGCCGCGTCGCTTGGCCCCGAGGCCCGGGGAGGTAAGGTAAAGCGCCGGATATCCGAGGTCCCTGATCGCCGAGGAAGCGGCCTCCCTCCCCGCCTCCCTGGGCTTCTTCTTCACGTTCTTGCCTAACCCTATGCCAGCCCTCGCGATGTCGGCGGAGATCACCATCACCGCCACCGATCCCTCCAGCGGGCCGGCCGGGGTTATCTCCCCCGCGGTGGTACATCCTGCGAGGGGCACAGGGCCCAGCACCGCCTTCACGCCCTCTAGGAGTTTTTTGGGGTTGTACCTAGAGGACGAGAAGACCAAGCACAAGCCCACGGGCCGACCGGAGGTCGCCTTTATGGCTTTAGACGCGGCTTCCTTTCCCGCCGCGAAGGGATCCCTGAGCTGGCTGACGCCGACCCCAGCCGACCTCAATCGTTCACCTCTAGCTCCTTTTTCGATGGCATCGCTTTTTAGTCTTTTGAATCGGTAGCGCTACCTGCGTAGCCCCTCGATCGCCTCGGGTCTTACGATGAACAGGCCCGTCGAGCTGGTGATGTTCACCTCAAACCTTGAGAGCGCATCCGGGCGGGTCGAGAGCAGTCCATAGAACTTCCTAAAGCACAGCGACCTTCTCCTCTGGATGGGCCCCGCCCTTTCCCACTCGAACGCCAGCACGCCGTCCGCGCACGAGGCGATCTCCTCCTCCATGCGCTTGTCGAACAGGTTCGTCGTCAGGTCGGTGTAGATGAGACCTCCCCAAGCCTTAGACGCCCGCTGGAGCCCCCGCAGAAACAGCATGAACTCGTACTGCCTGGCCTCGGTGTCGGAGTAGAGCCTAGCGAGGTCGGTCAGGCTATGTAGGAAGATCACGTTGCCCTTCGCGTGGGCGGAGAGGAAGTCCGCGAGGGACTTCAGGGCCCCCTTGGGCTTCCCCACCGGCCCGCCGACCGTCATCTTGAGACCGGCCAGGGCCTCGGCCAGCGAGCTGAGCTTCTCCCTCCTCCTTTCGGCTGCCCACTCCTCCGACACCCACTCGAGGGGGACGGGGGAGGTCATGAAGTAATCCTTTGAGAGGTCGGCGAACTTCACCCTCTTTTCGAAGGGCTCATAGAGATCGCGGTCGAAGCTCATCATCACCTCGTTCATGAGGTCCGAAGGCGAGCGGGTCAGCGTGACCCACCAGAGCTCCTTCGGGAGGACGATGTTGGCCCCCCCAGGCGACGGCAGGCGACCAGCCTTTATGGCGGCGAGCATTATGAGCGAGCTCATGGCAAACTCCGTGTTGCCCGAGCCTATCTCACCCATCAAAAGTACCAAGGAGCCCGCGGGGAAGCCGCCGCCCAAAAGCCCGTCGAGCGAGCTTATCCCGCTGGGGATCACTTTCAGCTTGCCGGTCATATCACCATCATCCTCCACTCCTTACGCGTTGGACCTTAAACCCGCCCGTCAGAGGGTGAGTTTGGCCGCGAGGCCGCGGAGCGCCCTCGAGGCGGGACTCTTCGGCTTGTGTACGACCACGGGCTTCCTCAACCTCACCGCCTCCCCCACCGCCGGGTCCTCGTCTATCGCGCCAAGCACTTGGACTTTGAGCTTCTCCTCGACGTTCACGTTCCTCGCGGACTTTCCTCCAAACAACCTGTTCAGCAGCGAGGTCCTCTTCACCCTGTTTACGATGGCCCCGCCCACTTTCGCCTCCATAACTTCGGCGACCGTCCTCAGTTTCGCCGCCGCTTCAACCGCTGTGGGGTCGGGCGTCACCAACAGCAGGATCTCGTCCGCCGCCCGCAACGGGGCGAGGCTATACTTGTTCAAGCCCGGGGGGGCATCTATGAGGATGTAATCGTAGCCCTTAACTAGCCCCTCCACTACGTCCTCGAGCTTGTTGGGGTCCGCGCTCAGGAAGCCACCTATTGAAGGGCCCGAGGGCATGACGTCTATGCCATGCGCGGAGTAGATGGCCTTCTCGGCGTTCACCTTCCCCCCGAGCACCTCGTGTAGCGTGACGTAGGTCTCGGCCAGCCCCATGACCGTGGCTATGCCACCCATAGCGAGGTCGGCGTCGATGACAAGGGTTTTCTTGCCCATTTGCCCTAGGCAAACCCCCAAATTCGCGGTGGCGGTGGTCTTCCCGACACCACCCTTCCCTGAAGTTATGGTGTAAACTTTGGACATGTGAGACAGTTAAATAGTTGAATACATTTGTATTTAAGCCATCCGCGGGCCGCGCGAGCGAAGCTCCTCCACCGCCTGCCTTATGCGCTCCACGGCTAGCTTGATGTTCTCCTGCGTGTTCGCGTACGAGATGCGGAGGTGTCCCTCGCCGTGGCGGCCGAAGGCCGTGCCGGGGGAGGTCACCACCTTTGCCCGCTCGAAGAGATAGTTGGCCAGCTCCTCAGAGTTCAGGCCAAGCCCATCCACACTGGGGAAAGCGTAGAAGGCGCCCTGCGGCGTCGGGCATTCGAAGCCCTCGATGGAGTTCAGGAGCCTTACCACCAGCCTGCGGCGCCTGTCGAACTCCTCCACCATCTCTCGCACGAAGTCCTGGGGTCCACGAAGCGCCTCCAGCGCGGCCCATTGCGCCGGCGTGTTCGTCGACGAGGTCACGTTTTGGTGCACCTTGAACATGGCCCGCATCAGCTCCTTGGGCGCGCAGATGTAGCCCACCCTCCAGCCGGTCATGGCGTACGTCTTTGAAAAGCCGTTCACGAGGATGACGCGCTCCGTTGCCCCCAGCGCGGGTAGGCAGACGTGCTCGAGGCCATCGTACACGAACTTCTCGTAAATCTCGTCGGATATAACGAGTAGGTCATGCTCGCCGGCGATGTCGAGGATCTCGTGCAGCGGTCGCTCGGGCATCACGGCGCCAGTAGGGTTGCTGGGGAAGTTCAGCATCACCATCTTCGTGCGCTCGGTGATAGCCCGCTCCACCTCCTCCGGCCGCATCCAGAAGTCGGGCCCGCTCACGGGCACGCTCACCGGTCGTCCGCCGGCTATCCTGACAGCCGGGGCATAGGTTATGTAGCCCGGGTCCGGAACTAGCACCTCGTCGCCGGGCTCGAGGAAGGCGGCGAGGGCGCAGAAGATCGCCTCGGTGCAGCCCACCACCACCATTATTTCTTCCTCCGGGTCATAGTCGAGGCCATACTCGTTCGAGTAGCGCTCGGCTATGGCTTGTCGGAGCTCGAGGATGCCAGCGTTTGGGGAGTAGTGCGTCCTGCCCTCGTCCAGCGCCCGCTTGGCCGCCTCGCATATATGTGGGGGCGTGGCCATGTCGGGCTCGCCCACGCCCAGGCTTATGACATCGGGGCTGCCCGTGGCGAGGTCGAACAGGCGCCTCACGAAGGAGGGCTGGATCTCTCGCAGACGTGTAGCCTCCCGCATTTCAAACCCGCCATCAAAGGGACGCGCAAGCGCTTAAAGTTTTTGCGACCTAGGTTTTTGGCGCGCGCCATCGTCGGGCCTCAGCACCGGCTTATACATCATCACTTTGGGTTTCCTGTCAAGGAATCAGCGAGACATTTTACATATTCATTCAATGACCGACAAACTCGAGATCCTCGATCCCGCTTGGAGCTTGTCGTCTCCTTGACGAGCTCTATCTAAAAATTTCTTACTTTCCAAATTCCTTCGCGATCTGCTCGACCACCGCGATGAACTTCTCGATCTCCTCCTCAAGGTTGAAATAGTGTACCGAGGCTCGCACGGTGCCGTCCACGCCCAAGTGTCGCATGGTGGGTTCAGCGCAATGATGGCCCGAGCGGACCGCGATGCCCGCGAGCTCATCCAGCATGGCGGCGACATCGTGGTGCCCGATGCCCTCGATGTTGAAGCTGACCACGCCTCCTCTCGCCTTTAGGTCCTGTGGCCCGTAGACTTGAACTTGCTCGATTTCCCCGATCTTCAGCATTCTGGCCGTCAGCTCCCGCTCCCGCTCAGCTATGCGCTCGATCCCTATCTCGAGCACGTATTCCGCCGCTCGGCCGAGCCCTATGATGCCAGGGATGTTGGGCGTGCCGGCGTCGAAGACCTGAGGGGGCCCGACCAACTTGTACGAGCGCTCGTCCACGCTCTCGACGATGCCCCCGCCCAGCAGCAGGGGCTCCAGCTCGCGGAAGCGATCCTTTCGCACGTAGAGGAAGCCGGTGCCCTGGGGCCCGAGCAAACCCTTGTGGCCGGGCGCAGCTAAGAAATCGCAGCCCATCGCCTTCACATCGACGGGCATGTGGCCGACCGCCTGGGAGGCGTCGACGAGGAAGAGGACATCGTGCTCCCTCGCCAGCTTGCTGATCTCCTCGACCGGCTGCAGGCTGCCGACGGCGTTGGAGACTTGGGTCATGGCGATGAGGCGGGTCCTATCGTCTATGGCCGCGTCGACCTCGCTGGGCTCGATCAAGCAATCCCAGGTGGCGCCAACGACCTCGAGCTCCACCCCCCGCGTGCGCTCGAGGCGCTGCCATGGGATGAGGTTGCTGTGGTGCTCGAGCACGGTGGCGATGACCTTGTCCCCCTTTCCCAGCCGCAGGCCATGAGCGACGATGTTTATCGCCTCCGTCGCGTTCTTGGTGTACACGATCTCTTCCGGCTCAGCATTGATCACGCGGGCCAACTTGGAGCGGGTCGCCTCAAACGCCTCGGTCGCCCTCCTCGCCGCGCGGTGGAGGCCCCTCCCCACGTTAGCGCTGTATTCACGGAAGTACTCGAGCATGGCATCCAGCACGGGCTGCGGCGTGGGCGTGGTCGCGGCGCTGTCGAGGTAGATGATGCCCGTGCGGAGGAACGGGATCTCCGCCCTGACCTCCTCGACCGTCTTCATGTTTTCCCCTCGAGCTCGTCCCCCTCAGCCACCTTCGTGGGTTCCAAGTGCACCACCACCGACTCCAGCCCCCTCACCCTCGCCCTTAGCCTTCGCTCGACCTTAGTGGCTATAGCATGCGCGTCATCCATGCTCACCTTCGGGTCGACGAGCACGTGTAGGTCCGCGAAGATCTTGGAGCCGACCTTTCTCGCCCGGCACCTGTGGCAGCCCTTCACGCCCGGAACGCTTTGGCAGACCTTCCTGATCTCGGAAATCACCACCTCTCCGGGGCTCGCCTCCATGATGATATCCAGCGCGCGGCGACCCAAGCTCACCCCCCACCACGCGACGAGCGCGGAGATGCCGAGCGCCACCAACGGGTCAGCGACCGGATACCCCAACCTGACGAAAGCAAGCCCCACCAGGACCGCGATGGTAGAGGCGGAGTCGGACAACGTGTGATAACCATCCGCCTCCACGGATGGGTGGTCGGTCCGCCTACCGACGCGGATCTTATAGCTCGCTAGCGCGGCGAAGAGGGGAATACTCGCAAAGGCTATGACGAAGAGCTCGAGCGTCGCCTCCATCTCGCCCCCTTTTAAAAGCCTTTCCGCAGCGAGGTAAGCTATGCGCCCGCCCGCCGCCACCAGCACCACCGCGAGCAGGAGAAGCGCTATCGTCTCCGCCTGCCTGTGCCCGTAGGGGTGACCCCTGTCGGCCGGGCGCTTGGCTATCAGCAGCCCACTGTAGACCGCGGCCGAGGTGGCGGTGTCGGAGAGAGCATCCATGCCGGCCGCGACGAACGCTATGCTGCCGAACAGCGAGCCCGCCACGATCTCCGCGGCCCCCACGGCTGTGGTAGCCACCATGGAGACGACGGTGGCCCTCTCTGCGGGGTCGTGAAGCACTCAGCCACCCAAGAAAAAGAAACGATTTGATAGCCTAAAAGGAGTATCGACTGCTAAAGGAGGCGCCTGACGTCCAAGACTTGGACGTTGCCCACGCCCTTTATGCTGGCGAGCTCCCGCTCCAGCGGCTCCGTCCCACCCGCGGCATCGGGCACGACGGCCACGACCCGCAGGGCCTCGAGTCCAAAAGCTATGGGCTCGCGCTGGACGGAATGGGCCTTTATGCGCGCCCTCACCTCCGCCTCGAGTTTCGAGAGGTCGACGTCGACGCTCTCGGGCATCAACCTCACGGTTACCGCGACTTCTCCCACCTAAACCACCTACGGCCCGACGAACCCACAGGACGGGCAGCGATAGGGATTGCTCAGCCTCCTACACTTCGCGCAGCGCCATATCTCGAAGTTCCCGCAGCTGGGGCATGGAAACTTCACCGCTCGATCGCCCGGCGCGATCTCGCGATTGCAGGAGGTACACGTGGCCATCATCGCGACCCCACCCACCTTGGTTGGACCAGCTTTAACGTTTTCGCTTGTTCTGGCTGCCCGGCATGGACCAAGTTAAAATCCCATGGCACATATTTAATTATGGGCCCGTAGTCTAGCCTGGATAGCTCAAGGCCCAGAGAGGACACAAGCCTGCGGAGCTTGCGGCCCGGGTTCGAATCCCGGCGGGCCCGCCACTTTTTATCTGGTTAACAACTTCTCGAGCTGGGCGGCGTTCGAGTACATCTCGGTGTTGTTGAACATGATGTAGACCTCGCGGTACCTTCGCGAGAGCGCCCTCACCTTAGCTGCGAGGGTTTTGAGCTCGGCGAGCGAGTACTTGTACCTATAGTCGTACTCTCGTGGGTTAAGGCCGTGTAGCCTGAAGTACGCGATCTCGTGCCTCGAAACCGACTCCCGCCTCATCGGGTCCACGACGTGGATCAACTGGAGCTCTTCACACAGCCGCGAGATCTCGTCTGGGTGCTCCTTCCAATCGCCCCGCGGCTCCCAAGCGATGGTCAAGTTTCCCCTATCGATCTCGCTCAGGAACTTCCGCATGTTTTCGATGTTCTCCTGCGTGCAGTTGAAGTTCGGCGGGCACTGGATCACGCAAATTTTGGCCTCCAACGCCTCCGCGACTTGCCTCGTTCGCCCCCACGCCTCGAAGTTCTCGCGCGTCGGGCGGAGCCAGCCGTAGCGCCTTTTTTGCGCCTCGGTGAGCTTCAGGCCAGCTCGCCGCCAAGTGGGGCTAGTCGGCGGATGCGTGATGACTTGCCATGCCTTGAGGGTGAACTCGAAATCGCTCGGCACCTCAGCCCGCCATCGCTGCGCGGTCTTCAGCATGGGTAGCTTGTAGAAGGTCTGCTGGACCTCGACGATCGAGAACTTTCCGGCGTAAGCCTTGAGGCCACCCGGGAAGAAACCCCAGCCGCAACAGCCCACCTTGATCGCCATACACCTATCGCCTTGGCTTGGACTGGGCCAACCGTTCCCTGACGGCTGCCACCATCAGGGGAAATATTATGCTCGCGTCGCCTATTACCTGCACCGCCCTCGCTCGGCCGCTCACCTTGCCCCAGGACTTCGCCTCCTCCAAGGTGGCGCCGCTGAGCCCGCCTGGCTCTGGCCTGTCCATGGTTATCTGCACCGCGTAGTCGTAGCCCCCACGCTTGACCACGATCATCGCCTGTAGGATGAAGTTTTTCGGCACCCCTCCGCCCAGCATGATGGCACCGTTGCGCTTGGCCTTGCGCACTATCTCCATGAAGTCGTCGAGATCGGCGAAGGCTTCGACGAAGAAGGTTGGGCCGTGTTTGAGTTTAAACCTCCACACGTCTAGACCTATCGCCGAGTCTGAGATGGCAGGACAGAACACCGGCACTCCTTCGTCCGCCGCTGCGCGGAGGATCGAGTTTGGGTCGTCGATGCGCTTGCCAACCTCGTAGAGGAACTCGCGGATGGACATCTGTCTAGACGGGAGATCGTCGAGCAATTCTATGAAGCGCTCGTCGTACATGCTGAAGTTCTTCTCGTAAAGGAAGACGTCGTAGATCCTATCTATCTGCAGCCTATATAGCTCGGCGTCGTCCACGATTGCGCTGCCCCTGTAGTGGGAGGCGCCGAACGCCTCGATCATGTCGTGAACCATGTTCGCGCCCGTCGTGACGAGCACATCGATGAGGTGGTCGCGAATTAAATCCGTGATCACCCGTCGCATCCCCCCCGGCACCAAAGCGCCGGCTAAGCCCAAGTAGGTCGTCGTGTCCTCTCGCGAGACCATCTCGTAGAAAATGTCTACGGCTTCCGCCACCCTGCCGGCACCGAACACACCGCACTTTCCGAACTCCCGAATGAGCTCATCGACGGTCATGTCGCTATGGACCTTGATGTGCTCGATCCGCTTTTGGTACTCCTTCATCGCCCCTTTCATCGTCACACCCAGCCATCTTCAAGCTCGCATGTAATAAAATTTTTGATAGTCGCTCGCGTGCTGAATATGGCAACATATGGCATTAGTTAGGCCATGATATAAGAGAAGAAAATTTTAAGACGGGAGGTTAAGATGTAAAAATGGTGCGGAGGTAACTCAGCCTGGGAGAGTGTCGGTCGGCTAGGTAATACCTAGTCGGGCAAAACTGAAGTTCCCAGGGATGGATACGGATATCCGAATGTCGTGGGTTCAAATCCCACCCTCCGCACCACAGGAGTCCGAAATACTAAAAGAAAGCCCGAATTTGATCCCTCGGTCATCAGTTAGTCGCTTTTGACATTCGGGGAAGGGATGAGGTGTATAGAATTCCTTTACCTAGCAAAATCAACAATAAAAATAGCCGCGAAAGAAATGGGGGATAAAGATAATCGAAGGGAGAATTCAAACTTAAAGAAGACGATACCTTTTCGTCATCTCGGAGGAAGGGTCCAGTGGTTCGTCAGATAGTTTACCTCGGCTTGAATTTATACCAACCGACTATCCACATACTGAGGTCATTTGAATAGGCGCAACATCCCCAGCGATACATAATTTTGTATAAATAGGGGCCAAGCCAACCTCCTTCGGGTGCGGCTATGGCTAAGGAGGTCGACGTTCGAGCCATCATAATTCAAGGACTATCGATTTTGTTGATTTGCGCCTCCATCGAGCTCGCTGCCGGCTTCACGCTGAAGGGCATGGAGAATCGCCTCGCTCTTCTTCCCGGCCTGCTCGTGATGGTCCCTCCGCTCCTCGACTTGAGGGGCAATATAAACGGCGCTTTGGCTTCGAGGCTAGGGACAGCGCTGCACACGGGTATTTTAGAGCCCCGCCTCGCTTTGACGGCCGAGGTTAAGACGAACATAATCTCGTCGCTGGTCCTCAGCCTACTCGCATCCGCGACGATCGGCGCGCTTTCGTTCATGGCATGCGTTCTGACAGGCGTCGAGACGATTGGCATCCTCAAATTGATGGCTATAGCTGTCGTGGCCGGTTTCACGTCCGGCGTTATCTTAGCTGTGATGACGTTTGCGGTAGCGGTCGTCGCGTACGTAAAGGGCTTGGATCCCGATAACGTTACAAGCCCCGCGATGGCGACGATCGGCGATTTCGTGACCGTCGCGTGCATTTTCTTGGCCGTACTTTTAGTGGGGTGAAGGCTTGGCGATCTACAACTTGCGCAGAATAGTACTCGAGAGCTATCCCATCCTGTTAGCGTGCGCGATAATAGGACTTTTCGCTGGCTACCTACTCAACTCTCAACTTGAAAAAATAAAGGAAGCACCGTTAATCCTGTTGATGATCCCTCCGATAAACGGGATAGGCGGAAACATCGGCAGCATATTGGGGGCGAGACTAGCATCCGCGCTACATCTCGGCACGATCGAACCCAAGTTTAAAAGGCAAAGGATATTGAGCAGCAATGTTCGGGCATCGGTGCTCATGAGCGTTGGGGTCTTCTCGTTTGTCAGCCTGTTGATACTTGCTATCGCGTACATGCTTGGGGCAGTGTTTATGAGCTCGATCAGGTTCATGCTAACATTTTTCATCGCTAGCATGATGTTGGTACCGGCAATAATCTTCACAACCGTTGCGTCCGCATTTATATCATTCGCTAAGGGCTTCGATCCTGATAATGTAGTCATCCCCATCGAAACGTCCATCGTCGACGTACTAGGCGTAACGTGCTTACTTATAGCAGTCAAAATAATAGGTGTGTGAGAAAGTGGAGGAAGTCGAATACAAACCGAAAAGCGTACGAGAGCTGTTGACGGAGATGAAGGACGTTTCGGATTCGATGGTGGATCTTGCCTACGCCTCGCTGCTTTTTGAAGACGATGAGATAGCGGAGCGAGTGCATGAGCTGGAGGCCCGCATGGATGAGCTCATGTATCGCATCAGGGTGATCGCCGCTGTGGCCGCGCGCAACGTCGAAGAAGCTAAAAAGATAACCGGCATTCTCCAGGTGGCGAGTGCGGCGGAGGCGATATCCAACGCAACCGGGGACATGGCAGATCTAGTCTTGAGGGGTATCAAAGTTCATCCGGTGGTTCGAGAGGCGATAGCAAAAGCTGACGAAAAAGTGGCAAAGATAGAGGTCAAAGAGGGCTCCATACTTGCTGGCAAGAGACTTTTCGAGCTTAGGCTACCATCCAGCATAGGCGTTTGGATCTTGACGATAAAGCGTGGTAAATCTTGGGTCGTCCCCACCAAAGGTACCGAGGCCCTAGCGGGCGATGTGTTGCTCGTGCGAGGACCAAAAGACGGTATAAATACGTTGAGCAAAATGGCCGGCATAGTGGGCACGATCAAAGTCGAAGGAGGGGGGCTGTCCTCCATTAGGGATGCGTTGGCGGAGATGCGAGACCTGAGTAGCGTGATGGTGGACATGGCATATTCCGCCATCCTGCTCGGATCGCGAGAGGCGGCTGAGTGGGTAAGGGAGTTAGAGGAAGAGTTCGATAAGCTTAACTACAGATTGTGGTTGGCCACGCTTAAAGCTGCGAGGCGGGAGCGCGACGTAGCCAAGCTCAATAGCGTGCTGCAAGTGGTGAAGTGTATGGAGAAGATATCAGACGCGGCGGATTCCATTGCCGACGTGGTCCTCCGGGGGGTTGAACTTCACCCGGTATTCGCCCATGCCCTCGCACAGGCTGATGAGCAGATAGCTAAAGTAGACGTCCTCGAAAGCTCGCCGTTGGTGAACAAGACCTTGGGCAAGCTAAATCTCTGGTCGACGGTGGGCGCTTATGTGCTCATGATCAAAAGGGGTAAAATCTACATATTTAACCCTGGTATGAGAATTAGGCTCAAAGCTGGGGATTCCCTAATCGTTAGGGGATCCTCCCTCGGCGTCGAGAGGTTGAAGGGAATGGCTTCCGGGAGCGAAATTCCGCCGAGTGGGGTTTGAGGGTTGGGGGGATGAGGTGAAGATCAGCTGGTGTAAGGACATCGCAGACGTGGTGAACATCGCGAGGGGACAGGGCTGGATCTTCTACTACAATTACAAGGGGAAGCATTACTACTACGTTTACGCGGGAATTGAGGCCGAGCTGGTTTGCATTGCCACCGAACTGAACGAGCCGCTTAAGGCAAAGTACGTTTCCATCGATGAGGACGGCAAGCTGGTTTCATCTGATAAACCGATAATGCCCACGTGTGCTCGCGTTACGGAGGTACTCAAGGACAGCTCTTTCGAGGAGCTGCTTGGGCAAAGGTAGGATTTTTAGCTCGACGCTAGCCTACCACCATAATGTCGCAATTTTAAACTTCGTGATGCCCGGAGACCTCCGCCTCCGCGCACAGGAGCTCTTGATACAACACCTGTAGCGCCCGCCCGATCCTTGACCTAGCGTTTATGCGGAATCTCCTATCCTCTTCAACCAAGATGCCATATGCCTTCAGCTTCCGCAGACAGGATTCTAGAGTTCTCGGGGAGACCCCTGCGACCGACATCAGGTCGGCCTTGCCGTAGCTTCCGCCGGTCTTAAGCATAAAGCTGAGTATGCGTCCCTTAGCGGAATCCCCGAATATATAATCAAGCAACTCCTCGTTACTCATGGGTTACCAAAGAATTTTTCACCGTTTACTTAAAAGTGTTTTACTTGATACTCTATCTCTCCAAGCTGAGCAGTGCCACGCGCTCGAGTAAGAGCTTTTGAACATCAGGACCTTCAGCCAAATTTTTGGGTAGAGAGAAAACCTCGCGTAACCGCCGAGCCTTCTCAGGCGAAAGCTCTATGACGTTGTCATTTCGCTCGATGCGAAGTTCGCGGATGAGGTCCGATTGCGCTTTTTCAACTTGCTCTTGGTTATCACCGATCGTCAAGATCGCCAACTCTTTAGTGCCTCTCCGGATGCCAACTCTCTCGAGCGCCTTGTCTATTTGCCGTAGGCCAGCCGTCCAACACACTAGCTCCACCGCCAAGGAGCTGGCAAATCCCTCACCAGCGGTATGGGCCATCAACGCTAGGCGAGCGGCATGCACCAAGTGCCCTTTGCCAGCGATGCGTGAAGCGTCGAATACTTGGCTCACCGTGTTATGTCTTCTATCGACGCTCGACAGTTTTTGGAGCATCCAATCGACGTCCTCTACAACGGCCCTGCCGCCGATTATCCCGACCACGCGTTTCCCAAAGGGTCCGACGAGCTCGAACATAAAACCACATCGTAAATTATCGGTAGGTTATTTGACGTTTGCGCGATGGGTTACAAAGTTTTAAGGAGGTAACTCGAGGTATCTCTTGGTATCATGCGATCGACGGCCTACAAGGTCAAGATCTGGGAGCTCATTAACGGCAAGTACGTTCGCCCGGCCGAGGGTGCAGAGCCGAGCTACTTGCTCACGCCTTGGGGTCAGCGTATTTCGCGTGCGCGCGTGATGGCCACGGTTATCGACCGGTACATATCAAACGATCAAACCTACGCAGCTTTATGGTTAGACGACGGTAGCGAGACGATCAGGCTAAAGGCCTGGCGGGAGGACGTAAAAACCGTGGCGGATCTGAAGATCGGCGAACTC
Source organism: uncultured archaeon (assembly GCA_937921735.1). GTDB lineage: Archaea > Hadarchaeota > Hadarchaeia > Hadarchaeales > Hadarchaeaceae > CAKZTQ01. The sequence continues at coordinate 26,688 of CAKZTQ010000004.1, forward strand.
GTGGATGTCATAGGTCGGGTGCGCGAGTACGAAGGTGAGATATATTTGGTGCCGGAGATGATCTTGCGCGTCGAAGACCCTAACTGGGAGCTCGTGAGGGAGCTTGAGATACTGCGTGCTAGGAGACAAGCGCTGACGGAAGGGAAATTACCTCAGCTCACCCCAAAGCCGCGACTCGAGGTGAGGCAGTTGGGGATAGAAATCCCTTCCCCCACGCCTGAATTGGCGGTGGAGGACTTAGGAGAGGCTGAAGAGCCGTTGCCGGAGGTACCGGAAGAAGTCAAGAAAAAAACCTTGCTGGCGTTCGATAGGCTCGATAAGGGCCCGGGCGTTACGCCGATAGAGCTCGCGGCGGAGTTGGACATGCGTCAAGATGAAGTGGAAGACGTGCTGCGGGTTTTGATCGCCGATGGCGAGGTATATGAGCCAAAGGTGGGCAAGTTTAAGCGTCTGAGGTGATGGGTTGGAGCAGGACTACGAAAGGCTGCTGAGCCGTGCGATCGGGCAAATTCCCAAAGCCGCGTTCGAGAGTTCGCGCTTTCAGATCCCGGAAGCGGACGTGGTCGTAGCCGGGAACCGTACATCCGTGCGGAACTTCAGGAGCATCGCCAGCGCCTTGAACCGTGAACCAGAACATCTATTGAAGTACCTCTTGCGGGAGCTGGGGGCCGCGGGGAACTTGGAAGGGGCACAAGCCATCTTCCAAGGCAGGTTCGTGAAATCGGTTATCGACGAGCGGATAAAGCGTTATGTGGAGGAATTCGTGATATGCCGGGAGTGCAAGAGGCCCGATACGAGGTTGATCAAGCAAGAGCGGATTTATATGTTGAAGTGCGAGGCGTGTGGGGCTCGCGCCTCCGTCAGGAGCGTTTGATCATTTGCCTCTGCTCAGGATAGTGCACACGGCTAACGAGGTGCTGGTGATCGTCTGCGATTCGGAGCTATTGGGCAAGGAATTCAAAGAGGGTGAATTTAGGCTCAAAGTTCATAGGTCATTTTACAATGGCAGGGAAGCAAGCATTAAGGAATGCCTCGCGGCCTTGCGCCAAGCGACAATAGCGAACATGGTCGGTTCAATCGTCGAACATGCCATAAAGGAAGGCCTTATCGATCGCAAGAACGTGATCAGAATTCAAAACGTGCCCCATGCGCAGATGGTTAGAGTCTAAATGCTCTTGCGTATGTTAGTCGTCTCCCAATTTAAAAGACACTTGTTTTGCGCCGCCTTTTTATTTTGGGCAAGTTATAAACTGAAACGTGCGGAGATTTTGTTATCAATGCGGCGCGCTTGAGGTGGATAAGGGCCCGCTCATTCGAGGTCTATGCCAAGAGTGTTTTAGGCAACGGTATCGGTTGTTACAGGTACCATCCGAGCTTCAATTGACCATTTGCAGGAAGTGCAACGCTTATTCGGCGGATGGCCGGTGGTTTCCAGCAGTCAGTGGTTCACTCGAGTCAGCTATCCGTGCGGTCGTGCTATCTAACGTTCGAGCAGTTAAACTCACACCCTCCGGCATTCAGCTCTTAGCTACGGAGAAGGCGAAAGGGCTGGAATTATCGATGAAGACGGAGATTTCTCAACGCGAGGCGATTGTCGACATTTTCGCACGAGGTAAGGTCCACGAGCTACAGGTCGAACCCAAGGAGGAACGCATTAGGGTCATGATAAAATTGAAGTGGACGACTTGTGATGTCTGCAAGCTCAAGGGCGCCGGTCATCACGAGGCCATATTGCAGGTTCGAGGCAAAGGGAAGTTATCCGCCGAGGTTTTGAGGGACATCAGGAAGAAACTCGAGAGATGCGCGATTGAGGCGGGTAGGAAAAATCGAGCGGCATTTATAGCCAAGATAGAAGATGTGCGAGGAGGCTTGGACCTTTACATCAATCCCATCAGTCTGGCTAGGCGGATGGCTGACTTGCTAAAGGCCGAGTTCGGTGCCGAGGTTAGCGAGACCAGAAAGCTCATCGGTAGGACCCCCAATGGGCAGCGTAAATTTAAAGTTTCTCTGCTCGCTAGGCTCTAGTGGCCGGAGGGATTTGCTGTCACCTTTATAAATAACGCGAAAATAATGAGGTCGGGGCGATTAATAAATGGTTGTGATGACTGGAGCTAAAGCCATCGTCGAGGCCCTCAAGGCCGAAGGCGTGAAGCACATCTTCGGACTTCCGGGAGGCGCCATCATCCCGGTTTACGATGTGCTTTACGACGAACAAGAGATCAAGCACATCTTGGTACGGCACGAGCAAGGAGCTGCCCATGCGGCAGATGGCTATGCCAGAGTGCTCGGCAAGCCCGGCGTGTGCATGACTACCTCGGGCCCAGGCGCATCTAACCTCACCACGGGGATCCTCAACGCATACATGGATAGCTCGCCGGTCATCGCAATCAGCGGACAGGTGTCAACCTCCTTGCTCGGGAGGGACGCGTTTCAAGAGGCAGACATGCTCAGCGTGATGTTGCCGATAACCAAGCACAACTTCATCGTCCGCAAGCCGGAGGAGATCCCAAAGGTGGTCAAGCTGGCGTTCGAGATCGCGACCTCAGATAGGCCGGGTCCGGTACACATAGATCTGCCTAGGGATGTTCAGGTCGGCGAGGCAGACGTGCAGATACCAGCTAACGTGACCTACAGAAAGATACCCAAGCTGGAGCCCGACGTCGAAGAGGTCAGGAGGGCAGTCAAGCTACTGGTCCAAGCGGAGAGGCCGTTGATCTTTGCGGGTGGAGGCGCCATTTGGTCAGGTGCGTCGGCGGAAGTGGTGGAGTTAGCGGAGATGCTAGGTGCACCGGTCGTGACTTCGTTATTGGGCAAGGGCATCATCCCCGAGGACCATCCGCTATCGCTGGGCATGCTTGGTATGCACGGTCGGATGGCGGCGAACATCGCGGTCACGGAGTGCGACTTGCTGTTAGGGGTTGGCGTGCGGTTCGACGACCGCGCGACGGGTGACGTGCGGTATTTCGCACCAAAGGCCAAGATCATCCACATAGACATAGACCCCGTCGAGATCGGAAAGAACGTCCGCGTGGACGTGCCGATAGTGGGCGATGCGAAGCGCGCGCTTCGCGCGATAATCGACGGCCTGCGCATGCAGGCGGTGCGTCAAAGGCCGAGCAAGTGGCTCGAGCGAATAGAAAAGATGCGCAAGGAGTTAGCGCCGCGCATGGACTACGACGAAGTGCCCATCAAACCCCAACGGGTCATCAAGGAGATAATGGGGGTGCTGAACGACGACGCGATAGTGGTCACCGAGGTCGGCCAATGCCAAATGTGGGCGGCCCACTATTACATCGTGCGCAAGCCGAGGCGGTTCATCTCGTCCGGTGGATTAGGTACGATGGGCTTCGGTTTCCCAGCCTCCATCGGTGCGAAGGTCGCATGCCCCAGCTGCGATGTCATCGACATAGCTGGTGACGGGAGCTTTTTGATGAATTCCCAGGAATTGGCGACGGCGGTCGAGAACGACATCAATGTTGTCGTGTGCATCCTAAACAACCGCTATCTCGGTATGGTAAAGCAGTGGCAAGATCTGTTTTACAGGGGTCGTCGCTCCGCCGTCTACCTGGGCGAGACGCCGGATTTCGTCAAGCTAGCTGAGGCCTATGGCGCTTGGGGCGATCGCGTCACGAGGCCGAGCGAGATAGCGCCGAAGTTGAGGGAAGCGCTAAAGTGCGGCAAGCCGGCAGTACTGGATATAATCATAGATCCCGAGGAGCATGTCCTACCCATGGTGCCAGCTGGTGGACGGTTGGACCAGATGTTGACGTAAGGTGATGGGATGAAGACCAGGATATTCTCGATATTATGCGAAAACGTGCCAGGTGTCATGATGAGGGTATCGCGGTGCTTTACGCGCAGGCAGATAAACATAGACTCCATTACCGTCGGCATCGAGCCGAGCGGTCTAGCTCGCATAATCCTCCTGTTTCAGGCGGATGACCACATGGCCGAACTCCTGCGGAGGCTGATCTCTCGCCTTACGCCGGTGATCGACGTGCAGGTGATAGACCCCGGTACGAGTATCGTCAGGGAGGTGGTGCTGCTCAAGACCAGGCGCCTAAACAACGACGAGATGTGGAAGGTGATGCATCACGTGGAAAAAGCAGGCGGGCGGATCTTGGAATCTAAGGGCAACGCTCTTATAGCTGAGCTCAGCGGCAGTCACGAGGATATAGAAAAAGTGATAGAAGAGATAGGAGCAGATGTCTTCCGGGAGGTGGCCCGTTCGGGGCAGGTGATAATCTCCCGTGAGCTAGAATGAGGGGAGGTGAGGATTTGGCGAAAATATATTACGACAAGGATGCGGATTTGGAGGTGCTGAAGGACAAAACCATAGCCATAATCGGCTATGGCAATCAAGGCCACGCTCAAGCGAACAACCTCCGCGACTCAGGCTGCAAGGTGATAGTGGGCAATGTTCGTGGTGACCGCTACTGGCAGCAGGCGGTGGCAGATGGCTTCGAGGTCCTCGATATAAGTGAAGCGGCGAGGCGAGGCGATATCGTCCACATGTTGATACCAGACGAGTATCAGGCGCAGGTCTATCGCGAGCAAATAGCACCTGGGCTCTCGCGTGGTAAGGTGCTTTGCTTCAGCCATGGCTTTAACATCCACTTCAAGCAAATAGTGCCGCCGAGCGACGTCGACGTCATAATGATCGCCCCAAAGGCACCGGGCGCGATATTGCGGCGGATGTACCTACAGGGCTCGGGGGTACCCGGACTGCTGGCGGTGGAGCAGGATTACAGCGGTCAAGCGAAGCGGATAGCGCTAGCTTTGGCAAAGGGCGTGGGACTCACGCGCATAGGGGTGGTCGAGACCACTTTCAAGGAAGAAGTTGAGACCGATTTGTTCGGCGAGCAAGTGGTACTGGTGGGCGGGGTCTCAGAGCTGATAAAGGCGGCCTTCGAAACGTTGGTGGACGCGGGTTACCAGCCGGAGGTCGCTTACTTCGAGTGTCTCAACGAGCTCAAGCTCATCGTGGATTTAATATACGAGAGAGGAATCGAGGGCATGATGGCGGCGGTGAGCAATACCGCGGAATACGGCGGGCGGACGCGAGGAAAATGGGTGATCGATGACCGCGTTAGGAAAGTTATGCTGAGGATATTGGCGGACATCCAAAGCGGCGCATTCGCGGAGGAGTGGGTTGAGGAGAGCAGGCGTGGCATCCCCAACTTAAAGCAGATGCGAGAGGCCGCCAAGGATCACCTCATCGAAAGGGTCGGGCGAGAGTTGCGAAGGTGGGCTGGCATCGAAAAATAATCCCCATCACTCGCAGATCCAAGAGGCGATGTCATGGTCGCCTTGAGGTCGGCGGCGAGCGTCGTGCTCGTCACCATCGCCATGCTTGGCATCTATCGCGATGAGAGGACGAAAGTTTCTCAGGTAGGCATACCGGTTTTCGGTTCCCCCATTGACGGCGGGCGAGCAACGCTCGTGCTCGAACGCACGGATGAGGGGGTTAAGGTCGGTGGCGAGCTCTGAGGGTTTGCCCTTCTATATCCTCTTCAGCGTCGTAATGGCTTTGCTCCTCTGCGGTATATTCGCGATACAAGTACGCGAGCAGAGGAAAGTGGCCATCGACGAACAAGCGCAAAGTATCGTCGACGATATCGCCCGAGCTTGCTTTGCGGTCTTGACTCGACAGCAACTGAGCTATCCCATGCCTGCCAGCATTGGTGGTTGCAGCTATGAGTTGGAAGTCGATAACCAAACGATTGCGCTCAGGATGCTCGACGGTTTGCGAAGGGGACAAAGCTACTGCTCGATCGTAAATGTGGCAATCGAGGTTCGCTCGCTAGCATCTCCCGGTGGGGTGCTTTACCTCATGCGGCAAGGCGACAGGGTAATAATTTCAGCGGACCCCATCGAAGCGGAGATATCGAGGATCGAACAACCAACGGCGGATATTCCTCCCGAGTTCTACGCTTGGGCGAAGGAGAACCAAATTGAAGCCGCCGCGATGGTCGCCGCTTACTGCTACGCTCAGAATCGTTATGCCCCGATGCGAGAGGGCAAGTTATTGGATGTCATCGGATACGCACGTGATGGAGAGGATATCCTCGCCCGCGTGGTGTATCGCAACCCTGAATATTCGAGGCCCCGAGCCGGGAGTTGGACGCAGAGCCTGCTGGAGGACTTCGAGGCGTGCGAAATCGAGAACTTGGACGTGACGAGTAGCCCAGGCGATGTCAGGCTTCAAACCACCTTCAAAGGCTCGAGGATCTACCTCCGCCCAACCGACGACGCAAGCGTTTACGAAAAATACCCAGGCGCCAACTACGGTAGCTATACCAGCATTTGGGTCACCCTGCGCGACAAACAAGGGTATAGAAATTGGGGCTTTTTGAGGTTCGAGCTGGGAGGGGTCCCATCGGCCGTCCTCGAGGCTAAGCTTCATTTGCACTGTTGGAAGCTCGAATTGGAGGAGTTCATCGCGGCTTGCCACGAGGTAGTTTGTGACGACTGGTCAGAACGAACGATCACTTGGTACAACAAGCCAGCCCCCGGCAACAGGTTGGACGCGCTCCCCATAACCAGCGCCGGTTGGTATGCATGGGATGTTACGGATTTCGTTGCGAGGGAGCTCGAGGGCGATAGGGTCGTGAGCTTTTGTCTGAAGGGCGCGCCGGAGGCGGGGTATAGGGGACGTGCCCTTTTCGACTCAAAGGAGTGGCAGTTTAGCGATAAGCACCCTTACCTAGAGATAGTTTGTGCACCCAGATACGCAAGCACGGGCAGGTTGACCTCGCAAATTTTCGACGCAGGCGATTTAGTCGAATGGGGGGCGATATCTTGGTCATCGGAAGAGCCCAGCGGGACCTCCATCGAGATAGAAGTTTCCGCCTCCCAGGATAACGTGAGCTGGTCCACTTGGCAGAAATGTCGGAACGGCGCGAAAGCGCCGCTCGCCCCTGCGAGATTCATCAGGTATCGTGCCACCCTGCGCACGGACAACATTTACATCACACCAACGTTGCACGATGTCGTCGTTCACTACAAGACCCTACCGACGGAGGAGGAACTCGCTATTCTGCGCGTGATCTTTGAGCGGGATGGCGCACGGGTGGGCGAGGTAAACGACGCATGGTTGGTTTGCGGAGTTTCATTCGACGATTATCGCGGGGAGTTCGAGTACAACCCATCGGTGCTCGAGGCCCTTTCGGCCGGCTGGCTATATTTGCCTTCCCAAGTTCTAGAGCACCTGCGGGCGCGAACTTGGGTCAGCTGGGTAGAGGCGGAGACCAAAATCTACCCAAGCGACGACGCGTTCGTCAACTCTGGTTCTTCTAATGCGAATTACGGTTCAAGCGCCGAGTTGCACATCAGGGACACCGGCGCTGATAACATACTTCGCCGGTCCATCCTAAAGTTCGACCTTTCGACCCTTCCGACGACGCTTAGGGGTGGAACTATACGATCCGCGACCCTCCACCTTTATTGCTTGGACTGGAGCGTCTCAAATCTATGGTTTTATGTCCGTGAAGTGACGGATGACTCCTGGAGCGAGGTGCAGGTAACTTGGAGCAATAGACCTTCGTTCGGAAACGTTTTGGCGAAGGAGTTTCAGGGGACTTGGGAAAGGTTTAAAGAAACATGGCGAACGTATGATGTCACCTCATACGTTGGGGATGAACACGCTCGGGATGGTATGGTTTCCTTTGGCCTCGATATGGATGATATCTCCGGAGGCATCTGGCCGGAGCCCGGGCAGGGCATGACGTTTTCCTCTAAGGAAGGAAGCTGTCCGCCGTACCTCAAAGTCTTGCATCTAAAACCTTTGGACATCGTGCTCATACCTGAGGACGCCTTAGTTAGGGCAGGTGCGGCGATGACCAGGTCTGGTGCTTACCCGATTTGGCGGGTCCAATGGGAAAACTACATCATTTACTACCAGATGATGCCTTGGTTTTCACAGGAGGAGACGCGCGGTTTCGTTTTTCAAAGCGAGCCATATCTAGAACCCCTGCTTTGAATTCCGCCATCGACGGTCAAAAGCTGGGCAACACGGGCCCGAACGTAATTCTTATAGCAGAGGATTCAATACGTGACCGCTTGAGGTGACGCGATGTCCTCGGTGTTGCTTGGTGCGATACTCATCTTCCTCGCCCGAATGACGGACATTTCCATGGGCACTTTGCGGCAGATTATGATCATAAGAGGATACAAAAAGAAGGGAGCGATGATCGGCTTTTTCGAGATTTTAATATGGGCAATTGCGGTGAGCAGGGTGATCACGCAATTAGGCAACGTTTACAACCTCTTGGCCTTTGCTGCCGGCTTTGCCGCAGGTAACTTCCTTGGAAGCTTGATCGAGGAGAAGATCGCTCTCGGTTACGTGTTCGCTTGTGTGGTGCCGAAAAGCCGTTCGAAGGACTTGGCCGAAAAGTTTAGAGAGGCTGGCTTCGGTGTCACTTCCATAAAGGGCACCGGCTTGGAGGGGCCAAGGACCCTTTACAACATAGTATTCCAAAGGAAGGACATGCAGCGGTTCATTGACATACTCAAAAAACATGACAAGGAGGCTTTTTACACGATAATGGACGTTAGATCCGAAAGTGGGGGATTCATTAGGAGCGTCGCGAAAAAGAAGTAACATTTTAAGCAGAATAGGTATTTAACCATGCACGTAGACCAAGTAAAATTCCTACCATCGTGTCCTCTCCTGAGGTTTCGCCCATCGTCAAAACCCTACCGGCTGCTTTTTTCACTTCGTCAGATCCAGCTGCTAGTATTACTTCTAGAAAGCCCTCAATTATTTCGTTCGTCTCGCCGATAGCCGCGTGTTTTAGCATCTGTTGGCTCAAGAGCGTTGTCCTTCCCAAAGCCGAAGTCAATATGGTTTGGTTTACCATGTGGAGGTAATCAGTATCCTTGCCGAACGAGTTAGCCATCCAACATAAGCTAGACATGAATCCCACTAGCAGGTCATCGGCTGAGGGGGATAAACCAGGTCCAAGCCCGACAAGTTTCTTTGTGCAGCTCCCCAGGAGGTCGAGGTCTTTGGACCTGATTGCAGCCACCAAAGATCTAACGTGCGGCAAGGCCAATTTGGCAACTCGGTTTAGGCTAGACTCATCTATAGCCACGCCAGCAACGATCTCGTCCACGTAAGGCAATAACTGTCCCAAACCTCCCTCGTAGCGTCCATCGCTTACCAACCTTTTCACCGTCAGCAAATTGTTTCGGATCGCTTCGATGTCGAGCGGTTTTGTCATCCCTCTTTTCGGGAGCCATATTTCGGCGCCTTCTAGCGATATTTTGAGCCGGCCCCCGATTTCGAGCAGCGTTCCAGTCCTCGAAACTCGATCATTTTTCCCGACGAGCGACGACATCCTCGTACTTGGTAGGATATCGGTGATCAAGCTCGCTGGACTTCTTGCCACATCGCTCCTCCCTATGCCAATGAGTTCATCGTTTACCAAAACATTGAACGCGCGTTCGAAAACGCTATGTACAATTCCTAGGGTACTCTCCATCAACGCCCTTTGCGCCGTGGGACCGATAAAGACGGCCCTTGCGTATCGCATCCGATCTTCCAAGTAAAGCAAGCGCGCAAAAAGTTAAATGGTTGTTGAACGTTGAGCAGTTTTCATCGTTTTTCATGTAAAATTGCCGTGGTCGTGGATTCTACCCTTACCCTCCCATCCGTATAGACCCTAAAAAACCAGACCTTGCTACATTTTGGGCAGAGCCTCGAATAAAACCTCTTGGTTTTCTCGTAATATTCCGCGTCGTGTGCTTCGAAATCCCCTAGAGGAGTGCCATCTTCAGGGCATTTCACCACGACCATATCACCACCTATTTTTCCTTCTAGATGGCGCTATTTTATCTAACTCATCCGCCGCGTCCTTCAGCCCGAGCTCCTCCAATTTGGCCCTAGTCGGCCAACCGGTTTCCTTATCCCACTGCCTCAGCTCGTAGTATTCATCGAGCATGGGGCCTAACAGCGGGCCAGCGGTGTATCCAGTGGCCCTGCCCGTCCCGCTCTCGACCATTATTCGCTTAGGCTGGATGTCATCTTTTCGCCCGATGCCTTCTCGAGCATTAAAGCACCTCTGCAGGTTGTAGATCCTCTCGCCGATCTTCTTCAACTCGGCGGCATCCAACTGCATGCCGGTGGCCAAGCTTATCCCCCTCGCTAGCTCCGGCCAGTAGTAAGCCGGTGGAAAGTGCGTCCCGAACTTGCAGACTATCGCGCTGTCGGTTACCGCCCCCAGCTCCTCTCCGTCCTTTACCACCATGGGCTTGTACTTGGTAGAGAGACCGTCTACTATCTCCGGCAAATATTGCTCCCCATATCTCTTAACCGCAGCATCCACGTATCCAGTTTCATCGATGCACGGGAAACCCTTAAGGTGGTCGGCCCCTCGAGTGCTCGTGACGTGGGCCAAGATGTAGGATTGCTGACTGCGCGGGTCCTGAGCTGACATCTCCATGCCCTTGATATGCATGGCATAGTATTCAGCCCCTTTGCCAAATTTCTTGGCTGCCCTAGCTACGCCCTCGGCTAGCACGTCTCCTATACCCTCTCTCCTCGCGATCTTCTCGATGAGCTCTAGCACGACCTGAGGGTCTCCCCATTCGAGCTTCATGCCACCGGTGTCCTTCTCTGAGATGATTCCCCTTTCGAAGCACTCCATGGCGAAGGCGATGACCCCGCCGGTTGAGATCGAATCGAGACCATAGTCGTCGCAAAGCAGGTCGCCCTTGATGATGGACGCCATGTCCCTGTTCCAAGTCCTGGCACCCAGCGCATTGATGGTCTCGTACTCTATCCCTTCCGTATAGGTGCCCTTGAATGGCCCCTCCCTAACTATAGCCGCTCGGCCACAGTTGATGGGACAGGCGTAGCAGCCCGTGCGTCTGACGAGGAATTTTTTCTCCAAGACTTCACCGGAGATCTCGTTCGCGTACGGAAAGTCACCGCGCTGGAAGTTCCTGGTCGGGAAGCGGCTGATCTCGTTCATGGGATTGACCAAGCCCGGCGTGCCGTATCGAGATGTCGAGGGCGTGTATTCATCGCTCAAGATTTGTTGTTGGACCTCGCATGCATAATCGAAAAATTCATCGTCAGCAACCTCGACATCGAGTTCACCTCTCGCAGCCACGCACTTCAGGTTTTTACTTCCCATGACGGCGCCCAAGCCAGACCTAGCAGCAGCTCTACCGCTCGTTATAATACCAGCAAAGCGAACCAAATTTTCACCCGCTGGCCCTATGCCCGCCACCTTTATCCGTTCGTCGCCATGTTCCTGTCGTACGATCCTCTCGGTCTCCCAAGTGCCCCTGCCCCAGAGATGCGACGCATCTCGTAGCTCCGCGCGACCGTCCTCCACCCAAAGGTAAACCGGTCTCTTGCTCTTACCCTGAAAGATGATCATGTCATAACCGGCGAACTTGAGCTCGGGCGCGAAGTGACCGCCAGAGTTGGCATCTCCATAAATGCCGGTAAGGGGACTCTTGCCGATCACTTCCAGTCGACCGGCAGTTGGCCAGATCGTACCCGTTAAGGGGCCAGTACTAAGGATTAATCGATTTTCGGGGCTAAAGGGATCTACGCCTTTTGGCACCTCGTCCCACAAAACCTTCGTGCCAAAGCCGTTGCCACCTAGGTATAGTCGAGCGCGCCACTCTTCGGTCTCCACTTCTTTGATCTCGCCCTTAGTGAGGTCCACGCGGAGATACCTGCCGGTGTATGCGGAATACTTAAAAGCCATTTTTTCAGCCTCTAAATTTCACCCAAGCCGCGCGAGTTCTCTGGGCAACGATGTTTACGTCCGCTAGGGCGAGAACTCGTTCTGGGCAGGATTTAACACAGCCCGGGTCACCATCACAAAGGTCGCACTTGATCGCCACTTTTTTATCGGCGTGTAGCGTGATGGCGCCGAACGGACATTTCTCGATGCAAAGTCCACAGCCTATACATAAGCTTTCATCGATGTACACCAAACCACTTTCCGGGTTTTTAGTTATCGCGCGCACAGGGCAGGCCTCTACGCACGGCGGCCTCGAGCATTGGTGGCACACGACGGGGTAGCTGATGCCATACTCCGTTCGGATGACACGAATGCGCGATTTTTCCGGGTTAAAAGCCCTTTCATGTCGAAAAGAACAAGCCAACTCACAGCTGCGACAGCCGGTGCAAGTATTGATGGGTGGGCGCTCCATTAGGACTATCCTTTTCGCCAAACTTTATCCTCCGGTTCGGGCATGATCGCAGGTCTTAGATCCTTTCACCCGCGAGCTTGCCGGCCTTTATCCTGTTCCACTGTTCTTTCGTCAAGCACTCGAGGGGGGTGTAGAACCCCGGATGCTTCATCTCTGGGTAAGGCTGAGGCACGAACCCAAATGCGGCGAAGAGCTTTCGCTTGCCGATGGCGCTCTCTGGAGGTGCGTATACCCTTTCGCACCCAAGCACGTCGAACCAATGCTCCAGCTTTGCCGGCCAGAGGTAGGCGCCTATCTGCAACCCACGTTTGTCGTGTCTGACCACCGTGTGCAAGCTCATCCCGGTCTTTGGGTCTACCAGCCCGCCGTTGGTGACGCCGACTATTTCATCGCCGACCCTGCCAACGATGATGAAGTGGCTGTCCGGGTGCATGCCCGCTATGGGCCTGTTCTCCCTCCACCACAACAGCTCCGTGCAGATCTCCGCCGATACTAAATCGAACAGGTCCTTGTGGTATGATAGGTTTGGGGTCAAGGCCTCGATGATCTCGTCTATGTCGTCCTTGGTGCCGCTGCTCATTATCATTTCCTCGCCGTTGGGTAGTATCACCCTCCTCGGTGGATAGGGCTTCATTATTTTCTTCCAATCGTACTCCGCGCCGACAGCTCCCTTCGCAAGCGGTGCTTCCTCCATTCGATCCCTCCGTTTTTGATTACCTTTACAATATTTAACCGCTTTCTACAGGTTCGAACCTAAATCCGTATATGTCCTTATCTCCCAGCCTACGGAGCTTTCCCCACACCGGGCGCAACTTCATGCCTATCTTCGGTTCGTCCGTCGCGATTTGCCCGAAGGCTCGCACGCCGCCGAAATCTACTATGCCCAAGGTAAGTGGAGGCATCTCGATGCCCTCGGGCAAGGTGTAAAGTTTGGTGTAGGTAACTAACGTGCACTGATTGCCCAACTCAACCTCTTCCATGTTCATACCCTTGCAGCTCACGCATCGCTCATGTTTGGGGTACATGATTCGACCACAGCTCTTACACCTAAAGCCCATCAACTTTTGATCCATCTAATCCATCCTCTCCAAGATATGTATGACGGTATTGTTCCCGAAGCCCCCGAAGTTGCAGGCGAGGGCCCGCCGAGCACCCTTGACTTGGCGTTCTCCCGCCTCCCCGCGCAGCTGCCATACCAGTTCGACGATCTGGGCGACACCGGTGGCGCCTACGGGATGACCCCTTGCCTTTAGTCCGCCTGAGGGGTTAATGGGCAATTCGCCATCTAGTGCCGTGACCCCCTCTTCAACAGCGATGTGCCCCTTACCCTTCTCGAAGAACCCGCAGTCCTCGCTCTGCACTATCTCTAAGATCTCGAAAGCATCGTGCAGCTCAACCACATCTATATCCTTTGGCTCCAACTTTGCCATTTCAAAAGCCTTCCTCGCGGCCAGTCGAACCGACTTTAAAACGGCTGGATCTTCCCGCTCGTGCACGGATTGCACATCGGTGGCCTGCCCCACCCCAGCTATCCTAACGGGTGTATCGCAATACTTCTTCGCCTCATCCGCGGAACATAGCACCAGCGCGGCGGCGCCATCGCTTATAGGGCAGGTATAATAGAGCCGAATAGGGTCCGCGATCAATTGTGAACCCATAGCACCTTCGATCGTGATCGCCCTTTGGATGTGGGCGTAGGGGTTCTTCAGACCATTCGCGTGATTTTTCACGGCCACCATCGCGAGGTGTCGCTCCGTGAGGCCATACCGCTCCATGTAAAGCCGCGTCAACATCGCGGCGAGCGCGGGCAAGGTTACCCCGTGCAAGTATTCGGCAGTTGGATGGGTCATCGTTGACACTAAGTCGGTGATGACATCGGTGTCGGCGCTGGTCATCTTTTCTCCACCCGCGACGAGCACGAGGTCCGCTAAACCCGATGCGACGGCCAAAAATCCATTTTTGACCGCCGAAGCGCCTGATGCCGGGCCGTTCTCCACCCTATCCGCCGCCGCAGGGAACAAGGCGATCCTATCCACAAGGGCACTAGCGATCGCGGTCTGATGTACGAGCTCTCCAGCCATCATATTTCCAACGTAAACCGCGTCAAACTCTTTATCGCGAACCCCAGCGTCCTCTATCGCCTTCAGAGAGGCTTCCACCAAAATATCCATCAAGTCCTTTCCTTCAAGCCTGCCGAACTTCGTCATCCCGCATCCTATTATCGCAACATCCCTCAACTTCGTTCACCGGCTTTTAGCCGTTCGTCCCTTTTCTTTAAAAACTTTTCGCAGCTTCCCCCTTAGGTCCCGCATGTTTTTGTACTCGATTAAAATAGCGTTCGGCAGGCCTCGGATCATCCAGGACAACTTCGTCCCGGTTTTATAAACGCAGATAATTTCCTTCCCGAGCAGGTGCGCCAGCATGAGCTCCATGCCGACACCGTGACTCGGCGTCGATACTTCGGCGACGATGGTATCGCACTCCCTCACGCCACTTGTGTCCCTTTTGAATACTTCCGCTTCGCTAAGTCCACCATTTGGATCCCTTTTCAGGACCCAGCCGGAGATTATTTCGTGACCGGTGGTTTTTATTATCTGCGCGATCTCCCTGGCAATTTCGATGTCCCTGTTCGCGACCAGAGGAACGGATAGGTAGATCCTCTTACGCACTAACCCCACCTCTAGCAACCACGCCGCTCGATAAATCCGACCGGTGGGTTTAAAAAACGATATGTAAACCAGAGCTGAGGGTCGAGCATGAGGTTGGGCAGGGATTACACGAATTGCCTGGCGTTCGATTACCTCACCGAGGAGGAGAAACTGGACGTCATATATGGTCGGATCGATCTATCATCGCTAAGCGTCATCTCGCTCGCTAAGGCCAAGATGGATGTAGAGCGGCAGATCGAGGTGACCAAAGAGCTAGGCTTTCACCACGTAGAGCTCGACGCGGACCCGCCGAACCCTTACTTGAACTTCGACGGTCCTCGCAGGAAGGGTATCCTCGAAACCGCAGAGTCCTATGATGTAACGCTCTCCCTACACCTGCCATACAGTTACGTGGGCGGAAGCGCATGTTGTCCGCAGGAGGATGATCGCGCCATCGCGGTGGAACTTCACAAGAGGTGCATCGAATTCGCCTCCGATATCGGCGCTGAGTACGTCACCATGCACCCCGGAAGTACGCCCACCTACCACAGGTTCGGGAGGTATCGCGATCTGGCGCGGGAGGCTTTGATTCGTAGCCTCGTTGAGACGGGCCGATTCGCTCAAAACTTAGGCTTGATATTATGCCTCGAGAACAACACCGCATTCGATGATATCTTCAGCGAGCCGAACGAATGCTTGGCGGTGATCGAGGAGGTCCGAGAGCTAGGCGTAGACATCTACTTCAACTTCGACATAGGGCACTGGTTCACTAGGCTTGACGTGGGTAAACCCATCCCGGAATCTCCAGAAAGTGTGATGGATTCGTTGCCGCCCGATGTGCTGAAAGTGTTGCACCTCAACGACTACGTGCCCGGTGAGAGGATGTTTCACCCTCCACTACACTTGGAATGGGGACTTTTGAAGCGCGGTAACCTCGAGCGTTACGCGAAAATCGTAAAGCGTAAGGGCGTCGAGGTCGTCGTGCTAGAGACCGCGTTGAAATCCATCGGACAGGTGCTGGAGCGCTACGAGCTGCTCAGGGCCGAAAGCCACTACATCCTAGACATCTTCGAGGAAGCGTAAGCAAAAATAAAAGGACAGCTCGTTAGATTTTATGGCTGCTCACTTGCGCTTTGCCATGAAGATTGCCGCGACGATCGCTATTACGACGATCACCGCTATCGCCACATAGAGCCATGGAATTTCGGTCTTGGGCGGCGGTGCCTCGACCTCCGCGATCGCCTTGCAGATCGCGGTGTTCTCCACTCCCGTGCCCGTCGCCCTAACCGTGATGGTCGTGGAATCGCGGTTCTCAGCATTTGCCGGTATCGTTATCCGTAGGGTTGCCGTTCCATCCTCGCCGGCCGTCAGCGTGAGGGTCGTCGGTGAGATAGTTGGCCCCCAACCCAGAGTATCCGTTACGCTGAGCGTGTAGTTGTCGCCGACGGTACCCGTGTTCCTAACCGTGACGGTATAGGTGAGGATATCTTCCGGCTTTCCAGTTTGGGTCGTCGGCGAGATCGTCACCTGCACTCCTCGTTGTTCCGTGGGCGGTGGGGGCGAGGGAGGTGCGCCGATGGAGTAGGTGATCTTCAGGTAAGGACGAGGTTGATCCTCGGCCGCGTCTTTGGAATAGAACCAAACCACAGCGTCGTCTGTCCCCTCGTTCTTCGACATCAGACCAAGGCTGACGATCTTGTCCCCCGCGAACTGGCTAACGACAAAGGAGGTCACGTCCCACTCGACGTACACGCCGGAGCCCTCTATTGTTTTGGTATCGAGGATGGCGCCCATAGGTGGCGCTGTGTTCCAGGTCAGCGTTGTCTCGCTCCAGGTGTCGCTCTCCACCTCCTTTGCGTCGACCGTTATGACTTTTGAAGTGTACGGCGGTTCACCTATGGATGGCGTGTATTTATTGTACAGCCCAAGCACGGCTTTCTCGATCACCGCTTCAGCAGGGAGATTGCGTAGGTCGAACTTTAGATAAATCCTCTCCGATAGGTATCTTTGCTCGTCCCAGCCAACGTACATGTTGTATCTCTTACCACCATCTGAGACAGTATCCGGTTGACCTTCCATGACATGCGAATCCTCGATCGGTAGCAGTTGGACTGTTGCTGGCGACGCGGTTACTGAGCCTGCGGCGACGTAGCTAAGCTGCGCGTAAAAAATCGCTGATGTAATCGTTAGGGCCAAAATTAACGTCAACGGCGAAATCTCCTTAGATCCGCTCCTCATCCCAAGCCTCCTTTTAATGGGTAACTAGATGAATTTCAAAAACTTCCATATATAAAGGTTGCTGGACGATGAAGCGCGTCGCTCAAAGACGCGATTCGCCGACCAACGTTCGAAGCACCGGCGGCGTCGGGAACACGTCCGGTCTCGACGTGGGCGAGATCTCTCCGGAGATGTTCGTCCGCATCAGGCTAGAGATCTCCTCTTGGCTGAGGTCGTGACCTAGGAGCCACATGAGTTTGACGTAAGCCGTCTCAGGAAGCATGTCCTCGCCGGGTATGACGCCCAGGCTCAAAAGTTCCCTGCCGGTGGAGTAGACCTTCATGTCCACCCTCCCCCATATGCACTGCGACGTCATCACCACGGGTACCCCGAGCTTTACCGCCCTCCTTATGCTTTTATATAGCATCCTCGGCGCATGACCTAGACCGGTGCCCTCGAGCACGATGCCCTTGTAGCCCTCATCGAGTAGCGAATCTATGATGTCACCCTTTATGTTCGGGAAGACTTTGACGAGAGCCACCTTGGGCTCGAACTTGGCATCGAGCTCGACCTTCCCTTCCGGCCTCGCGCGGTTATAATCCTGCCTGAACGTCGTCACCTCGCCATTTCTTACCATGCCTATGGGGATATCGTTGATCGTCTGAAAGGTGTCACGGCGGCTGGTGTGACACTTCCTGACCTTGGTGCCGCGGTGGATGAGACAGAAATCGTCGTCGGTAGAGCCATGCATCACCACGCAAACCTCGGCGATATCCGACTTGCCCGCTACCGCGACGGCGCTTATGAGGTTCAGCGCGGCGTCGCTGCTCGGGCGATCGGAGGAGCGTTGCGACCCCACCAGCACGACTGGTCTAAATAAGCCCTTTAACATGAAGCTTAACGCGGCGGCAGTATAACCCATGGTATCCGTGCCATGTGCCACGACCACGCCGTCCGCGCCAGCGTTCAGCTTCTTGGCCACAGCCCTGCCTATCCTCGCCCAAAGCTGCGAGGTCATGTTTTCGCTGAGGACATTGCATACCTCCATGACTTCAATGTTCGCCAAGCCCGCGAGCTCCGGCACCGCGCTGTAGATCTCCTGAGGGGTAAAGGCCGGGTAGACGGCCCCCGTTCTATAATCGATGCGGCACGCAACGGTGCCCCCCGTACCAAGGATGGTGACGTCCGGCTTTGCGGGGTCGCGTTTAACTTCGAGCGGTGGTAAACCCAGCTTTGGAAGTTTCCCCTTTTCGATCTTGGTGATTTTCGTTTCCTTGGTTATCTTAACCCCTAAGTTGTACCCGTTTGGTAGTTTTATCACAACGTGGTTTGGGTCACCGAGCTCGCTCCTCGGCATCAGGATTCCCTCGTAAGTTCGGTCACCTTTCTCCACCCTTATCCTGTCGCCAACTTCTATCTCCAATGATTTTAGTAGCCTCAGGGCCTTGCCGCGATAGCCGAACATCCAAATACCAGCTAAAACCTACTTGCGGCAGGAATATAAATTAAGTTACAGATTTTTAATTGCGGGAGGTTGAATGGCTAAAATCCTCATCCAAGGTCTGGGTGATGTGCCCATACCGATCGAATTGGCGCTCGAGAGGGAAAAACCTGATGTTACATACATCCTATGCTCAGAATATCAGATGAAGAATGTCGCTAGGTCTGCGGGCTATAAAAAAACGTCCCAGGCGGTCATTGAGAAGGTGGCTAAGAAAACCGGCACGAAAGTCGTGTTTCAATTGTGTGATATCTTCAGCCCTCAATCCGTCAGCGAGGCCATCGGGCAAGTGATAAAGCAAATTAAGCCGGACGACGAGGTGATAATAAATTATACGGGTGGCGCGGCCATCGTAAAATTGCTCTTGGGCGCGACCGCTGTGGTGTTATCGAGATTTCTACCCATTAGGATAATCTATGCGCTGAGGCTCAGCGATGGAAAAGAAATATTCCGCGATCAAACGGAGGAATTAGGAGAGATCTTTAGACAACTTTACGAGTTCTTCTAATATCGGTTTCTGCAAACCCAATCCCATCTATTCCTCCGGGAAATTTTCTGGCGGGATGTGGTTACCGAACTTCTCTCTTGCTTTTATTAGGCGTTCTTCCTGTTCATTGAGGACTTCGAAAAGCTCAGGTGGCGCATCTGGGATGCCCCTCCAAAATTCTCTTACTCTTTTGATTTTTCGCAAATTTTCATTGACCCTGATCGTGAATTGGCGGATATAGTCCTCTTTTTTATAAACTCTGTTGAGGACTTTTTTGAACAATTCGGCTAAATCCTCGTATTTCGGGAGAAGCCCGGTTGGGGACCTTATGGCGCCCACGTCGTTGTGTACGCGTAGCTCCATCCATTTAACCCAAACATGTTTGTCGCAGCGATCGTTAAGGAACTCCCCGGTTTTTAGGTCGCGCAAAAAGTAGTTGACACCAAAGACGAGGGGGATTTTCTTTAACTTCTCACCAAACTCCAGATAATTTTTGATATATTGACCCAAAGGGATTGAGATAAAATCTTGAATGCTCATTATGTTTATCTCATACTTGCCGATTTCTTCGACCAAGGCAAAGGTGGTTTCTGTTTCCAGCGAAGCGCCGTAGGCGATAATGCCGTGTTTCCAATCGAAACCTTGCTGGACGGGTACATATGCTCTATAGTCGCGGCCCCCAAACATTATCCCGCCGAGTTGCACCCCTTGGGGATTATCTAGTTCTGGATCGCAGTTTGGCACCGTTTTGAGGGATACGGTGTACCGAGCATTTTCGCTGGCCGCGGGGATCTCTTTCCCATTGGGACCCATTTTCCCTTTGTACCACTTTCCGGAGAAATTTATCCCACTTTCCGGAAGTTCGCAACCCATGCCCAGCCACCACGGCTTAGCGTCCTTGACCAAGACGTTGGAGAAAATGATTTCGTTTGGTGTGGTCAGCACCTGATAGATCAGAGGATCGTCTTTAGAATTGACGTTTTGGAGTATACCAAAGATCCCGGCCTCGACGTTTACCGCGCGGCAAATTCCGTCTATGTTCCGAACGTAGACGATATCATCGGCAAGTATGGTTTCTCCCGGGAGCATTGCGGTGGAAGTCTTACCGCAAGCGCTCGGAAAGGCGCCGGCTAAATAAGTTTTGCGCCCATTTGGGCCGTGGACCCCCATTATCATAAAGTGCTCGGCAAGCCAACCTTCCCGGTGAGCCTTACGAATCGCTAGGCGGAGCGCGAGCTTTTTGAAACCTATCGAGTTACCAGCATACTGAGTATTGACGCTGTAGACAGTGTTCGTCAGATAATCGATGTAAATGCGTTTTTTCTCCGGCTCAGCACTTATCATTCTTTCGTCCACCTTTCCAGAGGAGTGTAAAGTCTTGAAGAAATCGGTTCCTCGGGACATGCGGAGAAACGTTTCGTAGCCCCTTCGATAAAGGAGGCTTACGGAATGGGCCACATACCAAGAATCAGTACATTCCATACATGGAATGGTGAACGGAGAATTAGCGGGCCCCAACGTGAGGAATCGGACGATCATTGTACGGCCTTTCATGGCATCTCTGAGCAGTTCAAATATTTCCTTTAACCCCTCATCGCGGTCGATTTGCTTCAGTGCCGGGCTCAAGAAATCCCCCTTTGGTACGAGGAACTTTGTGACCTCGCGGTCCCTCCCTTGATCGTAGTAGCCATCAAAATGAAAAGTGTGGCCAGGGATGGCCAGCGCCGCACTTTCTTCGCCGCTGGCGATAGCCATGTGCTTAATGTATGCGATGTCATCCGGGGAATCGTCGCAGATAAAGATCTCTTTCGGGTTACAAAGCTCGACCGCTTCTAAGATGAACTGGTAGACCTCTGGATGGGGTATTGCGCTGAGTTTCTCGTAATTAACCTTGCTCATCCTCGATCTCAATTTTTCGAGATTTTCGTCCATTTTTTTACCTCTTTTTCATCTTAGTCGCGATAGGATTTCATAAACGTAAAGGTTTATAAGGATTTTGTTAACAAAATGTTAAATAATGCTGAGCGAGAAACATAAGAAAATCCTGATCCAGTTGCTCAAGGATTGCCGCCAGCCAATTTCGAAAATAGCGAAGGACCTAGGGATAACGAGGCAGACGGTCGGTAAGAAGATCGAAGAGCTTAGGGAATGGGGGATAATAGATTCCTTTTCAGCGAAGTTGAATCCCGAGAAATTCGGCCTCACGACCAAGGCATATATCCTCATCCGCGAGGACCCGAGGGCGGAGATAAGGAGAAAAAACGAGGAGATAATCAGGCAATTTCATCAGGTATCGGAGTTCTATCGCCTGTTCGGGCGATATGATGCTGTCCTGGAGGTCCGGGTAAGGGACAGCAAAGAGCTGACCGACCTCATCAAGAAGATCCACGCACTCGAGGGGGTTAAGGAAACCGAGACTCTGATCGTCCACAGCACCATTAAGGATAATCCGGAGGAACCATTTCTTCAGGTCTTGGAGGCCGAAGCTACGTGAGGTCTCCGCAAGCGCAGAAGACTTCGTGCAAGATGTCATAAAGCTCGATCATCCCCTCACCAGTTTTCGCGCTCACCTTCGCGATCCTCGCGGCTGGCAGTAACTCGGGCAACACCTTGGATATCCCCAGCGCCAAGTCAATCATTACCCCTCGACTTTCATCGATGATTTTCTTTCTCGAGAACTCCGCATCCGTTAACATTTGCTCGATATTCGCCAACTCGTCCTTCACCAAGTCGATTTTGTTCAAGACATTTATCGTCGGAACCCCAAGCCCTAGGTTTATCGACAGCCCTAGCAGTTGCGCGAAGGTCAGACCAGTGGCCTTGACCGCGATTTGAGCATCGATGAGGAAAAGCGAGAGCGTCGTGCCGGACATCAATCCCGCTATTTCCCGTCCCCCATGGAATAGAAAGATCTCCATCTGCCCCGGGGTGTCTATCATCTTGACGTCGGCCTCGATCTCGTTTATCCTCCTCGATAGCTGCGTCACGTTTTCCTTTAGCCGCTCAGAGGCCCGGATCATCGCCCCATTCGGCCCAAGCTTTTCCTCCCTCATGATCCGCTCGATGGTGAAGTACTCTCTGATGTCGAAGTCAGGTTCGAACGGCACGTAATCGCAACCGGGATCCAAATTGATGTAGGCGACGCTTTGTCCGGTATTTTCTTGGATCCATTTACCAAAGCTCGAGCTAAGTGAACTCTTCCCGGCTCCAGCCGTCCCTAGCACGATGAGGTTTAATGGTCTAGGCACGCCCTTCCCCCGCAAGCCTCTTTACCATATATGGACCCTCTCGTTCATAACCGAACCGCCGATAGTATTCCCTGACGCCGATTCCGGAAAGTACCGCGATCTTATGCATGCCAAGCTCGCGGGCAAGCCGTTCTGCCTCGGCCAGCAATCTTTCCCCTAATCGCAAGTGCTGCCATTCGCCGGCTTGGGCCTCCTCGCCGACCGGCACCAACGGTCCGTAGACGTGTAGCTCTCGGACGATCGCGGTGTGTCCTCTTATCTCCGGGCGGTGCGCGCGCGGCGAGGGTAAACGCAAGCGCAGAAGCGCGACCAACAGGTCTAGCTTGGTGTCCTCAAACGACAGGAAATATTCTATCCCCTCGTTTGCCTCATAGCTCTCGACCAATAGCTCGATGTTTTCCATCCGGGGCTCGACGCCAGCTTTAAGTGCCGCCAGCCCAACCTCGCGGCAACGGATGCAGCGGCAGCGACCGCCCAAACGCTTGAGCTCGTCTTCCACCAACTGCGCGAGGTTGCCGTGCTTCACGCCAGCCTCGATAAGCTTAGCCGGGATATCCCGCTGGATGCGATGTACCCTTACCCAACGTGGCATGATGAGTTTGGCTTGGGCTATGAGTTTTGCCGCTTCCTCCGACCCCATCGCTTTGAACTCACCTCGGAGCCAGCGTTCGTGTAGTTCGGTCCCCCGTAGCACTAGGCAAGGATAGATCTTAAGCCCGTCCGGCCTGAAGCGCGGGTCCTCGAACAGCTGCCGGAACATTTGCAGGTCGCGTTCGAAGTCGGACCCCGGTAAGCCCGGCATCATGTGGTATATCACCACAAAGCCAGCATCCTTCAGCGTGCGCGTTGCCTCGATCACGTCCTCTACCGTATGACCTCGCTTGATCAACTCGTAAACGTCGTCGTAAAGCGTTTGAACCCCTAGCTCGACGCGCGTAGCCCCCAGCCTCAGCAGGAGGTCCACATGCTCCGCTCGAGCCCAATCCGGGCGGGTCTCGAAGGTGATGCCTGAGTTCCTTATGCGTGCCCGCTCGGCCATGGCTTGGGCTTCCTCGATGGTTTCGGCTTTGGCACCGCTCAACGCGTTCAGGCACTGAATGGTGAACCACTCTAGGTACTCGGGGGGTTGAGCTAGCTGGGTGCCTCCGAGCACGATGAACTCGACCTTGTCCACGCGATGGCCTATCGCCTCGAGCTGCCTGAGCCTCGAGAGCACCTGTCTTTGAGGGTCGTAGTTCGCTTCTTTAGCCCGCAATCCTGCTGGCTCCTCCCCCGTGTAGCTCTGGGGGGTGCCGAATTTCGGGCCGCCGGGACAGTAAATGCAAGGAGGAGATTGTGGACAAGTATAGGGCTTGGTCATGACCGTGATTATGGACACGCCGGAAGCTGTTCGGACGGGCTTTCGCTTCAATACCGTGAGCAACTTCGGTTTTTCCTCGTCGGCGGCATAAGCTAATATTTCGGCGTTACTCGGTACCTTCGACAGGCGAAATTCTCTAGCGGCCCATATCTTTGCCGAGTTCAAGGCTCGCATATCGCCAGCCCAGCCGGCTAAGATTTTTTGGATTATCGCGCGGCAGGCTTGGGCCATAGGGTCTCGCATGCGATCCCAAATAACATTCAACGTGCGATAAGATAATTGGTTAGGCTTGATATCCGCGTAGTTATTAGTTAGTATGGTGCCTTCCGTGAAGCTCGACGATTTAGTCGAAAGATACGGCATGCCTAGACAGGTAATCGAGGCAATAAAAAAAGCAGGCATAACGGAGCTCTATCCCCCGCAGGAGGAGGCCTTGAAAAAGGGCCTGCTGGAGGGAAAAAACTTAGTTTTAGCCATCCCAACCGCCGCCGGGAAGACGCTTGTCGCGGAGCTCTGCATGTTGAAATCCATATTCAGGGTCAGCGGCAGGTGTCTCTACGTCGTGCCCCTACGTGCCCTCGCGCGCGAGAAGTACGAAGAATTCAAGCAGAGGTATGAGCCCCTGGGCATCAGCATCGGCATAGCTACAGGGGATTACGATGTCGTCGACCCGAGATTGGCTAGGTATCAAATACTGATCGCTACCAGCGAAAAAGTCGATTCCCTACTTCGGCACCGGGCCAAGTGGTTGGGCGATGCGTTGACCGTGGCGGTGCTCGACGAGGTGCACCTCATCAATGACCCGGCTAGGGGCCCCACGCTGGAAATGCTCACTGCGCGCCTACGACAGGTCAACCCAGACCTCCAATTACTCGCGCTCAGCGCTACTATCATGAACTCAAACGAGATCGCCGACTGGCTGGACGCGGAGTTGGTGACGAGCAATTGGCGCCCGGTCCCGCTTAAGGAGGGCGTTTACTATGAGGGAAGGATAAGGTTCGCCGACGCGTCAACGCGTGAGGTTGGCGTTGGCGCCACGGAGGAACTCGCGACGCTCGCCCTCGATACGGTGCGCGAAGGAGGGCAAGCGCTGATATTTGTGAGCACGAGGCGATCGGCCCAAGCTGTCGCAAGCGCGATTGCTAAGCACATCCGCGATTTGCTAACCCCTGAGGAACGATCGTCCTTGGGCGAAGTGGCTAGATCCGTCGAGGGGGCACTGGGGGAGCCCACGCGAACTTGTAAACGCCTCGCCGACTGCGTTCGGCACGGCACCGCCTTCCACCACGCCGGTCTCCACGCCGCGCAGAGGAGGGCCATCGAGGACGCGTTCCGCCAGAACTTGATAAAGGCGATGGCCGCCACGCCGACCCTTGCGGCGGGCGTCAACTTGCCCGCTAGGCGAGTGGTGATCCGTGACTATCGCCGGTACGAGCCAACCTTTGGGTCCCAGTTCATCCCGGTCCTAGAATACAAGCAGATGGCGGGGCGGGCCGGGCGACCGAAATATGACAGGTACGGTGAAGCGGTGCTTGTAGCGAGGAGCGAGGACGAGAGCGAGGCGCTGTTCGAGGAGTTCATCAAAGCCAAGCCTGAGCGCATCACTTCAAAGCTCGCCTCCGAGCCCGCCCTCCGTTCGCACGTGCTGGCCTCGATCGCGGCCGGCTACGTAACGAGCCTGAGGGGCATGCTGGATTTCATCGGTCACACCTTTTTCGCTTACCAATACGGCGCGGATCAAGTCGCCCACGTGATCGAGCGGGTGCTTGATTTCCTGAAGCAGGAGGATATGGTGAGGCAGCACGGCGAACGCCTCGTAGCTACGCCCTTCGGCGAACGAATATCCTGGCTTTACATAGACCCGATGTCGGGCGTCGTGCTGCGGGATGGTTTGAAGAGGGCTCAAAAAATTCAACCTACCACGTTCAGCTTCCTGCACTTGATCTGCAGCACCCCAGATATGGAACTGCTTTACCCCAAGAGGCGAGATTACTCGGAGCTGGACCTCTTCGTGACCGAGCATATGAACGAGTTTCTCACCCATATGCCGGATGAGTACTCGGAACCTGAAGCCTATGAATATTTTTTGGCTGAGGTGAAGACTGCCCTCATGTTACAGATGTGGATAGACGAAGCGCCGGAGGACAGCATCCACGAACGATTTGGCATAGGTGCAGGTGACATCAGGCGCGCGGTTGACACCGCCGACTGGTTGCTCTACTCCGCACAGGAGTTGGCAAAGCTCTTCAAGATCAAGGGGGTGGCACCCGCGCTGCGCGATCTGCGCAAACGCGTGCGTTACGGCGTCAGGGAGGAGTTGTTAGAACTCGTCGAGTTGAGGGGTATAGGGCGCGTGCGTGGTCGCAGTTTGTACAAGGCGGGATATAGGGGGCTCGCTGATATAAGGAAAGCGGACGTTAAAGAGCTTGCCCAAGTCCCCCACATCGGCCTGGAGATAGCAAAAAGCATCAAACAGCAGCTAGAGCATGGCCTTGAGGGGACACTCGAGTGGGTTGAAGTCTAAGACCATAAGGTTTATTGCCGCGGTAAAAATTGTCGACTGGGGACAAATTTGCCGATTCACCCGATCGAGGAAAGGTATGGTAGCTCCGAGATGCGCGCGATCTTCAGCGCTGAGAGCCGTTATCAACGAATGCTTGACGTCGAAGCAGCGCTTGCGAGGGCTCTCGCGAAACGGGGCTTGATCCCAGCGGTCGCTGCTAAGAAGATCACCCAAATGGCCTCCACCAAGTTCGTGAAGATCGAGCGTATTCGTGAGATAGAGCGCGAGGTAGCGCACGAGACCATGGCGCTGGTGCTCGCCCTTGCCGAGGCCTGCGGCGAGGAGGGGAGATACGTGCATTTTGGTGCGACCAGCAACGATATCCTCGATACCGCGATGGGGCTACAAATCCGCGATGCCCTCTCCGTCGTGGAGCGAGACCTGCGCAAGTTGCTAGGAATTGTGCTGGACAAGGCATCCAGATACAAGGACACGGTGATGGTCGGTCGGACGCATGGACAGCATGCCGTACCGATTACACTGGGCTTTAAGTTCGCGATCTGGGCATGTGAGTTGGCGAGACATGTTGAAAGGCTTGAGCAGCTTAAGCCTAGGGTGATCGTCGGGAAGATGAGTGGGGCGGTTGGCACCGGGGCAGCATGGGGGGAGAAGGGACCGAGGATCCAAGAGGCGGTGATGGCGGATCTTGGGTTACAGGGCGCATTGGCGACGAATCAAATACTCCAGCGGGACCGTCTCGCCGAACTGGTGGCGTTCTTCGGATTACTTGCGAGTTCGCTGGACAAGTTCGCCAGGGAGATAAGGAATCTTCAACGCACCGAGATCGCGGAGGTCGAGGAACCATTTCTAGAGCGCCAGATCGGCAGTAGCACGATGCCCCACAAGCGCAACCCGATAAGATGCGAGAAGATCTGCGGTTTGGCTAGGATATTGCGCGCGAACGTGCAAGCCGCTCTGGAAAACGTGGTGCTGGAACATGAGAGGGATCTAAGCAACTCCTCGTGCGAGAGGATACTATTGCCCGAGTGCTTTTTGCTGATGGACGAAATCCTCAAGACCGCCTGTGGAATATTGGATGAGCTGGTTGTACATCCGGAGCAAATGGAGCGCAATCTTCGGTTGACTCAAGGCTTGAACATGGCGGAGGCGGTGATGATCGAGTTAACAAAGCGTGGCATGAGCCGGCAAGATGCGCACGCGATACTGAGGGAGTGCAGCTTCGAAGCTCTTCGAAAGAAGGCCTCTTTTGCGGAGGTGTTGCGCCAGGACGCTCGTGTGACCAAATACATCCCAGCAGATGAGATCGAGGATCTGCTTGACCCGCGGAGATATTTGGGTAGCGCGGTAACAATCGTCGAAGAAGTCGTAAAGAAGTTACGCAGGTATCAAATAAAATAACGTGCACAGCTCATCGCGAACCCTGTGGCTATGGGAATGGTTAAGTTATCGTTTAGGGGCAGAAGTTCGATGCAGGCGGCCGCGGTAGCTCCTGCTAAGGACAGCATCGCTGATGTATGAAAAGGCAACCTAAACCCCGCGACGAATATGGAAGCATTGGTAACGATTGCAACCGAAAACAGGGTTAACGTGCCCTCCAACGTTTTTTTGCCGACTAGCCTATGGCGACCCCATCTCCTGCCTATAACTGCGGCCGCGCCGTCTGCTATAACCGCTACGAACATCGCGGCTATCGCTATGTCTTGGGGATATGCCAGCACCGCGACAAAGGCCCCAGCCGCGAAAAATACGTGCGCGCCAATCCCACGCCTCTCTTGAGGTCTTATCAGAGGTCTAATGTATACATCGGCCTCTTTGGGTATACCAAATTTGATGCGGTAGAGCTCGGAAATTAAAAATATGAACAGAAAACTGCCCAACAAGAAGAGGATCACCTGTTTGTTGGTGGCCCAATAAATCAGTGGCACCACAAGCCCGATTAGATGGATGCATTTTCGATAGATTTCTGAAATTAAAGCGGCCATATCGACTCAGAGCTAACTATCGCTGTATGATTTAAAATCGCTAATCACCAAGGTGGAGAAGCAACAAATATTCACAACGCACGTTTAATAGCACTCCAAAAGCTCGGAGGGTTCGCCATCTCCACCACGATGTACTCACCCTCTTTCAGATTGGCGAGCTCCGCCGCCTTTCGAAGGGCACTGTTGTAATTACCGATTTCGTCGATCAAGTTATACCTCAAAGCTTCCGAGCCGTAAACCGTGGAACCATCCATCAAGTCCTCAAGCTTCACCCTCGGCCTGTTCCTCTTGATCCTATCGACTAATTCCCTCATCAGGTTATCAACTAACTGCTGTATCCGCTCGTTTTCCTCTGGCGTGGGGGCGCGCCAGGGCGCGAACTCGTCCTTGGCTTCGCCCGAGCGCCAGACGAAATATTCGATGCCCTCCTTTTGGAACTTGTT
This sequence comes from uncultured archaeon, assembly GCA_937921735.1. GTDB lineage: Archaea > Hadarchaeota > Hadarchaeia > Hadarchaeales > Hadarchaeaceae > CAKZTQ01. Next base: position 55,275 of record CAKZTQ010000004.1, read on the forward strand.
TTCGTAGCTTATCCAAACTGCTATTATCCCAAGGCCAGCGGTTATCGTTTGGTTGCGGGCGAAGATATAGTCGGACGCAGAGGCGATGAGATATCCCCCAGATGCCGCATATTGTCCCATCGTCACTACCACAGGTTTCTCGGCCCTGAGTTTGGAGAGCCTTTCCTCGGTTTCAAAACATGCTTGCACCGTCCCGCCGGGGCTATCTATCACAACGACAACCGCACGAATGCGAGGGTCCTTAAGTGCGTTCTCGATTTGATCCGCATAGCTAAAGTCGATCACCTCGTCCATGATCCTGATAACGCCGATGCGAGTTGAGTAAGTCGAATATACGTTATAAGAGTAAAAGAGTGAGGCGATAGCAATCAGAGCCGCGATCAACCAAATATAACGCTTCCGCAGTGTTTTGGATCTTCGTCCTTTGACCATTTGATGCCCAGTAAAAATAATTCGTCCCCAACGTATAAGGGATATCCTCGATGCTAACCTCCTGATGCCTCGTCCCTTTTCATTCGAACGTAAGCGTCGCACATCTCTTCTCCAAGAGCTTTTTTCACGACATCATCACTTTCGAGGGCATCCAATGCCTCGTCCAGCGTAGATGGAAGCATCTTTATACCCCTTCGCTTCCTCTCGTCCTCACCCATCCGATACACGTTTTCCAGCACGGGAGGCCCAGGGTCAAGCCTTCTATCGATGCCGTCGAGCCCAGCCGCCAGCAGGCCAGCGAAGAGCAGGTAAGGGTTGCAGAGGGGGTCCGGCACCCTAAATTCCAGCCTCACGCCCTTGCCGCGCCTTAGCTCAAAGCCAGGCACCCTTATCATGACCGATCGATTGGGGCCGCCCCAACAGATGTAAACGGGTGCCTCAAACCCGGGCACTAACCTCTTGTAGGATTGAGGCGTGGACGCGGCCAAGGCGGTGAGCGCGGATGCATGATCGAGTATGCCGGCCATGAAGTACCTGGCCACTTCAGACATGTGATATTCGCCTTTTGGGTCGTAGAAGAGGTTTTCTCCAGTTGTGGGATTAGACAGGCTCAAGTGGCAGTGGAGCCCGTTCCCCATGCCCTTCGGCACCGGTTTTGGCCCATAGTCGACCTTCAAGCCCCATTCCTCCGCGACCGCCTCGAGCACCTGCCTACAGGTCACAATGTTGTCGGCGGTAGTGAGCGCATCCGCGAACTTAAAGTCTACCTCGTTTTGTCCTGGGTTCACTTCGTGGTGTATCTTCTCCACGATAAATCCAAGTTCCATCAGCGCGATCGTTAGGTCCATCCTCAGCTTCTCGCCCTTATCGCGGGGCGGGTAGTCGAAGTACCTGCCATCGTCGAATAGCTCCAGCTTGTCGTCGTTCCTTCTGAAGAGGTAAAACTCGAACTCGGAACCGACCATGAATTCGTAGCCCTGCCTTCTCGCGGCGGCGGTTTCCCTGTCGAGCACGAAACGAGGGTCGCAAGGATGGGGGGCGCCGTCCGGGTAGCAAACGTTGCAAAACATCTTGGCCACGGCTTTCCCCTTGTGTTTCCACGGCAGCACCTTGAAGGTCCTGAAGTCGGGCAGGAGCACGAAATCACTCCTCTCTATCTTGGCGTAGTTAGGCACGCTTGAGCCATCGAAACCGATTCCCTCCTCCAACACTTCGCCGAGCAGGCTTGCGTGGACGGTCACCCTCTTGGGCTCGCCTCGCATGTCCACGAACTCAAGCCAAACGAACTCGACCTTTTTAGCCTCCGAAATTATTTGTTCTGAGACTTTTCGCATATGTTCACGCTATTACCCCTGTAGATAAGTATTTATATATAAAACTTCCTATTTTTTGTTGAAATGTTTAGGAACATAGGGGGGAAAGTGAGGTGATTTGCGATGGGATCGGGGACTTCAAATGTCGACGAGATGGACTTGAAGATAATAGAGATGCTAGAGGCCGATGCTAGGGTCTCCTTCCGGGAGATCTCCAAAAGGCTCGGAATATCGGAGGGCACCGTCTACAATCGGGTGAAGCGCTTGCAGGACGAAGGGATCATAAAGGGATATTCGGCCAAGGTGGACCCGACGAAGCTGGGTATGGACCTTACCGCAGTGATTGGGCTGAGGGTTGCCGGCGGACATCTTGTCGAGGTTGAGGAGGAGGTCTCAAAGATGAAGGGGGTCTGCTGCGTTTATGATGTCACCGGAGGCTATGATGCCATAGTAATCGCTAGGTTCAGGAGCAGAGCGGACCTCAATAGTTTCATAAAGGGCATCCTATCAAATCCCCACGTCGAACGGAGCGTCACGCACGTGGTTCTAAATACAATAAAAGAGGATTTCACCGTTCTTAGATAGCTTAAGATACCGCAGTTAAAAACATCTAAAAAACTTTAAAAATCTGATGCTCAATTTAAGCGGTGTAATTGCATGGAGAAATTGAATCCTTTCGATACTATACTGAAGCAAATCGATATGGCCGCAGAAAAACTGAAGCTAGATCCGTCCATCGTAGAGAGGCTTAAACACCCAAGAAAGATAATCATAGTTTCAATCCCGATCAGGATGGATGATGGTAGAGTCAAGGTCTTCACCGGTTATCGGGTACAGTACGATATGACGAGGGGGCCTTGCAAAGGTGGGATAAGATATCATCCCGACGTAAATTTGGACGAAATAAAAGCGCTCGCGGCGTGGATGTCTTGGAAGTGCGCGGTGATGGACATTCCGTACGGCGGCGCGAAAGGAGGAGTCGCCTGCAATCCGAAGGAGATGTCCAGGGGCGAGCTTGAGCGTCTGACGAGAGCATATACTGCAATGATTATTGACGAAATCGGGCCCTACAAAGATATCCCAGCGCCAGACGTTTACACGGATTCCCAGGCGATGGCTTGGATAATGGATACGTACAGCCAATTTAAGGGTTACCCCGTTCCGGAGGTGGTTACCGGTAAACCCATCGAGCTCGGCGGTTCTGAGGGCAGGGAGGAGGCAACGGGCAGGGGTGTCGCCATTTGCGCGAGGGAGGCAGCTAAGCACGTTGGGATAGAGCTGAGGGGGGCAAGGGTAGTCGTACAGGGTTTTGGCAACGTAGGTAAATTTGCGGCAAAGCTATTACAGGGGATGGGATGCAGGATCATTGCCCTCAGTGATTCAAGGGGAGGTATTTACAAAGAGAGCGGTTTAGACACGCTTGCGGCCATTGAATACAAGAACAGGACCGGCCGGCTGTCCGGTTTTCAGGGATGTGAAGAAATCACGAATGAGGAGCTGCTGGAACTTGAATGTGAGATTTTGGTGCCCGCCGCGCTTGAGAATCAGATAACAGAGACCAATGCTGACAAAATAAAAGCGAAAATTGTTGTGGAGGGAGCAAATGGTCCAGTATCGTTCGGCGCCCGTAAAATTCTACATCAGCGTGGAATTTTCGTAGTGCCGGACATCCTAGCAAACGCAGGCGGCGTCACCGTTAGCTATTTCGAATGGATTCAAAACTTACGCCGGGAGCATTGGACCGAGAAAGAAGTGAACCAAAGGCTTGAGGAAAAAATGGTTAAAGCTTTTAACGATGTGCTGGCGCTAGCAAAACAATACAATGTGAGCATGGCGGATGCCGCCTGCTTGCTTGCCATACGTCGAATAGCCGACGCCATGAAAAAATTGAGTTTATAACTACACCGTCAAGCAACTAGCGCTTGCACATTCGCAAGAAGTACTCATGTGCCCTTGTATCCTGGGTTAGCTCGGGATGGAAGGCCAAAGCGAGCATATTGCGTTGTTTCACGGCTACGATTTTTCCCGCATATTTTGCCATCACTTCCGCGTCACCCCAGATCCTTTCAACGATCGGCGCGCGGATGAACACGCAGTGAAATGGGGCCTCGCCGAACCCCGGAATTTCCAAGTCGACTTCGAAGGATTCCCGTTGTCGCCCAAATGCATTGCGGATTATCTTCATGTCCATCAGGCCAAGTAGGGGCTGCCCCACACGCATCGTACGTTCGTCGCCTTCCTTGGCTAGTAGGATCATTCCCGCACAAGTACCGAGAATCGGCAATCCGTCTGTTGCCCTCGTTCTGATTTCCTCGAACAACCCCGATGTCACTAAAAGCTTACCTATCGTTGTGCTCTCGCCGCCCGGGATGATGATGCCATCGAGTTCTTCGATTCCTTTGGGTCTGTTGACCCAGCGGACCTCTCCCTGTATACCTAATTTCCTCATCGCCTGCTGGGTGGCCCCTATGTGCTCCTCAACTGCTCCTTGGAGCCCAATCACACCTATTTTCACTCGTACCACGCCCCACCAAGAAGGATGTAGGGCTAGACGCCCCTCTCCTGTAGCTTTTCCTCCGCCCTGAGCGTCCTTATGTCGATCCCGCGCATGGGTTCAGGCAAATCTCTGCTGACCTCAAGCAAAACTTGCGGATCGTCGTAGTGGCGGGTTGCCTCTACTATCGCCCTCGCCATCCTCGCCGGATCGCTGGACTTGAATATTCCAGAGCCAACGAAGATGCCATCGACTCCTAACTGCATCACCAGCGCCGCATCCGCAGGAGTGGCAATGCCGCCGGCGCAGAACCAGACGACAGGCAGGCGCTGAAGTCTCGCGACCTCCTCGACAAGCTCGAGGGGTACACGATACTCTCGCGCCTTCTCCTCGAGCTTTTCGGGCGAGGCTTCGGCTAGCTCAGCGATCTGCCTCTTTGTCAGCCTTATATGCCGAACTGCCTCTACGACGTTTCCAGTACCGGCTTCGCCCTTCGTTCGGATCATCGCTGCCCCCTCGTTTATCCTCCGCAGGGCTTCGCCTAGGTCGCGGGAGCCGCAGACGAATGGCACCTTGAACTTGCGTTTGTCGATGTGGAACTCCTCGTCCGCAGGCGTTAGGACCTCGCTTTCGTCTATCATGTCAACGCCAAGCGCCTCGAGGATTTGGGCCTCTGCGAAATGTCCAATTCGGCACTTAGCCATCACCGGGATGGTAACGGCATTCATGATCGCCTCGATTATCGCGGGATCGGCCATCCTAGCTACTCCCCCGGCCGCGCGTATGTCCGCTGGCACCGCTTGCAGCGCCATGACAGCTACGGCACCCGCCTCTTCCGCTATTATCGCTTGCTCCGGCGTGGTCACGTCCATGATCACGCCGCCCTTCTGCATCTTGGCAAACCCGCGCTTCAGCCGCTCCGAGCCGAAGATTATCTCCATGCCATCGCCCCTAAGTCAACAATAATAGTATTTTCTTAAAGATTAAAAGATAATTGGTGTGCGCTTGTTAAGCTTTACCAAGGCTAAAGCTGTTGGATGCGAGGTCTGCGGCAGAGTGGGGACCGATGTTTCGGCTGTACTACGGGTATGTGCGGATTGCATACGAGAGAGGTTCGATGAAGCCAAGCCATACATCGAGTCAGCCCACTCGAAGGTGAGAAGCCGCTACGGCCTGCCAGCGAGGGCCCCTAAGGATCCCGATGGCGTCAGGTGCGGCGATTGCGGCAACGACTGTAGGATCCCGGAGGGAGGGAAAGGTTTTTGTGGCATCGTCGAGAACGTGGGCGGCAAGTTGGTCCGCAAGTTTGGTACCCCCGAGCGAGGCCTGCTGAGTTGGTACTATGACCCCTTACCGACGAACTGCGTTCCGGCCGAGTTCTGCGCGGGCTCCGGGGGCGCGGGTTACCCCAAGTGGTGTCGCACGCCGAGGGGAGATTTGGGGTACTATAATCTTTCCGTGTTCTTGGGGAGCTGTACGTACAGTTGCCTCTTCTGCCAAAACTACAGCTTTCGGGAGCTGACGTTGAGCGGAAAGCCGGTGATAAGTGCCCCCGAAGTGGCCGAAAAAGTGGACGAGAGCGTCAGTTGCATCTGTTACTTTGGAGGAGATCCATCAAGCCAAATGCCATTTGTGATCGAATCCGCAAGGCTCGCCAGAAGGGCAGCAGTAAGGGATGGTCGCATCCTGAGGGTTTGCCTCGAGACGAACCTGAGCATGAAGTTGGAAAGTCTTAGGGAATTCGCGGAGCTCTCTTTGGAAAGCGGGGGAGGTATAAAAGCCGACCTTAAGTGTTGGTCATCCGAGATACTCTACGCGCTCTCCGGCGTGGAGCATCGCACGGCCTTCGAGAACTTTAAGTGGTTGGCCAAACAGCACCGCAGGAGGCCAGAGGTGCCGTTCGCGAGGGCGAGCACCCTGCTCGTGCCGGGTTACGTCGATGATGAGGAGATCAGGGGCATCGCATCGTTCATCGCCGACCTCGATCCTTCGATACCCTATTCGCTTCTGGCGTTTCATCCACTGTACTTTATGGATGACATGCCCTATACTAAGCGTGAGGACGCGGAAAGGTTTTTGCGCATCTGTAAGGAAGAGGGCTTAGAAAAAGTCAGAATAGGTAATCCTTGGCTTCTCAGTTAAGGGTCTTATAAAAGTTTGACTAAGTTAGGTTGGTGTCGGCATGGTAATATACATCGCTGAGTGCGTTCTGGGCGTCTTCGCATATGATGAAGAGGGCAAGCTAGTGGGCTCAAGGCAGTTTCCGAGGGACATCGCGAAAATCGCCGGTAGGTTGGCCGGCGTTCAGATGGGTATGCCAACCGAGGAACATAGGGAACTGATCTCGGAGCTAATAGATGGAGGTCATCGTGAGTTTTGTGTGGAATCATCGGAGCTGGCCGCACAGCTACGCAAGGAGTTCAAGCGCGTCGAGTTCGAGGTACAGATGCCAAACAAGGCCGGCGCCACACTGCGAACCTCCCTACGTAAATTGGCGAGAAAATTTGGGGTTGAGGATGTCGAGAAACTTATCCGGGATGTGAACCTTTTGTTGACGCGCGATCGTCTGCGTAAAGAGGCGGCCGAGCGTGACAAATTGATAATCCAAGCTATAGACATGCTGGATGAGCTAGATAAAACGGCAAATATCATCTGCGGGCGGATTCGCGAGTGGTATTCCCTCCACTTCCCAGAGCTTAATAAACTCGTGCCCGAACACAGGACCTACCTCGAACTCATCCTGAAGCTCGGCGCGAGGGAGAACTTCACGGCCCAAGCGATAAGGGAGGCGAGCGAGATTCCCGATGATGAGGCGGAGCGGATCGCGCAAGCGGCTATGAACTCGTTGGGCGCTCCCTTCGATGAGCTCGACATGCAAGCGATACGTGACTGCGCAAAGGAAGTTTTCTCGATATATGAGATTCGAGAACGCATCGCCGAGTATATAGACGGACTGATGGCTCAAGTGGCGCCGAATATCAGGGCCGTCGTTGGAAGTTCGATAGGGGCCCGCCTCATTTCTCTGGCCGGTGGGCTCAACGAGCTGGCTCGGATGCCGTCTAGCACTTTGCAGGTGTTGGGCGCCGAGAAAGCCCTGTTCAGGGCGCTTCGAACGAAGGGGAAGCCACCTAAGCACGGTGTTATCTATCAATACCCCGACGTCCGCGGGGTGCCCAGGTGGCAGAGGGGTAAGATCGCTCGTGCGCTTGCCGGAAAGCTCGCCATAGCCGCCCGCGTGGATGCCATGTCGGGCGAGTTCATCGGCGATAAACTCTCGGCCGATCTGAGGGCTCGCATCGCCGACATAAAGGCCAAATACGAAAGGCCATGAGGTGCTTGAAATGAGGGTAATCCCACATGAAAAGTTCCCAAGCGTTTATTGGATTGAGCTCGATGACGAAACGCGCAAGCTAGCCACGAAGAACTTGGTTCCAGGAACTCAAGTTTACGGAGAAAAGCTCGTCAGGTTCAAAGATGTAGAGTATCGAACCTGGGACCCTTACAGGAGCAAGTTGGCCGCGGCGATTCTAAAGGACATCAAGGATTTGCCGATAGTTGAAGGTGCCAAGGTGCTGTATCTGGGGGCTGCCAGTGGCACGACGGCTAGTCATGTTTCGGATCTGGTGGGAGCCGGAGGATCAGTTTACTGCGTTGAGATCTCCTCCAGGCCGCTACGCGATCTTCTCCTCGTGTGCAACAAGCGGGCAAATATGATACCCTTGCTGACGGATGCTGCCAGAGTAGAAAGTTACTGCTCGTTAGTTGAGCAGGTAGATGTAATTTATCAAGACATCGCACAACCCGAGCAGACGGATATCCTACTGGCGAACGTGAGAGCATTTTTGCGGGACGGGGGTCATGCTATACTTGCACTGAAGGCGAGGAGCATAGACGTCACCAAAAAGCCTATCGATATTTTCCGCGACGAGATGGAAAAACTCGAACAGGAACTTAAGGTGGTCGACGTTAAGATCCTTGAGCCATACGATAAAGACCATGCGATGTTTCTCCTACGCTTATAATCTCGGGCCTGTTTAATTAACGGGTGATGACCTCACATCCCTGTTCGGTTACTATCACAGTGTGTTCGGCCTGTGCCACTTTCCCTCCTGCGCGCTCCTTTAACACATGATATGGATAAAGGGCACCAGCGTTGATGAGCTCACGCAGGGTCAACTCCAACCTTAGCTTGGACATGCCCTTTGCAAGCCATCTTTCCGCGAATGGTAAGCTATCGTAATTACGTTTGATATCGAACAGCATCTTCCTCGCCATCCGCGTGCGAACCGGCCGATCCCCGACGTATCTAAAGATAAATGCCTGTGGAGCATCTTCAACGTAACCAGCACCGTTCGTTATGAAGGGTTCGAGCGCTAGGATATCGCCGACCTCTAGCCTTTCCCCCGTTGCGCCCCTTACGTTGGGTATCGTCAACCCGGCGTGCAGCGTCCAACGCGAGAGGGCATGTCCGGTTAAATTCCTGATCGGCTTGAAGCCAGCCGCTAGAGCCGTGGCTTCGACGGCTTCGCCGATATCGCCGACATCGATGCCGGGCTTGATCACCTTAATGGCCTCCTCCAGCGCGCGTTCCACCGCCTGCACCATCTCGAGGTCATCGCCCGTAGCGACCGTTACGGCCGTGTCCGCGATGTATCCATCGATCTGAGCACCTATGTCGACCTTCACCAAGTCCCCTTCCTTCACGCGCGATTCGTCTGTAGCGGGTGGGCTATAATGGGCCGCAACCTCATTAACTGACACGTTGCACGGAAATGCTGGCCTAGCCCCCTTCTGCCTTATCAGGTCCTCGACGGTCTCGGCAATCGTGATCAACATCTCTCCCGGCTTCACGATTTTGCGCACTTCCTCACGAACCTCCGCGACGAGTTTGCCCGCACGGCGATAAATCTCCAGTTCAACGTCGGAAAGCATTATATTCCCGGTGAAAGTTGTTTCATCGATTTGGATTTAAGTCTACCCACTATCTCGTCGGTTCACGAACTCTGTTAGGCTTACCTGTTTTTCACGTTCGTAGCGGAGGTCCTCTTCCTTGTAGCCGAGCACCTCCATAATTCGCATGACTGCTGGTAGCACCTGATGTTTAACGTAGTAGTCCGCGTCGTATTCCATGTTTTTGAAATCCTCCACCGGGATGGCCCGATCGCTTATGCTCCCGCCCCCCTTCACCTCGATGTAAGCTATTATCATACCGGGCTCAATCTCCCGGCCTTTTTTCTGCAGCTTCCTTGCCGCGGCTACATGTGGGCCTATCGCGCGATAGCTGCTCAATGGCATGGTGAGCTGGGTGTAAATGATGAGGTCATCCAAGCTTATGCGCCCCTCGTAGATGTCTCGGGTCACCTTTCGCACGATCTCCGCCGCTTTCTCGGGTGAGCCATCCCGTAACACGGCCTCGAGCACCGCCTCCTGCGTTTTCTTTGCGATTGCCGCCCAATCGCGCCTAACGAATTCCAATCCCTTTACTACTATCCTACCCTCCTCATCTATCATGGCGTATCGCTTTTTCGTCACGAACACGCCACGCTTGTAAAAGCCCTCGAGCTCAAGCTCCATTATGCCGGGCATGCTCTTGTTGACTTGTTCCAAAAACAGCTTCACGTCATCTCGGCTTTTGTCGTTCAGCTTACAAAATAGACTATCTGTGTCACCATATACCACTTCGAAACCAAAGTCCCTCGCCATCTTTATTGTATTCCGGATGTAGTGGCGACCGAAACTGGTGACGCTCTCAGCCAACTGCTTAAAGTACCAGCGCGCCCGAGGATAGCCGAGCATGCCATAAAATGAATTCGCGATGATTTTCAATGCCCATTGCTGCGCGTCTAGAGCGGCATATTCCTTGCTTCCCCTCCTGTGTTTTTTCATCTCCTGCTTGAGCCTGGCTCGTTCGAGGATAAGCCTCTCGAGCGTCGTGGGTATAAAACCCCGTCGTTTAGCGCAGAAGCGATAGCCAAGCTCTGGGACCGCTACCGCTTCTTCTGTCTCACAACATTTACAATTCAACGTTGCCGGATCGATGTTGTGGGAGACTATTATCGAGGGATACAGGGAACGGAAGTCAAAGACGACCAAGTTTTCATGCAATCCCTTAACGGGCTCCATCACGTATGCTCCGACATAGGTTTCCTCCAACCGCTCTTGGTATTCTTCACCCACGGGTCTAGCCGGTACAAGTTCGCCGCGCTTGTGCGCTTCAGCGATGAGGAGCCATTCGACGAGCTGACCAGGAGTCATGCGGCTTACATCAAACAACGACTGGCCAACTATCTTCGCGAGGTTGGTGAATAAGGGGAGAAGCTGTAACCCTATCTCCAACGTCGCCTCAGCATCCGACATGGAATACTCGAGCAGCTTGCGCGCTTTCTCGCCCCCGCTATCCCATGCTTCGCTTATCTCGGTAAACTCGATTTCCGGCTTCTCCTTACCAATTAGATGTTTGTAGACGTTTTCGAGGGTATAGTGGATGAGCCTGATCGCCCCAATCGTCGCCAGGAAGTTGATCATCGCGTAAACATCTAGGTGGACTCGGCCTCTGATGCGCGTGGCTGTAGCGAAGCGCCTCCGCCGCGCCACGATTTCGGAGCCGTCATATCCCAGCTTCAGCTTGACTTTGAGCTGCTTGGCACGGTCTCGAAGGTATGGAAAATCGAAAAGGTCCGTGTTATAGCCCAACAGGATGTCGACATCTCGTTCCCTAACGATTTCGACGAAGCGCTCGAGCATTTCCCTCTCATCACCGACCGTCTCAACGTAATCAAGGCCGAATCCGAAGTCCTTCCAAGTTATGACCTTTCTCAGACCTCGATTATCTGCCAAGCTTATCATCAGGATCGGATCCTTGTCGGGTCTGGGCGAGCCCGTTGGGTTATAGACCTCGATGTCGAAGCTCATGATATTTAGTTTCGGTTCGGGCACTTCGGCCGGCTCAGGTGGTCGATCTAAAAAAATAATCTTTACTCCTTCCTTTTCCACGAATCGGCCGCTTACACCAATTCCACTCATAGGCGTGAGGCCGCGGTCTATTAGATAACGTCTGGCGGGAGGGATATCGAACTCGAAGATCTCCTTGACTCCAGGCAGCTCCCGAATCGCGTGTCTGATGCTGGGCATATCCTTGGGGTGATAGAAGGATACTTTGATCGCCTTGACTTCACGTCCGAGGTATGTACGGTCAACCAATTCAACGGACTTGGGCTTAAGCGTGCGACTGGCTTCCCTTAGCTCGACTTTGCTTATCATCTTCGCGACGCGCGCTGGTTCATCGGCCATGACATAGAGATAAGGCTCGAAGTTTGGGTCGATCGCGATGATCGTCTCTCCATTATATTTTAAGAAAAGTCTGATGCATGGACGTTCTTCTTCCTCCGCATAATCGTTATCGAGCAACAAACCCTTCATGTCCATCGATAAAATATCGCTCAGCCTTTCATAATAAGCGTTCAGTGCGAGGATGCAGCGTTTCTACCCATCAGTCCAAGCTAAAAACTTATGGAAGCCACATTGCAACTAGAAAGAAAAGTCAAAGGCGGGGACTTCGACCCATCCGCTACTCTCCCGGTGAACTTCGGAATCTCGACCACTTCCGTCGTCCACCGTTTTTTCGCGT
>CAKZTQ010000005.1 GCA_937921735.1 uncultured archaeon
GGCCAGCTCCTTGGGGTGGGAAAGAAGCCACTCCACCTTGGCGGCTAGGTCCTCTGGCTCCCCGGGACGGAAGAGAAGCCCGGTGCGGCCGTGGTCAACGATGCTACCCTGAGAGCCAAGGGCAGTCGCCAAGATGGGTAGTCCCTTGGCCAAAGCTTCGGCCATCACCATAGGAAATCCCTCGTACCATTCAGAAGCAAAGACCAAAAACGCCGCCTCTCCCATTAGGGTGTAGACCTCTTCTCGCTGTCTACGCCCCAGCCATTCCACCCCCGGCATCCTCTGGGCTGCCCGCCGCACCTCCTCGGCCAGAGGCCCATCGCCTACGATCTTGAGAGGTACCTTCCCGCCCAGCCGCTCCCAGGCCCTGAGGAGCGTCCCCACTCCCTTCTCCGGTGAAAGCCGCCCCACGAAGAGCACGTAGCCGGCCTTCCCTTCGCCCGTCCCAGGGTCCGGATGAACGAAGTTGGGCTTCACCACCAGCTTCGCCGGCGGAAAGCCTGCCTGGAGGAACTTCTGCCGCACGAACTCCGTGAGGGTGATGAAGCGGTCCACCAGGCTCCAGGTGCCGAGGAAGCGGTGCAGGGTCAGCATCCCCGCCACCACGCCGCTCGCGGCGCGGCTTCCCCGGTAGCAGCCGTGGACCACCCCCCGCCACGCCAGGCGGCCCAGGCAGTCCTCGCATACCCGGCCTTGGCGGAAGAAAAGGGCGTTGACGCATAGGAGCCGGTAGTTGTGAAGGGTCATGACCCCCGGCAGCCCCTCGACCTTGGCCGCCCGGATCACCGCCGGAGAGGCGAGGGGAAATGTGTTGTGGATGTGCATCACGTGGCGGCGCTTTTCTCGAATGAGCGTCCGGAGGCTCCGGTATAACTCCCCGTTCCACACCGTCACTGCCGCCTGCCGCCAGGGAAGCATGGCTTCAAGGTCCCGGTTGTCGAGCGTGAGGGCAATGACGTCATGGCCCCGCCTCCGAAGCAGAGCTTCCTCCGCCCGAAAGGCGGCATCCTCACCGCCAGCCTGCAGGTAGTGGGTGTGAAGGAACAATACTTTCATCGTAAGATACCTAAGATATCCTCCGCCATCTTTCGAGCCACTTCATCCCATCTCCACAATCTCGATGTATCAGGTGGAGCAATCTTCCCACTGATAGCGCGCTCCAGGGCATCATCAAAGCTTGTCGGATCTAACGGATCAAATCTGTTCTCAGGTGGCACTATCTCTGGAGTGCATCCTGCGTAAATAGAAGAGATAACCGGCAAACCGGACCAGAGCGCTTCGTTAACAACTAGACCCCACACGTCACCCAGGGTGGGGAAGACCAGAACGTCCGCGCTTCTATAAACTGAAGGCATCTCCCCTGGACTCCTCGGACCCAGGAAGTGAACATGACGCAGTGCTAGAGCTTCTGCCTTTGCCTCCAGCCGCCTTTGCTCTGGTCCACTCCCCACAAGAGCCAGGGTGAATTCGTAGCCTTTACCTTGTACCCGAGCCCCGGCCTCCAAAAGCAGATCCACACCCTTCCGTCCTATTAGTTGGCCCACGTAGAGAAGCACGGGCCTGGGTGCAAGGGAGAAGGTTGGAGGAACGGGTTTTGTAAAAAGGCTTTCGTCAACACAGTTCTGTATCTGCAGTATTCTCTCTCTGGAAATTCCTAGACTTAAAAGATATTCGGTTGATGACAGTCCATAACTAATCCATCGCGGAACCCAGCGAGAGAACAACCTTCTCCACAATCGTTTGACGAGATTATTGGACCGTTCTGTATAAATAGTCCCACCCCACCACACCAAAACAGGTACACGAAAAAGAAAACCATAAATAACGGCCACAAGACTTCGGAAGCCCATTTCGCTGCTAATAATTACATCAGGCGCGTACCGTACTAACTCCGGGAAATATCCTGGATTTATATGAATATGCCACCAATCGAACAATCTGCCACTATCACGCTGAGGGATAGCTATGGACATACCCCAAACTTGTTTTACACTCAAACCGCCCAAAGCCTTTTCTGCTCCACTCCAAATACTCCTATTTTGTTCAAAACCAGAGATGAAGATAGCCACATCAAACCACCTTGCCAGGGCTCGGTATATTGGGACCCTGTACGGGGCGATAATGTTCACTAGGATAGCAATTCGCGGCTTACGTTCCACTCGTAGTCTCATATCCCATAATAAGGATACCCTAGCAAATTTAAACACACACAAAATATCCCAAAGAATCGTCGTCATTCGGTAGGTCTCAACTGCGCAGGCCGTGTCGCGATCACCAGGCCTGTCGCATGCGCCGTAGAGCTTCGCCATCGACGCCTGGCTGAAGTACCGCCGTTGGGTCTGCCACTCGTCGTGATGCTCCTCCAGCTAGGCACCCAGCAGGCGCAGTACCGCCGCGCCAGCTGCCGATTCAGCCACTCCAGGACGTTCGTCGAATGGATCCCCCGCCAGTGCTCCGATGGGAACCCCACGTACGCCAACTCGTAAAGCAGGGCGGCCACCTGTGGAAACCGGCGCTGTAGGCTCACCGCCACCTGCTGCAGCTGCTGGCTGGCGCTGGCCCGGTCCGGGTGGGCGAAGGCAGTCCGCACCATGCCGGCTACCATGCGCTGCGCGTGCTTGGTCAGCCGGGCAAGCTGGTGCAGGAAATGCACCTGCCAGCGCTGCCACGTGGCGCCCGCCAGCACCTCCCCTGATATGGAAGGGCCCCGTCAAGACCCCTCCGCGGTTTTCTTTGCTCGATGCTCTTATGTCTCGTCGTTCACCCACGTCACCTCCAAACAGGGTGCAGGAGGCAGCGGGCGAGTGAGGCGCGTGTCGACGGTGGATCAGCCTGATATTCGCGGGCTGGCTACCGCATGACCTTGATCCGTCGGGAGCTGCCTCGGTCTAGTGTCGCGGGCTTGGCTGACGCCGTACCGCATAGGAGGGCCGAGGACGCTCGGTACCGTGGCCGCACTCGCCCGATGCCCGCTGCACCCCGCCCTATGCATCTTTACAAGAAGCCGCGACGACTGTTACCTGCTACGCCGCCTGCTTGACCTTGGCGCTTTCCACTTCGTGCGCAAGCTCCCAGATGAAGCCCAGCAGTTCACGGGCGACGGCAGTGATCGCCTTCTGTTTCGTCTTGCCGCGACCCACGAGCCGGCGGTACTTGTGATTTAACCGCAGCTGCGCCCGCCAACTGATGCCCTTGATCGCTGCGCCCAGCCCCTCCTGCCGCCGGCGTAGCGCAATGCCCACCCGCGGCGGGTGGCGGTAATGCCAAGCCGCTTCGACGACCACGCGCCGTAGGTGGTGATGGCCCGTCTTGGTGACTCCCCCACGCCGCCGACGGGAGCCGCTGGAATGCTCGCTCGGCACCAGGCCGGCATAGGCCATCAACTGCGTCGGCTTGCGAAAGCGGGCGACGGCACCGACCTCCGCGACGATCGTCGCCGCCGTGGTCAGGGCGACACCCCGTAGCGCCTTCAAGGCCTGGATCAAGGGCGCGTGTGCAGAAGCCTCAGCCCGTTGGGCGATCTCCCGGTCCAGGCGTGCGATGCGCTCCGTCGCCTCGTCCAGTGCCTGCAGGTATTCCTGCAGCACGATCTGCTGGGCCGGCTGATCCAGTTTCACCTGATCCAGCCACTGCCGGTGCCGCTGCGTCCAGGGCCGTACGCCCTGCGGCGGCCGCTGCCCCAGCCGCAGCAAAAACTTGCTCAGTTGATGGCGCTTGCGCTGCTGATCCTCTTTGGCGTCCTCCCGGGCCCGCACCAGGTCGCGCAGGGCTTCGTGCTCCGCATCCGGCACCCAGGCCGGCGTCAGCTCCCCGCTCCGGAGGAGCCGCGCCAACTGCCGCGCGTCCCGCCGATCGGTCTTGACACGGTCGCCCGGGCGCTTCGGCACCCGCGACGGCGCCACGACGACACATGGCACGCCCATCGCGGTCAGCTGCCGGTACAACCCGTACCCGCACGACCCCGCCTCGCAGGCAACCACCAGGTTGTCCTTCGGGCCTAGCCTGCGGATCAGTTTCGCCACCGCCTCTGCCGTATGCGGGATCACACCCAGGTCGCGTACCTCGCCGCGGCCTTCGTCGGCCACCGACACCGCGATCGCATCCTGATGCACATCTAGGCCTACAAACTTGGTATCCTGCACTTGGGCCAGCCCCCTCGCGTGGGTACTCTGTGCCACCTCGTCGAGAGTAGCCTACGGCTCCGCGAAGGGCTGGCCCTTCCATTGTGTCTATGGCTCGCTTCAGCCCTTCGTGGGCGGCCGTAATCACCAGCCGCACGCCCCTCAGCCCCCGCGCCACCAAGCCGCGCAGAAACGCCAGCTAGAACTCATACGTCTCGGCCGCCCCGACGTCGAAGACCAGCACCTCCCGCTCTCCCGTCTCCCGCACGCCCACCGCCACCACCGCCGCCACATTTACCACGCGCCCGTCCTGCCGTACCTTGACCTCCTCGGCGTCCAGCCTGACATACGGTGTTCCCCCTGTAGCGGCCGGTTCTGGAACCGCTGCATATGCTCGTCCAGCTCGGCACAGATGCGGAAGATCTCGCTCTTGCTTAAGCCCGCGATGCCGAGCGCCTGCACCAGCTCGTCCACCTTGCGCGCTCACCCCATGCACGTACGCTCCTGCACCACGGCCACAAGGCCGGCTCCGCGCGCCGTCGCGGCTCCGGCATGGCTGCGGGAAATAGCTGCCCCAGCGTAGCTTCGGATCTCCAGCTCGATGGTGCCCACGCGCCTGTCCCTGCGCCGGGCGCGGTACCCGTTCCCGTACTTGCTGCGCGACGGGGTGCGCTCGTAGCGCCGGGCGCCGATGACTCCGCTAACCTCGACATCCATCACCTGCTGGGCGAGCAACAGCAGTTCTTCCCGCAGCGCGCCGACCTCAGGCTCACCCTCGTATTGGCGCGGCCGCTGGAGTATTGGTATCCTGGAGTCGGCGGTCACCGGTGGTCCGACCTCCCTTTGTCTGCGGTTCGTCCAGTCCCAAGGGAAACCACCGGTCACCGCCGCTGTCAACGATCACCAGCCACGGACTACCGGTACCCGCGGATTTACACCACCCACGACTCTAACGCTCCGGGCGCCATCGCGTTCTTCGAGCGAAGCATCACGCTTCCCCGCCATCCGGATTGCGCTTGGCACAGACATCGCTATGGCAGCAAAGATCCAATTGTAACCCACATAAACCAGAACATTATCCGTAAATAAAACACACGCCAAGTAAAACGCCACCATCGTGCCATAAACAGAGCGCGCTAGCGAGTTTGCCCAAACCCAAATAAACACGGCCGTCCCAATAAGTCCAAAATCATATACCATCCTTAGATAACTCGCGTGAGCGTGCACGATGCCAAACATTTCATGCAACAGTTTGCTTGATGAGCCGGCACCTCGCCCCCAAAAAGCTTCCTGAGCATGAAAACCGAAAATTTCCTCTTTCAACACCTGTATCCATCTATACCGGCCCATGCTCAAACCTTCAATCGATACGCCTGAGAACAGTGAAGCGATTACATTAAAAACCCAATCCTGCACAACGGACATAACCAAAAAAACTGCGAAAATAACAAGGATAATTAGCCTCCTCGTACGAAATCTTGAGGCGGCCCTAGCCTTTCCAAGAATTAAACCCAACATAATAGTACAGATAGACGCTAAAATTGAAATTCGTTTAAAAAATACCACGCATAGGAAAATCGAGAAAACCGACTGCGCGATCCTACCGGACACAGCATACGCCGCTGCAAACGCACCTATCACCAATCCAATATTTGACTCGGTCGTCGCATACGAACGCAAATAATCAAAACTAATGCCTTCAAACCCTCGTCGTAAAATGTCAAAAACGCCAACGCAACTCGCCGACACCATGAGAATATCCACGTGTGCCATACTAAACCGCAGATGAAATAAGTATGGTAACAAGCCAAGATTAATCAAAAGCAAATCGTTCAAAAAATACGGTGATGGTGACATTCCTAGAAGCACAGTCACTCCTTGCGCGAGAGCTATAAAGACAACCAGAAGTATCCTAGAACTACTTGCTCGCGATCTAGCTAGCGCGAATAAGACCGCTAATAACGGTAAATAAACAAGCCACCTCGCACTTGCAGCCGGAAGAAGCAACCACATTGCAAGGTGCATGGATACGGCCATGCAATATAGCGCTTCTGCACTTACACGAAACTTGCTTCTCATCATAACAGCCGACCGCCCCAGTAAGTATGGCATCCCCATTAAATGTGGCCGACGATCCCCTGGCGCCTAAAGTTTAAACAAAAGTGTTAAGTGATCCAAATCCACCCACACTGGCCCGGCAAAAACGTCCCAGTCGGACGCCACAGTTCGTAATTCTCTAATTCCCTCTTCGTACTCCTGTCTCTGCGCATCATCAAATAACACTATACATCCAGGTTTCATCCTTCCTTCAGCCTTCAGCGCAGCTAAGAATAACGCACAGTCTATCCTGTATATACCATCAATAACTATTAAGTCTGCTCGTGCAAACGGAACACTCGTAGGTCGCACATAGAGTTCTTTCCTATCGGCGTAAATAACGTTCAGATTAGGCACGTTACGCGTAATTGCAAAATATTTGATCGTTTCATACCACCTTTTGTCGTGCTCTATCGCCCAAACCTCGCATCCGAATCGTAAAAACCACGCGGTGGAATTCCCTGATCCCCACTCAACTACTGTACTAATCTTCCCCGCTGACAGTACATTCGTTAGCCAACGAATTGCACCAATCGCATAATGCGGTCTCGGATCAGTCGGATTAAACTTACTCTTGTTTTTCACATAGTAATCCAAGTAATCAAGGCCAGGATCCGTAACCATCAGCACTAAAAACCGCAACCAATCCGGTGACAGTGCTCGCCTAAGCCTTGTGAGGCGCTGCAATTTGCGAGCCATTCGAGACATCGAGTCATCACCGCTATCCTCAGAGCAAAACATCTCCGATAAACAGATCTTCTAAGCTTGCGAACTTATCATTCTTAGCTTCAAAAAGTTACAAAATGCATCTGGCAACTCCTCTGCAAAATCCAATTCAACTTCCGCAGACGGGTGGTCCACTACTTTTTGCCTCATCCACCCAGGGAACCATATCGCTGGACATTGTCCCAAGTATATTGCCCACATTGAGAACGTCGACCCTGACGTCACTAAAACGAACGAGCTCGCCAAAGTGAGCAGATCAGCTATAGCTGAGGTTCGAATAATGTGTAGATTTTTCACCTTCATTAGAGGACCCATTTCCCAGGGGCTACCATCTGTAAACACGTAAACAGGTGTGTTGCTGCCGAGTTGCTGGCGAAGTTTGTCAATCTGATTAATATACCAAGTCAGAGGTAGCCTGCACTTCCAAGGATTCTCTTTGACGAATTCTGTGTCCGGAGCAGATGGCAAATCACCCATCCGCACATGCACACTTATGGAGGGCCATGGCAGGGTTCGAATAAGGTTTCTATGATGACGTGAGACTATTTTATAAAGCTCACATTTAATCAACGGATGCCAGCCCAAAACGGGCCTAAAGAGATTCTTCATACCCTCGAATACAAACACCCAGTCACCATTCGATGTGTTCATATCAGATGAATTTGAATTAAAATCCTCTTCAGTCATCTTCCTCGAGCTAAGAAGAATTCTCATTTTCTTCAGCCCGAAAACATATTCATCAGTAGGAGTAAAGTATCCTATATAGTGCCTCTTTATGAGCTCGAAGGCTATGTCTAACCGCCTTGACAAGTATAACTGGGGCCATGTAGGCCAAATTAATCGTAATCGAAAACGTTTTGCTACTACAACAGCCCTTGCCCAAGGAAACAGCAGATTCCCTAAGCCTGCTCCAGAGATTCTCATAAAGCCAAGGTGCAGATATTTCCACGGTAGCCTCGGATAGACAAATACTGCCATTAATGCCACACCTCGCTAAAGAGCTCGGCATTTGGATTGACCCAAAACGCAATACTGCGGTCGGAGCGCGTTCCCGCGGTGAGGATCACGGAGGCACCGGGTGAGTTGCCGGCCGCGAACTCGGGGGCCGGAACCGAGGGGCGCCGCTCCCTTAGCGCCAGTGCCCGGCCGTTCCGGTTCTCGAAGGCTTCGCGTATCAGCGCCCGCACCCAGTTGCCCGTGCCCAGGAGCACGGTGGACTTGTTGACCACCACCGTGAAGCGGCTGTTCAGGTGCTCGCCGATGGCGCAGGCGGCCTGCTCCACCGCGTCCAGCACGGGCCGGGCGTCGGGCGCGGCGGGCGTGCCCACCGCGATGAACACCGCGTCGGCGTGGGGAACCGCCTCCCGGTAGTCGGTGGCGAAGCGGATCCGGGCGCGCACGTCGGCCAGCAGGCGCTCGGCGTGGGGCTCGTAGAAGGGAAGACGGCCCTTTCGCAGGGAGGCGATCTTCTGCCGGTCGATGTCCACGCAGGTCACTTCGTGGCCCAGGTAGGCGAAGACCAGGCCGGTGGTGAGGCCGACGTAGCCGGTGCCGAGGATGGCGATGTGCATAACCGGTATCCTCCTGTGCGACGGGCCTGAGCCGGGTGCCGGGGGACAGACGCGGTCCACAGGCGGCGGAGGGCGAGCGGGCAGCTCCGCAGGCGGTCATTACTTCCACTACTTCCAGGTTCCGGAGACCCGGGTTTCCAGTGCTCCCGACGCAAATAACAGGCCCTGGTACCAGAATCGAGTACCGCATCACGGGTTCCGGACACTGTATCCCGATGTGCCGGGTGTCCTTGCCGCCGTAAGACCGGTCCAAGGCCGCTTGCTCCACTCAGCCCAGCCCGTCAGGACCCTTTGCTTGGCCCCATTCGCAGGACCTCTGGGAGATTCCTGCCAGCGGGGCTGCTGTCCCAGCGAGCAACTTGGGGAGCGCGGGAAGGCTCTCACTGGGGGCTGAGATCCGCTACCGACCTACTGCTACGCCGCCCATGACGCTTTGCCCGTGTGCACGCTGGACGGGGGTTCCGTCAATAGGTGTGTAAACGTGCTCAGGCAGCGTAGACCTTGGCCAGCAACTCCAGGGCATTGAGCCGCCGGAACCTCTTCTGGGCCACCATCAGCATCTTCCAGATCACCGCCGTGGCTCGCTCCACCTTCTTGAACCGCTTCGCCGCATCTGTCCGCAGCCGTAGCGCGGCGAAGGGCGACTCCACCACATTGGTGGTCCGCAGATGGCGCCAGTGCTCCTTGGGGTACCGGTAGAACGTCACCATCCGCTCCCAGTCCCGCCCCAGCGTCTCCGCCGCCTTCCCGTACCCGTGACGGTGGCACCACTCCTCGAACTCCTTGCGCTTGCGCTCCGCCTCCGCCCGCGTCGAGGCGTAGGCGATGGCGCCCAGCCTCGACTTGGCTACCGCCTGCTGCCGGCGCGGCAACTGTTCCAACACATTGAGCACCTTGTGGTTCCAGCAACGTTGCTCCTCCGCGTCCGGCCAGACGTTGCGCAGCGCGCCCCAGATCCCCAGGTGCCCGTCCCCGATCACCAGCCGGGGGGCGTTCATCCCCCGCTCCCGCAGGTCCCGCAGCACCGCCGACCAGCTCTCCACCGACTCCCGGTAGCCTGGCACGACCGACACCACCTCCTTGCGGCTGTCCACCAGGCCCGCTCAGGCCGATCAGCAGCGCCGCCCGCTCCCACTCCAGCCCCGCCTTCACGTACACCCCGTCCACCCACAGGTACACCACTGCAACCCCTCCAGCCGCCGCCTCCGCACGCCTCCCACTCCCCCTGCCACCGCTCCAGCTAGGCGCGCCACGGTGCGCGCAGAAAGCGGTGCCTCCTCGCCCAAAAGCCCCCACAGGGCCAGGTCGGAGTCCCCCACGACGCAGCCGGCCCGTCCACGGTCGCCCGCCGCTGGTACCGCTTGGTGCGGAAGGCTAGCTTCCAGAAAACGCTTTGGATTACGGAAGGCTGAGCGGAAAACCTCTTCGGAGGACATATAAACTGCCCCGTGCCATTCCAGGGTAGGTAGCAGGTCCACGTGACCCCAAGTCCAGAAAAATCCTTGCACGTAAGAACGCTCCACGCCCATAGGCGTTGCCCCAACTCGTTCAAGAGCAGGGAGGAGAAAGAGGGCAAATCCCGGACCAGCAGATCCACATCCGCGCCCCTAGCAAGGTTAGAAACGATATTAGGGTTGCGCAACACTACGTAGCCCTCGGTTTCTTTCAGAAAGGCACAAAGTCGTTCAACAGGTTCAATGAGTTCCACGCTGATAGGCCTCCACCAATTGCGCAGCAATCGTGCGCCAACTATATCGTTCCTCCACCAAAGTCTGGGCCCTGCGACCCATCCGCTCCAGCTCCGCGGGAGAAAACCTGGCGAAGGCCCGCAAGGCCTCTGAAAGCTCATCTATTCTGGGTTCGACCGTTAACCCAGCACCACATGTCCTAATATCGCCCGGATCCGCTGCCTGGGAGACCAGTACTGGCGTGCCCATGGCCAGGGCCTCGAGGACGCTGAACGGAATCCCTTCCGACCTCGAAGGGTGCACGAACACATCCGCTCCAGCCAAATAGGCCCACTTTTCTTCTCCAAAAGCCGGTCCCGTAAACGCTACCTGCCTATCCAGCCCTAACTGCTGGGCCTGTTCCTGTAAGCGCAGTAGGCTCCCCCGCCAGGCCGGGCCCACCAAGACCAGGACCGCTTTCTGGATGCGGGCCATTGCAAAAGCTTCCAACAGGGGGTCAAGTCCCTTGTGAGCTGGATGCAGTCGCCCCAGGTAAAGAAAGACCCGCTTACCCTGTAAGGATAGGAAAACGCTCCAGGAGGGGATTTGCGTCTACGTTAGCAGGCACCATATCCAGGTCAATGCCATTGGGCAGCACGACTACCCGGGCTCGTATCCCCAACAACCTCAGGCCCTCCTGTCGTTATGGCTTACTGCGTGCACAAATCGCGCCTCCTCCAGGCAGGGCTTCACCAAGAGGCGCACATAGACCTTCGCCGCGGGCCTCACCTGTGCTAACCGCCCCGGGGAAAGCCGCCGTGCGGAGTTATTACATAGGGAATCTCCTGCCAGTGCAGAGCCCTGCCCACGCCGATAAACAGGCCGATGTGCACGGAATGGAAAGGTACCAAATCCCGCTTCCACCGCAACAGCTCCTCCAGAAGCCGTTTCGGCGCCCCCGCCAAAACCTCGCTAACCTTCCGAACGGGGGTGGCAAGTCTTTCACCTCTACGCCGGGCACCGGAATGGGCTCCTTAACGGTCAGGGAAACTATACCTACCTCAGCTCCCAAAGCAGCCTGGTGGCGGGACAGGTGGTAGACAGCTTCGTCCACCCCGTTGGCGCCATCGGGATTACAGCGGCCGAGCAGCACGTGAGCGATGCGCATACCTCAATCCGTCCCCTTGGCCAACCAGAAGGCGAAGGCGGCAAGGGCGTTGACCAGCAAGAGAGCCTGAACGGCCCCTCCAAGGCCGTGTGCCCACA
>CAKZTQ010000006.1 GCA_937921735.1 uncultured archaeon
GGTGCGGTCCAGCTGACTCCCGCAGCAACAGCATTTAAAAACCCATGTACCAAATTTCTCCGGTGGGCGCTTTGGCTGAAGAGAAACCTTCGAATGAGGACGTTTTAGGCGGGGAGGAGGAAACCTACGCTGATCCCTTGCTGAAGATCAAGGGCGTCACGCCTCGGCTCGCCGCCGTGCTCAGGGATGCCGGCTACTTTTCGATCGAGAGCATAGCCATCGAGCCGCCCCACATCCTCTTCGAGAGGGTTGGTGAGAGGCCGGGACTCTTCGGCCTCAAGAAGGCTGAGGAAATAACGGCTGAGGCGCGCAAGTGCCTCAAGATCCGCGTCATGACCCTTGAGGAGCTCGAGATTGAGGAAGCTCGGCGCCAGGTGATAACCACGAACTGCAAGGAGATCGACAACCTGCTCGGCGGCGGCATCCGCACCGGTGAACTGACCGGCGTGAGCGGAGCCTACGGCGTCGGAAAAACCGAGCTAGTCTTCACTGTTGCGCTGAACGTCGTGAAGCTGCTGAACGCAGGCTCATGGATCATCGATACTGAGGGGACGACCTCCGCTGCGAGGCTCCTGCAAATATCTGAGGGGCTGGGTGTGCCGCTCAACTCCGTGAAGAAGGCGGTGGTCTACTCGCGCGTCATAGGCACGGCGGACCTCATCGCCACCATAGAGCATGGTCACGGGGTGATAGCTGACAGGAACATAAAGTTCATAGGCGTCGACACGCTCGTCAACCCTTTCAGGGCCGAATATCCGGGCAGGGACCTCCTCCCAACCAGGCAGTTCAAGCTTAACCGCTGCCTCAGGCGCCTCCTCGACTACGCGAGGATGTACGACCTGGCAGTGCTCGTCACGAACCAGGTTCACGCTGCGCCGCACGCCGCCTCACCGTATGAGACAAGGCCCGAGGTCCTCAACCCTCCTACAGGCGGCAACGTCTTCCTGTACTGCGTGAACAACCACCTGTATCTTGAACGCGTCAGCAGCAGGCTGTTCAGGGCCACGCTGATAGACAGCAGCTACTTGCCAAGGGGGCAGGCCGTGTACGCGATATCCGAGCATGGAATAAGCGATGCTAAGGAGAAAAAGGCTGAGGAGGCTGCGGGAAGTTGAGCGAGAGGGAAACCGGCGAGCGCGTAGTCCAGATCCCGCTGCAGTTCATCAAGCCGCTTCCGTTCAACACTACAGTAATAGGCTCTAAGGAAGAGCATATGCTGCATGAGGAGATGAAGAGGCCGGACGGACCTGAAAGGATCGATCCGATAATTGTTAGGAGGATGACGCCCGAGGAAATGGAGGAGTGCAGGGACAAGTATCCGTGGGCGAAGTATGAGATAGTTGATGGGCACACGAGGTTCAGGATGGCCAAGCAGCTCCACTGGCCCTGGATAAGGGCGAGGATACTTGACATCTCGCGGGAAAAAGCCTACGAGATGAACTACCGGAGGAACAAGGAGCGCGGAACCGTATCGCAGCTGGCGGAAGCCACGTACTTCAAACATCTGCAGACGGCCCTGAAGATGTCGCCATACGAGATCGGGGAAATGTTCGGTTTTCGGGAGAACGAGGTGAAGGAGATACTGTCAAGGGCCGTCCTGCCCAAGGATGCGAGGGACTACATCGCGTCCAAGCTCCCGGAGACCGGCAGGCTGCTGTCGAGCAAGCACCTGGAGATAATCGCGAGCGCGCCTGAAGATAAACAGCGCGTCCTGGCCGAAACAATAATAGAGGGGAAGCTCAGGCGCGCCGAGGCTGAGAAGGCGAGGAATGCCTTAGCCAGTGGGCTGCCGAAGGATGAGGCGATCAGGATTGCGAGGGCGAAGCCCGCCGTCGTAAACGTGTCCTCGGCCGCAGCGCCCCCGTCCACGGCAGCCGCGCCCGATGAGGGGGAGATAGCGTGTCCGAAATGCGGCACGAGGGCGAGGGTTAACTGGGCGGTGAGGCAGATCCTGTGGGCGGATTCATGATGCGCACGATAACGGACGATCCTGAATTCGACAAGCTCGCGAAGTCGATACGGACAAAAACGATCCAAAATCTGCTCCTCGTCTGGTACAACGTCTTCCATGATTACGCCAGCAGTCCGGCAGCGCAGAGGATAGTTGAGCGCGCCAAAGGGGGGGAGACGCACCTCGAATTCAGCTTCAGAAACGTAGTCTCCTGTCTTCGCCCCGATGATGTTGTGGAAATGCTGCATATCTCGCGGCGGCAAGCCGTCGAGTACGTCAAATTTTTCAAAACAATCTATAAGGAGATATGTTCCGCAATTTAGAGTCCGCAAATCTCTACAGGGCCCGCTTCCAGGCTAGGTTGAGGGAAGCATGTCGAGCGATGAGAGGAACGTGCGAAATGTTCTTTCCCTGGCATTTGAAGCTGGATGCCAGATTGATAAAGGCGCCTTTGAATTTTTAAGGGAAATTTCCGGAATTGCAGACTTAAACTCCCTAGTCAAAAGTATTATTGAAGAGATGGATGCTTTACCTGAGAAACCCCTTTTTATAACTCGCAGCTTACTTGAGGA
>CAKZTQ010000007.1 GCA_937921735.1 uncultured archaeon
CCCCATTGGGTCTTCGGTTCGCTGCTCTCCTGCTGGAATGCCTTTGCGCCGCATTCTCTAGAAGATCTGCGGGAGGCTTTAGACGAGTGTGTGGTTTTGAGCAACTTCTCCGGCGAGACCCGCAGGGTGGAGCTGGGCGGGTATCGCACGGTGGGCTTTTTGGGCAAGTACACCTATCGAGTCGTCAGGCCCGTGCCCGAGCTCTGTCGGCTTTTAGGCTTGCTGGCGGAATTCGCCTTCTATGCCGGTGTGGGCTGGCAGACGACCCACGGCTTGGGGCAGGTGCGCCTCATACCACCACTGCTTCCGTCCACTGCGGCTCCAGGTCCTTCCCCAGCGCCAGACGCTTAGACGCACACTCGCCGCAGAGCCTGTAGATGTGACAGCGATCATCCGGAAGAACCAATAGCTCTTTAAGCCAGGTGCACACCTCTTGAAGCTCCTCGGGTGAGAAATCGCACTCGAAGAGGCTCTTTTGCACCCTTCGGCCCCAGCCCTCCAGAAAGCGGGCGACCCTGTTGCGCCGGGCGTCATCAGTGATATCGTAGGCGATCGCGTAGTGCATTCACTAAAGCTCCAAAAGAATGGGCTTCCAAGCTTGATTCTCTTGAATAGCCTTCTTGAGTTCAGCGGCCTGCTGGCGGAGCCAATCGCGGAAGGTTCCTCTGGCCACGCCGTAGCCGTAGCGGAAGGGTGTGGTCATTGCACGCTCATAGAATTGCAGATAGCGCTTTAAACTCTGCTCTTTCAGCCTTACCCCTCTATCAGCATTGCTTTGGAAATCATCAAGGGTGAGTGCACCACGGTTAAATAAGCTAAGGGTGAGCCGGTCAATGATCGGCTGGCGGGCCACCTCCAGGAGATCCAAGGCCAGGGCGGGCCGGTGCCAGCTCACCTCATGCAAGAACCCCAGGCCTGGATGGAGCCCTTGCGCCATGAGCACGCTCAGCGCTTCCTGCAAAACCAACATATACCCCAGGCTCAAGACGGCATTGACGGGGTCTTTAGGTGGGCGACGATTACGCCCAGTAAAGTTTATGCCCTCTTGCCTTAGGCAAGTACCCAAGACGGAGAAGTATAAGGCCGCGGCCTGCCCTTCTATGCCCATCGCCTCCGCTATAGAAGCACAGTCGGGCAGCTCCTGCAGCAAGAACTCCAGTTGGTCTGCTACATCTTTAAGGGCGGGGTTGGGATGGTTTCGGGCATGGCGCCGCAGAAGCCGCTGCTGATGGCAAATCTTGGCCTCCACAATCGCTTTGGCAATGCCCAAGCGGAACGCCTCATCTTGATAGCGCGCCACTTGCAGGAGCAGCAGCTCCGTATCTTCATGGCCATTGGAGAGCGTGCCGTAGCAGCGGCCTCGCAGGCTGCAGAAGACCACCGGAATCCGAGCACGGAGCAACAGTCGAGTAGCTGCCGCGCTCAGCTGCACCGGGCCTAATAATACTAACCGCTCGATCTCCCGTAGGGGCAGAGCTGCCAGTACTTGTTTCTGCCATTCCACCTGCAAACGACCACCCTTGCGGCGCACCTCTGCCCCCGGCTGGGTCACATACAGAACGGACATGTTTTCACCCTCCTTCAGTCTTGAGGGTCGTTAGCTTCAATGCCATCAGACAGAGCCTCTCCAAACATCTCTTCCGCCACATCGTCCCAGCTGGCAGTTTGAGTTAGAGATGCCTCCGGCTGGCGCTTGTGAGCCTGACGGAGCAGATCTAAGGGTGAGGGATTGGCGCGCCTGGAAGGGCATGAGCAGCCTACGCCGGGTAGATAATCTTTGAGCCATTCTTTCAGTGTGGCACAGCGGATGGGCCGGTGTCCCTCCTCCAGCCGCTGGATCCACCGCTCGGTAACGCGAGGATCATAATTGGAGCAAAGAGCGATCACTTGATGTAAATAATTTCGCCCGGCTTCTCCCAGCTGCCCTAGGGTATACAAAAGTGCGAGTCGCTCCGTATGCCGCAGGTGGCGCATTTGCGCGGCTTTTTTGATTAAACCGGCAATGAGTGCACACCCCTCGACCACTGGTGCGATAGCCTCAGGAGGCTCAGGTGGGGCATTACTTCCAAGCGGATCCGTCGCAAGCAATCCTTGAGGATCTATGAGGGAAGTGTCGGTGAGGGCTGCCCAGAAGTCCTCTACAGGTCGCCCATCTTTAGAAAGCAACAGGCTCCAGCGCCCGGTTTGGGGATGGCGCCCGAACGGCAGCCGGATCAATGATCCCAAGGCTGTGGGCTTGAGGGTCTCCTGCTTCGGGAAGACCTCTACCAGCACCCCTTTG
Organism: uncultured archaeon; assembly: GCA_937921735.1. Taxonomy (GTDB): domain Archaea; phylum Hadarchaeota; class Hadarchaeia; order Hadarchaeales; family Hadarchaeaceae; genus CAKZTQ01. Next base: position 2,282 of record CAKZTQ010000007.1, read on the forward strand.
GGGAAGGGGCGAAAGCCATCTAAAAATCTATTGGCCCACTGCCGCAGCTGGCGCCCAGATGCCAGCTGAGAAAAGCAAAGCCATATATGAAAGCCCTTGCCACCGCTGTCCACCCAAAGGGGCTTAAGGCCATTCTGCTTCAGCTTCTCTACCAACTGCTGCGCGGTTTGGAAGGCGGCTGATCGGCCCGCTTCCGTGGAGTCCGGCCCGTCGATGTCCAGCACTAAGGCTTTCGTGCGGCCATCGGGGAGCGATAGATAAGTTCCCAAGATGGTCTGGCCTGCTAAGTGCTCCTGCAGCTCTTGATCCGTGGGCGCGCGACGTATCGGTGTATACCCGTGGCGATTCTCGTTCTGCCAGAAGCGGGCAAACGCATCAAGCCGCCCCAAAAACAGCTCTCGATACCGCGTCAGCGCGGAGCTTGGTATGCTCCCGCTTCTATCTCCATTGACTCCACCCTCTGAGCCGCGCTCATTTACATCGGCCCACCAGTGGAGATCATCCACCGCTTCAGGGGGCTCAGCCTGGTTGATCTTTACATTTGTCCGTCTCAAGGGTGCAGCCTCACCAAAATATCCTTGCCAGCCCGCCAAAATCTGACAGCGTTTCTCCTCATCAGAGGCGGAGGCCAGCCTTAGTTGAAGGCTTTCTACAGCCTGCTCGCTGGGACGCTTGCCATCTCTATCGAAGGTCCAGCCCAAAAACGTAAAGCCCTCGTCGCGGTGCACGATGCGCGTCTTCTCGGGGTTCAGACGCAACTCTAAACCCTCCAGCAAGCGTCTCGTTGTTTGCAAAGCTTGCTCTGCCTGTGGGCACGTGGCACACAAGATCACGAAGTCATCCGCGTAGCGGATCAGATGGTACCCCATCTGCAGGAGGGTGCTGTCGAAGCGATGCAGATAGAGATTGGCCAAAAGGGGCGATAGGGGCGCCCCTTGGGTCAATCCCTTGCTAAAGGCAGGGGCTACAGCGCTGACACAAAGCGCAACTAACTGCCGAACACGCACATCAGGCAGCCATTCCTCAAGTAGAGCAAATAAGGGAGCGTGAGGGACGCTGTCGAAGAACGACTTGATGTCGGCATCCACCACCCATACGCGCCCGGCCGCTAAGGCCCGCTCCACCTCCGCGACCGCCTGGAGGGCCGATCTACCCGGCCGATACGCATAACTACAGGGCGCAAACTTCCCGTCCCACTGGGGCATCAGCACCGACAGAAGAGCCTGCTGCACAATGCGATCCTGAACGCACAGCACTCCAAGGCGTCTCGTCCCACCATTGAGCTTAGGCACCTCTCCCCATCTCGGCGGGCGCGGACGGTAAAGTCCCGATTGCAGCTGTGCCCTCAGCCGCTGGAGGTTCCTCTCAAGATCTAAAGAGAAGACCTCTATGGTCACGCCGTCCGAGCCCGGCCCGCCTCCCCGCATAAAAACTCTCTGCCAGGCTTGCTGCAAAGTGGCAGGGGCCAGCAGGCGCTCCCAAAGCTCTGTGCCCTCAGCTAGAGCAACAGAAGCACTTACCGTAGTGGCATCAGAAGTGCGGTAAGCCTGTTCGGATATGAGGTTCTGGGTCTTTAGGCGTAGTGGATAGGAGTTCCAGCTCCATTCCTGCCAGCGGCGGCTCAGCCAGAGGGCCCCACCTAGGAGCGTCCCCCAAAATCCTAGGGTGCCTACCAACACGCTGGCTAAAGAGCCACTGCTTAAGGAGAGTCTCCCCAGCTGAGCATGCAGCCACAAGCTGCCCGCCAAGGCTAAGAGGAGGCTGCCGACCCTGCCCCAACCGTAGGTGCGCACGCTCCAGTAAAGCAGTCGCACCATGCATCCTATAAGCTCAAGCCCAATACGCACCCAGGCCTTCAGCAGAAGATATGTGATCTTGCTCAGCAACCAGAGGAGCTGGCTCATGGGCCTCCCCTAGCTCTGCAAGCCGCCCCTGGCTCTTCCAGGGGACTATAACCGCTAGACGTAAGGCGCGAGTTTACTTCCAAAGGCTTACGCCGCATTGGCTTTTCTTGTAAAGCCATGAAGCATCCCTCTCTCTTATGTTTAACAGGGTGTGCGCGCGAAATCTTTCAGCCTCCTTCCCCCAGCCACCAGAGTCGAGATTTGACAACTCAGTGGGAATATGGTATACAAAGGTGTCCGCTAACCTCAGAAGTGTCCCAAAGTTGGGGGGATTAGCGGGAGGCGTTAAGGCCCATGTCATCAGCAATACCCGCCTTTG
>CAKZTQ010000008.1 GCA_937921735.1 uncultured archaeon
GAGAAGGTTAGCGCGGTGGACCCGGGCCAGAAGTGGAAGAAAGGCTTGATCTCGATGGGCCTCGACTCGACAGCGGAGAGGTTCCCGTATGTCAGGGTGTAGAGCACCCCGCCCACGTTCACCCTAGTGCCGCAGAAGCCCTTCGACCCCTCGCCGATGACGCACCGCCGCTCGCAGAGGTTGCAGCGCACCGGCCCGCCTCTTAGCTTCTCGTAGAGGAGGGCCTCCCGTGCTCCAGCGGGTAGTCGCAGAGCCACCACTGACCACGCCGCGAGTTAGATACCAAGGGGTAGTTTTATTTGTGGTGCCACCCCTAAAACACAGTGGATCACGGGCTTGAAGGGAGAACTCGACTTCCGCACACGATGGTGTGAGCATGTGGAACAGCACGTCTACAACGATAAGCATATGTATGCCAAGGAGATACTCGGGCTTGCCCACTTTCCCCTCGGGCTGATTCAGGGGTTCAGCAATGTTTCTAGAGTTTAGGCCTGGCCTATGCAATTCCTATCCCATGGGGAAAGCTGTGGATCACCGCCGCCCTGGTGCGGCTTCTGCGTTCGCAGACATCAAAGGATTCAGGAGGACCGGCGCTACGGAAACGCTCCCGGCGCCTGTGCTGCCAGCATGCTGAAGGGCCCGCTGGGCGTGGCTCGCGGCTACCGCCTCAACCCCCTAAACATGCTTCGAAAACGAAGGCTATAGCCGCTACCCGGGTGGGAATAGAGAAGTCTGGTGGAACGACTCCGGGCTTCTCCCCCGCTGGCCTCGATCTCTTTCGTACTCGATGCCAAGCTTGGAAACCTGAAAACTGCTCCCGAGTAGAGCCCGGCCTTTAAAATTAGCTTTAATGCATCGCGGGAACGCAGAGATGGCATCAACGCTAGCTTTATCAAGGGTAGCACTAGCCGAAAAAGCGTGGTCCACCACTACAGGCCTTTGCTAACGATTCTTTTCTGGGGTTTGATTCTAGAGGTAATGACTTTAGCCTACTTTCTATCTAGGGGTGAAGTTGGGAAATTCGAATTCCAGTATACTTCACTCCTACTAGTGATAACGCTGGTTTCTATAGCCATCATCTTAAGGAAAATTAGTAAAGAAGCTCGGGCGCTGCCTGGTAGCTAGCCTACTTAAAAGAGGTGGCAGCTGACCAACCGCTTCTCAGATACCTCTACGAGAGGCGGCTCCTCGGTTTCGCACTTTTCCTTAGCGAAGGAACACCTCGGGTGGAATCTGCAACCCCTTGGCGGGTTTATTAGGCTTGGCGGCTCGCCCGGCAGGTAGGATAGTTCCCTTTTCCTCACCTCCGGTTCAAGTGTCAGAACAGAGTTCACCAGCGCAGTGGTGTACGGATGTAAAGGCTTAGCAATCATATCCTCGGTTGGAGCGACCTCGACTACTTTCCCGGCGTACATCACAGCCATTTTATCGGCTACTTGCCTGACAACAGCGATATCGTGCGATACGTATACTACGCTGTCGATTATGCGCCTCTTTCTGAGATCCGCAAGCAGATTGAGCACTTGCTTTTGCGTTGAAACGTCGAGAGCGGACGTTACCTCATCCGCTAAGAGCAGCTTGGGGTTGAGCAACGTAGCTATAGCGATTACGGCGCGCTGCCTCATCCCACCGCTGAGTTCGTGAGGATACAAGTTCAGTGTATCACTGGGGAGGTTCAGCTCCTCGAAACGCCTTCTAGCCATCCCCACTATTTCCTCCTTAGGCAAATCTTGGTGCTGCCTCACCGCATCGACGATGAAATCCCTGATTTTCATGGTGGGCATCAAAGCGTTGAGAGCCGACTGGGGTACGAGAGCCACAAGCTTCCCCCAGATATCCTTCTTAAGCTGCTCCCTGCTCATCTCGGATATCACTAGGCCATCTAGCTCAACTCTCCCCTCGATGAAGCGCAGCGGAGACCTGATGTTCATCATGAGCGTGTTTATGAAGGTCGATTTACCGCAGCCGGACTCTCCAATAACCCCTAAGACCATGCCTTTGTCGACTCCAAGTGAAACGCCGTCAACAGCCCTTATAGTACCCATTCGGGTAAAGTAGTAAGCCTTTATATTCTCGGCCATTAGGAGAGTCATGGGTTCTCACCTCCCCTTCAAGCGAGGGCTAAAGTACTCGTCAAGGGCGGTTGAGATCATCAGCAGTGACGCGGATAGGGCTACCAGTACGGAGCCGGGCGGGACAAACCACCACCACAGGCCCCTGCGAACAGCCTCCAACATTTGAGCCCAGTACAGCATGATTCCCAGCGAGGCCCCCCTCGTAATCCCCACGCCTATCATGCTTAGTCCAGCTTCCGCCATCATGGCTCCGGACATAAGCAGGACCAGAGCCATGAAAATGTAAGCTGCCATATTCGGCAGTAGATCTTCAACCGCGATCCTGAAGTCGCTGTAGCCAGCCATTCTAGAGAAGTGCACAAACTCCCTTGCCCTCAAGCTTAGAAGCTGGGCTCTCACAGCTCTCGCAACCCAGGGCCATGAAGTGACCCCGATTATTATGGAGACAAGCATAGGATCCCTGTACTTGAAGTAAGCAGCTATCAGCAGCATCAAGAGGATTGAAGGCAGTGCCAGCACCACATTCGTTACACTCATAAGAACCTCATCGGTGAGGCCTCCTTTCACTCCAGCGATCGATCCAATAGCGACTCCGATCGCCAGCGCGATGAGTGAAGCTGTAAACCCTATGTATAGGGACATACGGATACCATGAAGAAGCTGAGCCAGCACGTCTCTCCCGTAGCTATCAGTGCCTAAAGGATTCTTGCTGCTAGGAGGGTCTTCAGGTCGGAAAACCGCCTCGAATGGATCGGTTGGGTAAATACTCGGTCCCACCAGACCTATGAAGAGGAGAAGGAGGATGATTGCCAGGCTGATGGTGAACTTCTTTATCTTAAAGATCTCCAAGAGAATGCGGCTGGGCATGGTTTACTCACCTATATAACCCGTTCTTATCCGGGGGTCAATGACCATGTAAACTAAATCGACGAGAAAGTTCGCCAGTATCAACGTTAGGAATAGAATTGCAAAGGTCCCTTGAATCATAGGGTAATCGAGCCTCGTCAATGCTCTAAAAACCAGGTAACCTGTGCCAGGATAGCTAAAAACAAGTTCCGTAATCAGCGAACCTCCTAGGATGGTTCCTAGGTTCAGCGCAAGACCTGTGACTTGAGGTAGCACCGAGTTTTTGAAAACATACTGGAGAAGTTTCCTATCACTAAGCCCAAGCGAATCAGCAAAATCGACGTAGTCCGACCTAAGTTCGTAGATGACGAGTACCCGCATTCCTATAGCCCAGCCACCCGCTGCTGCCAAGACTATGGACAAAAACGGAAGTGTGTAATGGTACAGGTACCCCGCAATAAACTCCAGGGTGAAAGAGGGTACCACGTGGCTTGGGTAAGCCCCTCCTAGTGGGAAAAGCCTGAGTTTAACGCTGAAGGTATAAAGGAGTATCATCGCAAGCCAGTAATATGGCGTCTGAGAGAGGATGAGGCTCACCGGCAATAGCGCATTGTCGAATCTCCCGCCGCGTCTATATCCGGCAAGCGCGCCAAGAGTATTACCTGCAATCCACGAAACGAGCGTGGCTGGTATCAGTAAGCCGAGGGTCCAAGGTAGGTAGGTGAAAACAAGCTCGGAGACTTTCCTCGGGTAGAGCGAGTAAGATGTGCCGAGGTCGCCTCTCAGCATTCTCCCTAGGAACTCGATATATTGCTCATGCCAAGGCTTGTGGAGACCAAACTCCTCCATTAAGCGCCGTTCAACTGCTCTGACGAGTTCTGGCGTTGCCTGCATTGTTTGAAGTATATTGGCTAGCATCTCTGCAAGCGGGTTTCCCGGGACAAGGCGGGGCAGAGCAAAAATTATAGTTATGAAGACAAAGTAGGTAATAAAGAGGAACACAACTTTACGGATCAGTAGTTTCACTACAGGCCTTTTAAGCAAACCCCTGTAAACCGCTTTCTCTCCCTCCATAAGTTGCATCCCTCCGTACCCACTCTTACACGAGGCCACTTAAAGGTGCCCCTATTTAAAACATAGCATTAAGTTTAAAATTTGTGAAAATTAACTCCATTTCCTATAGAGGAAAGGTACATCGCTGAGAAGCCTCTTCGTGTAGGGGTGCTCAACTTTCTCAAGCAGCTCATCTGGCGTTCTCTCCTCCACAATCTCTCCCTTGTACATGATCAGTATGCGATCGCTAACGTAGTAAGCTAGCCCAAGATCATGTGTTATGAAAATTATCGACGTGTTATTTTCTTCCCTAAGTTTTGTGAAAAGCTTGAGGATTCCAGCCCTCGTTGATGCATCGATCATCGACGTTGGCTCATCGGCTATTACGAGCTTCGGCCTCAGCATGAAACACCTTGCGACCATGATCCGCTGCCTCATTCCACCGCTAAGTTCGTGGGGGTACTTGTCCAGGGCGTCCGGCTGCAAACCAACGCTCTTTAAAGCCTCCCTCACGAGCCCCTCAGGGTCACCCCGCTCATTTTCGTCTAGTAGGCTAAGAGCCTGGTAAAGTATCCTCCTGACTTTAAACATTGGGTTGAAGGACGCATACGGGTCCTGAAATATCCCATGGACCTGCCTCCAATACTGCCTGAGCTCCTCTCTTCTTTTAATGCTCCAAACGTCTTTCCCCTCGAAATATACCGAGCCGGATGTAGGAGGCAGCAGCCTGAGTATGATTTTGGCTAAAGTGGTCTTTCCAGAGCCGCTTTCACCAACTATGGAGATGATTTCTCCACTGTTCAACTTGAAGTTCACATTATTAACTGCTGTAATGCGCTCTCTTGAGAGAAGGCCCGCAGTGTAAACTTTAGTAACGTACCTAACGTCTAGCAGGTAACTCACATGGGGCTTTCTGCAGCAAGTCTTATATAATTTATTAAGGAAATTGGGACACTATCGGCTCAAGATACCTGTACGTGCAACCAATTCCTCAGTTCTGGCGATGGATTGCACAGGTCTTGCTGAATGCTATGCAACGCGCAGTTACAGCTGACCTTCCACGGCTTCAACCATTACAGAGATATGGGTCGAGACCCTTAAGTTGTGGTTAACCTCCTTGTCACATTAAATTGCAAGGTCGTTTGCACCGGGGAGACGCACCAAAGTTTCAAGCAAGCTTTCCAAATGCCGCCGAGCCTCAATAGTCGCGGGAGTCCTGGTCTCCCCTCTTCAGATCGTTTCGAGGGGCTGTACGCAAGGAGGAGGCCTGTGCACAGACCGCTTCGACTTTTCGTTAACAGCGCTGATCTGACTCAACTAGGGTGTAGGGCCTGTTTAGCTTAGAGAAGGTTGGGGCTAAGTGCTTAGAGGAGTCGTGAACAAAAACCTGGCAAAACATATACTGGCAACACCCGGCTTCTCCCTAGGAATATTTAACATATTATGGAAATATTTATATAGAACATCAATAGAGCATTGAATGTGGCCAAGAAGAAAGCCCTGGGGCTAGCCCTACTGATAGCTGCGTTGCTAACTACTCCTGGCATTGTAAGCCAGCCACCACCCCCAAGAACCGAGACGCTGATCGTATCCGATGCTTGGGGCCCACCGCCGGGCTGGAACCCCCTGCTTCCAAGCACCGCCTGGGGCACGACTCTCATGTATCCGACTCTGTTCTTCTACAGCACTTACTATGATACCTGGATACCATACCTTGCCTCCGGGTATAGGTGGGTCGATGAAGTAACAATCGAAGTCAAGCTCAGGCCTGAAGCACGGTGGTGGGACGGCAGGCCTATAACAGCCGATGACGTGAAGTTCACTTTCGACCTCGGCAAGGAGTACAGTATCGCGTGGGTAACCCCATTATGGGATTACCTCGAGGCTGTAGAAGTCGTCACGCCTGATACTATCCGCATCGTGCTTAAGAGGGAGAACTTGAACTACTTTGCGTTGTTTGACGCTTTGCACGGTGTCCTTATCCTGCCTAAACATAGGTGGGAGCAGTTAAAGAAGGAGTATGGTCCGAGGCTCGCTACAGAGTTCCGCGATGACGACCCTACGAAAATAGTCGGAGGAGGCCCCTATAGGTTATACACCTGGAGTGAAGACATCTGGTACTACGAGCGGGTGGACAACTGGTGGGGCAGGGACATCTTCGGCTTACCTACACCCAAGTACATCGCCCATAGAACCTTCAAGGACAACCCAGCCGCTGCGCTCGCCTTCGAAGCGGGCGAGTACGATGCTGCTGGCCACTTCTTCGCTAAGATCTGGGAGATGTGGACTGTAAAGGGATTGGCGAGGAGAACTTACTTCGCCAACCCTCCCTACTACCTGCATAGCGGCATAGTTCTCCTCTACATAAGGTGGAGATACCCGCTTAATAACACGGCGGTCAGGAGAGCTATAGCGCATGCTGTACCCTATCAGGATCTCGTGAGTAAGGCGTACTTCAACTACAGCATCGTGGCCAGCCCGAGTTTCATCATGCACGAGTTTCCCGCGTACGCCAAATGGATTGACCAATCTGTAGTTGAAAAGTACGGCTACACATACGACTTGGAAAAGGCTAAGCGCATACTTGACGAAGCGGGCATAACCGACAAGGACGGGGACGGTGTGCGCGAGATGCCCGACGGGACAAAGCTCGGCCCCTTCACGATCCAGGTGCCCTACGGCTGGACCGACTGGATGATGATGTGCGACATGATTTCTGAGAACCTCAGGAAGATCGGGATTGACGTAAGAACGGAGTTCCCCGACTTTTCGATATGGTGGGACCGCCTGATAAAGGGAGACTTCGACCTCATAATCGGCTGGGATGCCGGGCCAGGCTACTCTCACCCGTGGAACACATTCAGGTGGGTTCTCGATCCAAGGCTAAGCCCACCGGCTGGGAACTGGGCGCACTACACCAAACGGAATGCAATACCGTTAATAGATGCTATTCCGAAGGAAACCGATCCTGAGAAACTCAGGGCCATGTACAGCCAGCTCCAGGAGATTGCCCTGAAGGACCTTCCGGGCATACCGCTCTTCTACGGTGCTGCGTGGTACGAGTACTCGGAGGAGTACTGGGTCGGGTGGCCTGCTGAAGAACGCCCGGAGGTTTGGATTTCACCTTACCTATGGAACTGGCCTGACAACCTTCCATGGCTCTTCTGCCTCGCCAAGAAGGGTGAGACACCGCGTGTGCCTGCCTGGATACTGAACCTTCAGTTCCCTACATCCAAGTTCTTCGAAGACCTCGAGCGCGCATTGAAGGAGAAGGAGGTTGGCATACCGATTGAGGCACTGATAGGCAGGCTGGAGGAACGTATATCATCCCTTGAGCGCACTACAGCTCGATTGTGGAGCGATGTCGCCGATTTGAGGAGCGCGGTTGCCAGAGTGCCGGGCGCAGAAGCGATTGAGGCTTTGCGAGCCGACATCGAGGGTCTAAAGGGGTCTATCAACACTGCTATCGCCCTCGCTGCCGTCGCTTTACTGCTGTCGATAATCGCCCTAGCTCTTCCGCTAGTGAAAAAGCGATAGTAAAATAAATCAAAAATTAGGTTAATTTTTATTTTTTAATTTCTAAATACCTTAAGGTAAGGATTATACTCGTGTCCTGCTCTGAGTTCCTGTGGGAATCGAAGATTGGGGTAGAGCAAGGTGCACAGTTCCTTCCTGAGGGTAAATTTCCGGCGGAACCCGCTAGGTTAGCTGCCGCGGGGTACCGCTGCTCGCGGAGGTTGCAGCGGGCGACAGACCCCACTGCAAGTGGTGCTGAAAGCAGCTTATCCGCAACGCTAGCGGCTCGCGCGTTGGGGTGCGCAGTTTTAGATGTGTAGCCGGCCCTGTCCCCTGCTCAAGCACCCAAAGCGCGGTTTACCTTTTAGTTTACCATTTATAGTTGGATAATCTTAAATATTGGTAAACAGTTGGGTTTACGTGGGTCGGTCCGCTGTTGTAAGCGTTAAAGTGCCTCGTGAGCTCAAGGAGAAGATGGAGGCGTACGCCAGCGTGGTTGACTGGGCGGAGGAGATCAGGGGCTGGATCGCCCGGAGGGTTGAGGAGCTTGAGAGAGTGAGGGCTGTAGAGGAGGCTGTTAAGATACTGGAGGGCGTCGCCCCTGCGCCTCAAGGGGCTGCCGAGGCTCTCGTGAGGGAGG
>CAKZTQ010000009.1 GCA_937921735.1 uncultured archaeon
TTAGGATGTGGGGAGGTACGGGTTCCCCCCGAAAGGAGCTAAGCTTGATGAAGCCTCCGATGAACCCAGAGGAGGCAAAGGGCGATGAAGCCCAAGAGCTAAGCATGGGCTCCATACATATCCATACTTAGTTCAGAACCCTCGCTTCTGCTGAAGAAGATGCCTCGCCCGATCAGATTGTCGAGCGCCCATATTTGCCTCTTCGGCAACCGCGCCGTGACCAGTTGACGCTTTTCCGGTTCCGCATGATTTGGTTCCGGGCAATTCATGAAGTTGCCTCCTTCTGACGCGGGGGCAGAACCCTGAACCTGACGCTTTTCCGCTTTCCCTCCAAAAGCGCCTTCACGTCTTCGGCGAAGGCCAGCATGTTGATCGATATCAGCACAAAGCGCCCGTCCCTGCTGAGCCGCATCCTGATGGCTCCCTCTAAGGGCTGAGCTTTGGGTTGGGCTTTCTCAGCCTCGATTTTCAACCCGCTTACGCCGAGCTCCTTGGCCTTCGCCTCGACCTCGGCCCTTTTGTCGTCGAGAACTTCCCAAACCCTCGCCTCAGCGTTCCACTTGGCGCCTACGCTCTTCAGGAACTCGACGAACGAAGCGTTGTACTTGGAGGAAACCTTAACCATGGGAGATCACCTCCTTAACGCTTTTTTACGCTTTTTCCCTTCCATCCCCATCAACCTCGAGTTTTGCCTCAATCTTCTTCACCACAATCACCCACTAACGTGATCCCTCAATATTTTTAAAAAAGGCCCCCACATGTCGCTCCGCGGCCAAGATGTGCTTGCACGGAAGCCTGACCCTCAGCCTTGGGTTGCGGTTCGACCGCCCGTAGTCCGGGCACTCGCACACATATGCTTCCAAATCCACGATATAACCTCTCACCCTGAACCTTGGGCCTTCCAGCAAGACTATTTCTCCCGGCTTCACCTCCGCGGCCTTTTCCGCCTTGTACAGGCGCCAGTAGTCCCTCAGGGCAAGCTGGCTGAGCATATCCGCCTCCCCGTTCTCCTCGCGAGGAATCCATTGAAACCATACTTTTCCGAAGTTCGAGGAGAGCCTCCTCGCCTCCAAGTAAAGCGGGACGATCCTTGGGGCTCTGACCTCGTAGGCTCCCTGCATCTGCCTTATGCTCAACTGGCTGTCGCCCTTAACGAGCACTTCCGCGCCTGCGTAGCCGTTTTCCATGAGCCACGCGAAGGCTTTGATCATGGCCGTGTACTCAGCCACGTTGTTGCTTGCGCCCTCGCTCCACGGCTCGGCCGCCAGCCCCCTTCCCTCACCTATTTTCGCCCCGTCCCTGTACACGACGAACCCATACGTTGCCACGCCCCCGGGGTTGCGAGGCTCGCACAGTCCGTCATAATACACTTCAACCTTCGTTGCGGCTTTCGCTGCGGCCTTCGGGACAACCGTTGACGGCGGAGCCTCGATGGGGCGCAGCTCGCCACTTAAAGCCCTGTCGAGCGCATCCCTCCCATGCGCTTTCAGGACGTGGTCATAGAACGCATCGACGGCTTGTTTGCATATGGGACAGATCGGCACCTTTGCAACGCCCCATTTTCCACAATTAACTTCCGAAGCTGATTGCCTGTTCCATTGTTGAATGGTCCGCGTAGTAAAGTCGAGAAGTTTCTTCGCCTCTTTGAGAGCGCAAAGATTCTCCACCATTCCTGCGCACATCGACATTCAAACCAATCCATTTTGAAGCTGCTGCTGGCGCTTAAAAGCACTTTTCACGAGCCCGGTTCAGGACGTCTCTGAGGGGGGCGAACAGCGCTTTGGTGACCGGGTGGCTCCTAGGCTCATCGAGCATATAAAGCACCAGGGCGTCCCTCCACAACGTTCCGTATATTTTGAGGAGCTTGGCGGACACGGCTGCGGAGTAGCGGAGGATTGTTCTCCTGAGACCCTGCCTAGTGTAGAGGATGTGGAAGCCGCGGTTGTATTGCTCCGCCAAATCGCTGATCTCCCAATGCAATACGCGCTTCCTCAGATTCTCCTCAAGGTGCTTCTTAACGACCTCGACAATTTCGGAGGAGCGCTGCGAGAGGATCTCCTCGCAGCACTCGACCCCGAGCAACTTTACAAACTCGCGGCGGACGTTCACGAAAACGGCGGCGTCCGCCAATACGCGGTTGAGCCTGCGATCCTCAAAAACACTTACCTCGCCCTCGCATCCCAACATGCTCCAGGACATGCATTCACCAACCCTCATGAAATCCGGGGTGACTTAAACTTAACTCTCGACGAGGATGTGCTCAGCGATCGAAGGGGGACGACTTCGCCACGCGCGTGGCGGGCCTCGGCCATCGCTTCCCGCAAAGCCTCGTTGAGCCTGCGCAGGATTCTGCGCGCCTCATAGTCAAGGATCCCTTCCAAACACTCCTCCATTTCGCGGACGTTTAAGTCGGCAAGCCCATACTTTCTCAGCAGCCCCTCAACTTCGAGCGAAACATTCAGCCTGACGAAGGGTCCGCGGTTTCTGTTCCATGAAATCTCCTCAACGTCCACATAATCGTGAACGTCAGGATTGCTGCCTGAAACGATCCTTTCAAGGGCAAGCGCTTTGAAAAATCTTTCCCAGCTTTCGCTCGCCATTGAAAGCTCTTTCCGCAGTTCGCGATTCTCAAGATTCACGGCCACATCCCTGAAAACTATGGTGCAGTATTGGACTCCGTAGGTGTCAAGCTCTTCAACCTCGCCGAAGAATATCCCTATGCGCGCAAGCTCATCTCTGGCCTCGGCAACAATCTCGTCGATGACCTCGTCGATGATGTATGCGGGGAACATGGAAAACCACCTCCAGAAACGCGTATATGCCTCCTAGGGACTGGGCCATGCCGTTAAGCGCTTAACAGCCCAGCCGGGGCCAGGTCTTGGACGCCCCGTTCAAGCCCTAGGCTTGTTAGAGAACCCGACTTTGGGTGGGGGCGGCTTGTCCCCGCCCTTTTAATTTAAGAGCCTGTCAAGACCATGTTTTTGCACGACGAGGGGAACCGTCCTATTCAAGCCGTCCAGCACCATCCGCATCCTCCCAGGGTTCGGCTCGGGGATCTTTACAACGCCGTAATTGTCCGCACCCACCTCGCATATCTTCACCCGCATATCCTCAACCTCCTCTCAACGACCTTGTTGGTCAGCCTCATGGCCAGCGCGCTTTCCCTTTTGCTGAAGCCCAGCGCCTTCGCGTATTTTCAACGAACATGTGCGGCCTCAAATTGAGGCTTAAGCTCGACCTCCATCATCATCCGCTTGTAAACCCTTGCAACATCCATCGTCAGAGCAGGTTTCTCAAACATTTCCATAAACTCCCTCAAGGTCATCGGATAGCAATACGTTGCCTTCAGTGCGGCGTAGAGGGTGGCTAAAGCGCGCACCTCAACCGGATAGGCTGTTTTGCGCTTATATTGGTTGAAGAGCTTCCTTGCGAGTTGACAGGAGCCTTGCGAGTTGACAGGAGTTCTGCGCTGCGCCGATCTTTTCCCGAAACTTCTCGCAAACGGCGCTAAAAACCCGCTCCTCCTCCACCATTTTGATTCACCAATAGGTTTGCGCGCATTTAAAGGCGGAAACAACAGCGTCCTTCACGTTCAAACGCCTCTCTTATGCGGCAGCGCTGAAACCACAGTTCTTCCCATAGCGTCCGGTTTAACGATGAAGAGTTGAACCCTGTCGCCTATGTTTTCAACAGCTTCAACGCCTTTTTCCGCGTCAACAACCGCGGTCATGAGCCTGTTCGCCTCGGACTGCTCCGCGAAAAGCCTGAGGTGATCGGGATCGACCTGTCCGTCTGTAAGCAGCGCTATCAAAGCCTTCTCAGGCTTAAGGTTCATGGATGCGCGCACGGCATCCTCGAGGTTTGTGTTTCCGCCAGACCTCAAAAGGAAAACCCTCTTCGCATGTTCAACATAGTTCCTCGATTCGCGGGAAAGGATCCAGGCGTTCGTGCTGAAGGCGATCGTGGCGACCGGAAGATTGAAGCGTTTTGCGTAGGCGATGAGGCCGTACGCAGCGTCCTTGATGTAGCTGAGCAAGGTTCTGTCCCGGTACATGTCCGCCGTGCTCCCCGAGCAGTCCAGTAGCAGTATTAGCTTGGAGAAGCCTCCGGCTTCATCACCTTCCTGCTCGACGACCGCAACGGTCTCCGTGACGGGCTCCCGCCATCTTCTCGGGTCGTCCGGGGCCCTCGCCATGCTTGACGGGTCAACCCTCTTCGAGTAGGGCTTCCAGCGCGTGAAGGCTGGCTCCTTCAGCTCAAGCATTGATGAAGCTTTGAAAAGCTCCTTGAAGCCGAGTATTTTACTCCAAAGGGCGGCCCTAGCCCTATCCTCGGCGGCTTCCTCCAATGCCTTGTCCAGCTCACCCTCACCCACCCCCATCAGCTCTGCAATCGCCGTCAGCTGCAGCCCCGTATCCAAGCCTATTTCAGCCGCATCCGCCCTCACGTCTGGGTCACTCCTATCAAAATCAACATCTCCGCCAAGAGGAGAACCCTCGACCCTTGAGAGGGATGCCACTAACTCGGCGGCCCTCACAACTTGGTAAGCGCTTTCCCCGCGAAGTTCGCCCTCTGACGCTAGGCGTTTTAGGAGGAACTTCAACTTCTCAAAGTCGCGGTTGCCCCTCAGCTGCCCCTCATACCGCGTTGTTTCAAGCGGAGCATTGAACCAGTCCTTATATATTATCTGGAGCAGGTGGTAGCTGGTTCCCTCGGATTGAGGCGTTACCGGAAACCTTTGAAGCCATTCCTCACACATTCCCCTTACATCCAAGTTCTCCTTTGAAAGGCGGAAGTCCACTACTGCGTCGTAGACAACGTTGAGGAGGTTCCTTGCAACGCTAAGGCGGACATCGAGCCGCTTCATGACTTCAGCCTCGTGGCGCAGTGCATCCCTGTAAGTGTAGGGCAGACCGTCCCTTGACGCGTGCTTGACCTCGTGTGCAAGCAGCTCCTTCAAGTGGGCCACATCCTTCCAGTAGGCTGGCGCCTCAACCAGCATCTTTGAAAGGTTCACTGCGAAGGTTGATGTCTTCGCTTCCTCATTAACCCTCAAGGGAGGCGGCACAGGGATGAGCGAAGCCAGAACTTGGTTAAACGTTTCCTGCAGCATGACCCCGCCCCTCAGCATCTTCAAACCACGTGAGCCTCGGCAGCGGAAGGAAGGGTGAAAAAGGCGGGTTTTGTTTAGCTCGCGCCCATTAGAGCTTGTATTGCGCTTTTTATTTTTAATGGCGGCTCAAGTGCCTGAAGGGTTTCGGCGTCTCCCTTCTTCCTAGCTGACTCCTTCATCATATCTACAACCTCGTCTAGCATACCCCTCACTATGGGCGCGTCGGCATACTTTGCCTTGAGCTTCTGAGCCTTGGTTACGTCGGGTTTCTTGATGAGCTCCTCAACCTCCTTTAGCCTCATGTGCTGGGCCTCGAAGAGCTCAGCATACCTCTCAACCAGCGCCTTCGCGGCTGTGAAGGCGCTTCCATGCTCGGCGAGGAACTCTTGGCTGTTCCAAGAAAGGCGGTGGGGAAGAACTGAGAGTAGGGCGAAGGAGAGGTCGTCTTCCACGGCTTCCCTGCGCATGTTGATGAGGGCGTGGGCCTTCATGGCCTGCTGGAGCCTTATGGTCGCCCTAACCTTACTGACGTTAGCGATGCCGCACGGGTAATCTTTGCCGTATATGCATAGAGAGCAGTCCTTTTCAGCCTCAAACGGGTCTTTGCTTTCCTCAGCCCTCCTCCCCCTAGCCGTTGAGAAGTAGCACCTTGAAAGGTGGCTTATGAGCCCTAGGCAGAACACCGTGAACTCCTCTGGAACGGCAACCTCGTCCATAAGCCTTCTCGCCTCGTAGACCAGCTCGACCGGGGCCCTCTTCTTCAGCCCCAGCCTCCTCCACCTCTCCGCCATCAGCAGTATTTCCTGGGCGCTCGGCGGGAGGCTTCTGGCGCTCAGGGCGTATCTGTCCGCGGTGGCCGCGTTGATGAGCCTCAGATTCGTCTGGTAGAACTCGTTAAGCGGGTTAGTCGCCAAAACCCAGGCCACAGGCCTGACCTCTATTGGTCCGACGGTTGTGTCCACTACCTTCTCGTTTAAAGCGTGATGCAGCTTGGACAGTAGGCGAGGCGCGTTGAATATTTCGTCGAGCACGACGTAGTCTGCGCCTGCAAGCCTACCGGACTTCACAGCGTGTGGCGGCTTCATCCCAAGCACCGCAGGATGGTCTACGCCGTAGCCAAGTATGTCCTCAGGATCCATCTGGTCGTTGACCTGCATGCTGAAGACGCGCAGAGGCACCCTTTCAGGCTCGCCGAGCTTCGCGGCCTCTCCGTGTTTAACCGCGTCGACCTCAACTTTGACGGAGAGGTTTCCTCCGGCCTGTTGATACTCGACGTTCACGCCGTCCAGCAGGTTCCTCATGAGCTGTTCAGGATCCGCCTTGAGCGCTGGGCCCAAGTCCTCGAAGAATTTTTCAGCGGAAGCCAAAGAGCGGAACGACCTCTTTAGGACGACCACAGGCTTGTCGAAGAGCTTGCCAACGAAGCTGGCCATGCTGGTTTTGAAAGTTCCATGGGAGCCGATCAGCAGGACGGGCTCCCCAATTAGGAGGCCGCTGAAGATAGCCTCTATCATGGCGTACTGGTGGTAGCCGCGGTACACTTCAGCCACCGACATAACGAGCCTGTTTAACGCTTGGGAAACGTCTTCAAAGCTCATGCGTTTGCCCCCCACTTATCTCTTTCAACTCCTCCTCGGTCAGCTCTCGCTCCTCCTCTATCCGCATGTTCGCTCTTATGAAACGAGTTCCGGATGGAACTCTTTAAACAGCTCCGCCGCCACCTCCAGGGCTTCTGACGGGGAGTCTGCGTCAACGCTTGTTTCGTCCAGAAACTGCTCCCCTACCTCCGCGTTCGGAAAGCGAGTCCACAACGAAATCGCATACTCCTTCATACCCATCTTTCACCTCCGCCGTTTTTCCTCAACGCTTCTCGCGCCGGATTCGCCGTATTCGCCCAAATATTTTCGGAGACATGCCGCCAAATCCATGAGCCTGAAGTAGCCGTCGCTTCCAGCGACGGCTCTTTTGGCCGTTTCACGAGCCAATTTCTCCAATTTTTCAGCTTTCGTGGCGACCAGCTTTTCCCCCTCAACCATACGATCACCTCCTGCTTTTACGTTGAGGCTCCAGAGTTCGCCCTGAAACATCAGGTTTCACATATGTTAGTCGATCGTGAACAGCAGCACTGACCTGCCCCTCACAGCCCTCGAGACGACCTCCATGTCTCTGGAGGGGTCTCCGGTGGGCTGGATTCCAAGGCTCTCCGCGAGATCGTTGACCGCTGCCTCCAGCGCCTCAACATTCCTCGATGCGGCGGCGGACAAGACATCGCCCAAGACATCGAAGGGCCTCTCGTCAAACTCAACGCCCGTGCTCTCGATCAGACGTGAAAGCTGCTTCAGCCTTTTGGCCGCAGCCTGACAGTTCGCCCTCCCGCCCCTCACGGCGGCTTTCACGGCCTCTTCAGCCATCGCCATTACTGCGGAGAACCTCTCCTCCAGGTCGCGCTTAAGCCCCTCAAGCATCTCTCTACGTCTGCGCTCGATCTCCCTCTCCAGCGAGGCAAGGCCGACCCTCCTCGCCTCGTCGACCTCGAGCAGCGCCTTCCGCCTTTCCTCCTCAAGGTACTGTATGAAGAACTCCCTTGAAAGGCTGAGCGGAACCGGAGAGACCCTTATTGAAGCGAGGTCCGCCCTGAAGTCCGGCTCAACGCCCGTTTTAGCCACGTGCTCCATTATGTCGGAGAAGTGGTCGCCTTCCTCAAACTCAGCGATGTCGCGCTTCAGCGCCCGCAGCTGACCGTTCAAACCATCAATTTCCACCATGAGCCCCGGCGCCAAACTCGACGGAAGAAAATACAGCTTACGCTTCAACCTCCCAATGCGTTCCTCTTGAAGTATGAGGCAGTTTTCGTTGAGGGCGTCGTAGACCTTATGCCTTATGCCTTTGAGGCGGTTCACGAGCATGCTCGGATACGGATGGAATGTCGCAACCTTAACCTGGCGGCCGGCCTCGTCCTTCACGTAGCGAACCCTGACGCTGCGCCCCCTCAAAATTCCCCCACTTTTCCCCGTTACGGCAACCCTGTAGTTCGCGTCTATTGACCTGAGAAGGTCCTGAAGTCCCCTCACCCACTCCATATGCTCGACGTCGCCCATCCCTGAAACGTCAACTTGCATTGCAAGCCTTTCCTCTGAGGGTACGTCCACATCAATGAGGAAACCCTGCGTAAGCACCCTGCCCGCTTTGACCCGAACCTTTCCGGAGACTGTTAAACCCATCTACACCACCTCTAACGCTTTCTAGGCGGGTTCTCCCGGATCGCGAGGCTCCCCCGCCTTCGCCCCTTGGAACCCGGGTTTGCAGGATGCGCCTACTCGCATATGCGACTCCAAAAGCAAAGGCTGCGAGCGCTTAAAAAGAGGACCGCCGCGGTTAGGCATCACGGTTGTTTTTCGCCTCCTCAACAGCCCTGACCAAACTTCTCCACCATCGGCATTGGTGGGACTGTGAATCGTTCAGAACGACCTCGATATTCGCGTATCTCAGAAAGCTCTCAATGCCGGGGCAGTCCTTCAGCACGCGGGCCACATATTCATGTGGGTCGACATCCCGCTTGTGATCCAAGGAAACCTCGACCTCTTTGTCAACGATCCAGCCGTCGCGCATCTGCGCAAGGAAAAGCAGGTCGCCGAAGAACCTAACATTTTCAACGGTTGGTTCCCTGAAGAAATTTTCGCTTGTCAAAAAGCCGACCTTTGCACCGTCAACTGTGGCGACGACGCACCCCACTCCGCCCCTTCTGCTTGCGTACTTACTTCTCGCGCACGGGACAAGCTGGTCCGCAATGTAGGCGAACCTGGCTGGGTAGGGCGTTAGGTCGCTGCAAACCGCCAGATGCCAGATGCTTCCCTGGAAGAAGCTGAGCGACCAGAGCCCAGTTGCAAGTGCCGCTAGCACCACGTTGCCGCTTTCCGCCCTTTCAACAGCTTCGCCGAAGATGGCCTCAACCGTTTCCATCGCAACGCTGTACTTGTCGTGCATGCCCCTTGTATCGTCCACGTAAACTCCATCAATGCCGACCCAAGTCTGCGCGACTGCGATTATGTGGAGCGGTTCCAAGCGTTCGAGGATCCTTGCCAAGTGCGGCGGATAGTGCCGCCAGCCCTCCCCCTGCGGAATGTAGGGGTGAATCCTGCACTTAACGCGGCTAATGATGAAACGAGCTAAATCGTCCATGGAAACCGCCCTCCGAAACCTTTGCCACGGATTCTGCGGGGGCCTCCCGCTCCAAGAGCATTGGTGCCCATCTGAGGAGGGGAAACCTATTTTGCCCAACTCCTCCCTCGCTTTGAGCTCGGCTTCAGAGCATTGCGGCCACTTCGGGCTTCACGTTTTCCCCTATCGCCCCAAGGATCTTTTTCGCCGCGGGGTGCTGTGGGGGGCGTTTTACGCCGCGATATTGCTCCGCAAAAATCGCACCTATCGAGCGGAGGGTCGTACTTGCACCACTCCATGACCTCGCCGCATTTGAGGCAAACCACATTATAGATCCTGGCCATTCCCGCCACCCCGGAATCCTGCCCCGTTACTTTTTCAAAATCGCGTCTAGGGCCAGCGCCCTAAGGACGCGTTGAGGGGCGGGATTCTGCAGAAAGCCCCGTTCAGCAGCCTCCCTCCACGTCAGCGGGTTCCTGCTCAAGGCCTCAATCGCCTCGCAGACTTCCTCCGCAGTTTCAAACTTCAATCCCTTGCCGCGAACCCAGGACTTCACGGTCGAGTTGTTGAAGATTAGGAGGAAGGCAACGGCCTTAGCCGGATCCCCGTAGAGCTTAGCTGTTCTCCCATCCCCGAGCTCCACGATTAAGATTCTGGTGTGGCGGTTGGCCTCGGTTCTGAGAAACGCCTCCATCAGAGCATCACGCCTCCAGGACTGCCAACGCCGCAAGCTCTTTGCAAGCGTCCACCAGATCCTCAGCTGCGCCGTCCGCCTCAAGCTCCATCTGGCTCACAAACAGACAATCGCCGTCCTTGAACTTCGCCTTCCATTTCAAATCCTTAATGAGGTGGAGGATCATCTTCTCCTCATTGTTAAGTTTGCCGGAGAGCCACCCGCCATAGGAGCCGACGTCTAGGGAGAAGTGGAGCCTGTTGCCACTATACACCGTCAACCTTACCTCAGCCATTCAACCCACCTCATCCTTTCAGGAGCTTCCTCAATGAGAGGAAGCTCTCCAGACCCTCAAGCGTCGGGTTCTCGACCAAGCTATCGGGGATCTCGCGCGAGTCGCGGACATCGTCTAGGCGCTTGAGAGCGGACAGGAGCCCCTCGCCGAGCTCGTCCGGAACCTCCACAACGACCATCATGCGAGTCCGGATGAAGCGGGGGACGGTGAGCTTGAGGGATGTTGCGTATTTTTGAAGCAATTCGAGCGCTATCTTCTGCCCCTTCCACGTGGAGATTTCCGCGTCGCAGCCCTCGCCCGCACGCTCCACAGGGCGGCTGTAAATGCGGAGGCAAATGCTCCACGATCTGCACCACGGGATGAGCATGAACTCCATTAGCGCCCCTCCAGAAGCTTTTTGATTGGGAGGAAGGCCTTGAGTCGCTCAAGAGTCGGGTTCTCTAAAAGGGCGCAGTACTCCCCGTCCCGCCTCATCGGCCTCGCAAGAGCCTGCAGGCGTTCGAGCAGCTTCATCAGCTCCTCCTCATCTTTCCCGGCGTCCACGATCACCGACGGGACGCCGTGGAAGTGGCTTAGCTTCATCGGGTAGTTGTTGAGGACCGCCATGGCGATCTCCTGCCTGTTGCGGCCGTGGATTTCAACATTGCCGACGCACCGCGACCGTTCATACCTGTTGATTATTAACGAAGTGTGGTTTTTATAGTCTAAAGTCATGATGACGAGCATGAATGCCACCTCCTGGCGCAATCACAAGAGCGCCTTCCTCGCAATTGCCTCGCTCGCCTCGCGGTCGTAGCCGTTTTCCCTCAGCCATTCGACCATCGGCTCCCACCCGTGCTCGGTCGAGCTGACCGCTCTGTGGATTGCCTTTGCCAGGTCGCCGGGCTTCAGCATGCCGTGGGAGAGCAGGCCCATGTACTTGTTTTGGGAACCCCTCCGCAGAAGAGAGATTCCCTTCAGCATTTTCACTTCGAAGTCGGAGAGCTCCCCATCCAAGGCCCGCTTGAGGAAGTCGCGTCTGACGCCTCCGGCGCTGAACTCGACGCATATGTCGTCGCCGTTGTGAAGAACCAGTTTGGGGAATCTGGTGAAGCAGATCTTCAGGTTTTTCCCTACCGCATCCTCCTGGAACAGGTCCTCCACGGACATCGTCTCGCTGTAAGATCCAAGCTCCTGCCTGATGATGTGGAGGTCCGTAGTTCCGCTGGCCACGATCGCGTCAAGCTCCTCCGCGGATGGGGGAGGAGGGGTCTGGCGATGTATCGCGTACTGCAGCGCCAGAACCGCGTTATTGGGCATGTCTGCGATGTAGCCGAAGCCGTCCTCGACGATTGAAATGCTCCTCGAATACTTGTTCACAAGGTGGGCTGCGAGATCGGGCCGATTTACCTCCGTCAGGGTCAGCTTGTCCCCAATGCGCACCTTCAAGCGGTAGCGGGCCTCCGACATGAAAGCGGTCGCGAGGAAATAGAAGTGCACTTTCATTCCACCGCCTCCTACGAGCCTGAGGCGAGCCTGACGGCGAGCAAACCCTTCGCCTCCTCGAGCTGCTCAATGAGGTCCCTCAGGTCCTCCTCAAGCAGCTCCGGGTTGAAGCGCCAAGTCTTCTCTTCAAGGCATGCGAGGACCGTTTTGGTCCTCATTTCAAGAACGTAGATGCCGGAGCAGTCCTCGTAGCTTCCGTAAGGAACTATTAGCATCAGGAATCTTCGGTCGCTGTCCATGCCCTTCCCGAAGACTTTCTGAACGGCGAAGTACGCCATGTCGTGAAGGAAGCTCTCTATGTCCATTATGACGTCTTCGCCGAGCAACGCCCCGGGGTAGGCGCCGTCCCACTCTCTGTGCAGAAGCTCTTTGACCGTTCCCTTGCCCCAGTTGCGCTCTTTCATGAGCCATTTCTCAAACTCGCGCAATAACTTCGCCATGGAACCGCCTCGGACCTAAAGGTTCACCGCGGCTAAGACTTCGGGCTTCTCATTCTCCACCATTGCCTCGATGATCGTTTTGCCAACGTCCGTAAACGGTTCATAGAATTTGCCCTTATAAAATACTGATATGATGTCGTAAACGGACGTAGAGCCGTTTTTCCATGCGTCTATGGCGTAATATAAGCCGCGGCGACCGTACAGCACGCCCGCTTCCCCTCCTGCGAATTTGAACCAGTAAACATCCCCATCTTTAACAACCGTGCATTCAACGCCGTTCGGCATCGTGAACTTGTAGCCGCCCTTCTTCGCGTCTGCAATAGCCTTACTTATCAAGCTGCGCTTACTTCTGTGGCTTTCATCGTCCTCGAGGGCCGATTTTATCGCACAATCCGGGCTTGTCCCGCACAAGAGGCTAACTGCGAACTCGTGCCTTCCGCTCCTCCCGAGCCCCCTATAGGTCTCGACGAGGCACCTCGCCTCCTCCGGATTGTCGGAGGCCCACTCAAGCCACTCAATGACGTGCCTAGGCGGGACCTCCCCCTCGATCTCCTCCAAAAGATTAATGAACCCGTCCGGGACATCCAACTTCATGCACCTCACCTCCCGGAAACGATTAGCCTTTGACGCTCTCCACGGCTAAAGCCGGGAGATTCCTGCTTCTAGGGTTTTCATGGGTTGGTCGTTCACCGCCCTTTTAGGCTCCCACTTCATCCCGTTCCACCTTAGAAGCAGGGGGTGTGCCACCGCCCCGTTAACCTCGCCTCCGTGGAGGCGAGCTATATTCAGGACTCCGACAGAGTCTCTGTGTGCTTCTAGCCCGCAGCTTAGGCATTTAAAGAGCCTTCCCTTGGCGGCTGTGTTCTTTGAGCGGCATCTTGGACATACGCTTGACGTTCGGTATTCGCCCTCTTCTTTAACCTCTATTCCGTATTCCTCCGCTTTCTTGTCAAGTATTTGTAAATTTCAGGTATCTCGCTTGGATCCTCGAACGCGTAAGCCTCGTCCGAGAGGCTGGTGGGCTTGACCTTCCTGTCGACCGTCACGGCAATCGTCCTCCCAACGGATTCTCCGCTGAACGGGACAGGTTGAAACCTTCCTCCGAGCTTCGCAGCCAGCCTTGAGCTCGCCTTGAACGCGGCTCTGCCGCGGAAGCCCTCTATGAGCTCCGCCAGCCCGTCGAGGTCCTCCCGCGTCGGCTCGCAGCCACCATGCAGCGCTCCCCTGCCCACGGCCCTGAAGTCGTTTATCAGGAAGTCGCTAACGCCCATGTTCAGGCACTCCGCAATTATCCTCCTCATCAGCGGAACGCCGTTGCGGAACAGTAGCAGGTTGACGCCCAGATCGAACTTCCTGCCCACGAACTTCCTCAAAAGGGAGCAGTCCTCGAACGCTCTAACGCTGACCCTGACCTCGCCGGCGAAGCCCTCAATTGCCTCGATTTGACCCTCAGAGGCGACCGTGCCGTTCGTCGTTATCGAAACGTCCAGGCCCGTGTTCAGCCACGTCCACCTGACAAGTTCCGTCAGATGCGGGTGGAGGAAGGGCTCGCCGCCGCCGAAGGCGACGCCGAGAATGCCCCATCTGTCGAAGAAGGCGATCAAGCCCTTCAGATCTTCGATGGGTAATTCCTCCCCCTCCGCGGAGGATGAGGCGTAGCACCACCAGCAACGCAGGTTGCACCTGCTGGTCACGGCGACCTGAGCGTAAAGGGGCTTCAGCCAAACTTTCGACCTTACATCGGGAGCGTGAAGGCACAGCCCGCTTTCCCTATCGTATATGAACAGCCCTTCAGGCGTTTGTATGCTCCTCAAAAAACCACTTCCCATGACCTCGTTATTTCGGCGAGCTACTAAACTCGCTTCCAGTTGGGTTGATACTGGCGCGCTTGTGAGATTAAAAATTGATGTTTAGGGGGGGAGCATAAACCTTGATCTCTTCGTAATTGATGTTCAACCTTTCGAAGATGCGTCTTACAGCCTCCGCAAGTTCATTCGGCACGATTATCACGTTTCTTCCAAGCCTCGCCTTCTCGTCTTTAATGACGCCCTCATACTTGTAAGTCCTCGTTCCTCCCGCGATTTGCTTTCTCTCAACATAGGTGTACAAGGCCCTTCTCAGCCGCATCATTGTGCTTGAGCTGAGGTTGCTTGTCGAGTAGGTGAAGATGGAGTACGGCTTCAGATTTAGGACCTTCTCCACGGGTATCTTTAAGGGCGGCTTCACCATCAAGATAAGCCCCTCCCTCAGGACGTTGTCAACGAAGGTCCAATCCTCTTGACTCATATCTTCCAGGTTTGAGGCGTGAACGTCCACCTTAACGTCAAGCCCGCCCCTTATAACCATTAGCGCATCTAAGCTCTTTTCATGATTTTCCCTTGAGTCGAAAAGGGCGAGAATGTCTATGTCCGATCTGCGATCCTGCTCCCCCCTCGCCACGCTCCCGTACAGGGCGATTAGAACCAAACCCGGCAGGCGGTATAGCCTTTCAACAGCGCGGGTTACTTGCTCACTCAAGATTGAAGTTGACATTTAACCTCCTCCCTAAGAACGAGAGTATTGCATTCAGGTGGTTCATAGCTCTCTCAGGCGTGCCTATAGGCATCCTGCCAGAATAACCCATGTCGACGTATATCCTGTAGAGATCCTCGAACCTGTCAGCTATCTCCCTAGGGTAGTGGGTTCTCACCCAAGCTCTAACCTCACTATGCTCCCTGTAGTGGATGCCTGATGTGCCTATCCTGGCCAGTTCAGCTTGCACGGCTTGCTCACAGGCCTTATACGCGAGGTCGGCC
Source organism: uncultured archaeon (assembly GCA_937921735.1). Lineage (GTDB taxonomy): Archaea > Hadarchaeota > Hadarchaeia > Hadarchaeales > Hadarchaeaceae > CAKZTQ01. Next base: position 14,960 of record CAKZTQ010000009.1, read on the forward strand.
ATTGCCGAGAAGCGGCGCTTCAGATACTCATCCTTCGCAGCCTTAGCCTTCTCAACGGCAAGCGCGATGTGCGAGTTGAAGTCTCCCATTTCCGTTCACCTATAACGAAAACCAAAGTATTTATCTCTTTCGTTAAACTCTAACGAAGCCGCGGCGTACTGTGGTGTTCCGGTTCGGCCCAAGTCATCTAGCGCGTCTGATCAGCCTGTCCGGGGCAGCCCCTAGCCATCCAGCGCGAAGTCCAGCCCGTATCCGAGGACATTGTGGCAGATCTTGACCGCGTCCATCCAATGCGCTATTGTGCCGTCGCTTTTCACGAGAATGCGCCCGCCCAAGTGACGTTTCGCTACGACAAGGAAGGCAGTCACGGCTAAGTCGTATGGCCTGAAAGCTGTCTTGCAGCACTGGAAGTATTTGCCGACGCAGCGCGGATCGCGGCTGGACTGGACGGGCTCATACATTTTCGGGAGAACCCTCGGGAAATAGAAGGTTTCATACGAGCAGTCGCCGCCGCAGGTGCGCTGGTTCAGGACCACGCCCGCGAACCAGGAGCCGACAACGGCCTTATCGGGGCTCGCCGCAACTCCGGGCTTGACGGCTGGGGCAGGCCATGGGATCACTATGTGCCGGTTCTTCGGATGGCCGCAGTTGCGTAGGCCGTTGAAGATTACCTCGCGATTGTTCATCACGGGCTCGCCCTCACCGAGCCCGTCCCCGAGCTTGATGTCCAACACCTTCAGGACTGGAAGGAGCCTCCTGAAGTCCGAAATAATCCTGACGAATATGGGGCGGCTGATTTCCCGCTCCCTGCACCAGTAATGAGTGTAGCCCACAAAACCACCTCCTAAAAACTCAGCTTCAAATCAGGTGGCGGAGCAGCTGACTGAACTAGCCTTCCAAGAGCTGGGCAATCGCAAGCGACGATGCCAGGTCTCCGGGCAGGTCGCGGAGCCCGATTCCCATGCTATTCAGCGTTCTTTCCAAGAGCTGGGCAACCTTAAGAGCGCGCATGAAACGTCCCGCCTAGGGGGAAATGAGCGGCGCGACCTTCAGGATCTGCTCGACCTGCTCCTTGACGAAGTCGTCGCCCTTCACTTTCCTCACGAGGCAGTAGGCGCACACCGGAGGATCCTCGGTGAGTAACAGCGGGCCGGGGTAGCGGCAAAACTTGCAGCCGTCCCCCTCATTCTTCGGGACAAGCGTGAAGTTGGAGGTCTTCCGCAAGTAGCAATCCAGCATTGCGTCCTCCATCCGCCTTATCGCATCCCTCATCTCCTCAACGTTAGCCCCATACCTGTAGTCGAAGCCCCTCACCCTCCAGACGAGCCTTCTCTCGTCATTGATGTCCGGTATGTCCAAGATCCAGACCTTCTCAAAGTCGTCTATGTTGCCTCTGGGCCTCAGATCGGGCTTAACCTCGAAGAGTCTGCGTGAGAAGTGGAGCTGCTGCGAAAGCTTGACCTCGTAGTCGAAGGTTATGAGCATGGTCGCAACGTCTTCAGGGTAGGTGAGCAAGTGGCGCTGACCGTCCACGCACCATGCGGCGTAACGCGCGAAAAGTTTGAAGTACGGCTTCATGTATCTTTCATAAGCGTCGTAGTGGCGCCAAAGTTCAATAACCGCGCTTGAGTTTCTGACGTAGATCTCTCCACGCGTTCCCACGATCACACCTCCAGAAGGGGTTGAAGTCAGTTCAGGAGGCGCCAGCTTGCTACTTCCTCTCCAGCTGTCTCCGTGACAGCTCGGAGACTATGAGCCTTTTTATCCGCCTTTTGAAGCGGGTGGCCACGTACCTCGAGGCCCTCCTCGCCAGCGGATCCTCGCTTATCATCTTGCGAATCTCCTCAAACTCGCCTTTCCGAGCCCTCTCGTTAATCTCCCTCACCATCCTCCTTACTGTATGCTCAACCCTGAAGCAGACGAGCTCGGCCAACGACTCAGCCGCGGCCTCGCTCAGGTTCGCCTCCTCGTTCAAAACTTGGGAGATTATTTCTTGAATGTATGGCCAGAGTGCCCTGTAGAGAAGCTCGGCCTTCTCCTCCAAACGGGGAACCTCCAGTTACCTCTCCGAGGCTTTTTCGAAGGCCCAGGCCATGGCCCTTTTAAGTTTGTCGACCTCCCTCTGCTCCAGCGAGCCTTTGACGCGTATGAGCGCCAGTTTCCCGTTGCTCGGCTCCACCGCGTAGTCCACGCCGTACTTCCTCTTCAAAGCGTCGAGAACCCTCGGCACCAGGAACCTCTGTATGGCGGGATCTGAAGCCGCTATGTTTAAGCCGTTTGCTGGGAGGGCGACGATCTCTCCGGGCTTCTGGATCAGGCTTCCGTAGACCCCGCTGCCCCTCGTTATGTCCGACTTGGGGTGGGCTTCAACCCTCCTGACGGCCCTCATATAGGCATCTATTGCCTCAGCTGCGGAGGCGAAGGATTCCCTGAGCGAAGCTAGGAGCTTCAGGAGCTCCTCCCTTTCCTCACCCATGATTTCACGCACCAATATTGAGGCGCGAATCTTTTAAAGGGGCTCATTGTCGCCTTCCTTTTCCGGCGACCCTGCGGCTCAACGCCCTCAGCTGCCTCCGCTTCACGTATTCCGCAGCTTCGATGAGGGCTTCAGCGTTGACCTCCAGGACCCTTCCGGCCTCGATGAGGTTGGCGACCTCCCTCAGGATTGCAGGATAAAGCTTAGTCGGCCTTGTGGGGAGCGCCCCGTTCACCGGCAGGTCAACCTCAGGGCTTGTGAGGCGCTTCAGGTTCGGCATCCGCACATGCCTCGCCTCAGTAGCTGTTTATCTCCTCGTCTATTTTCCGCTCAATCCATTCTGTAAGCTCTTTCGCGTCCACGCATATCTCAGCCCACTCGTCGAACTTGCAGCCCTTCGGAGCGCCCGGATCCCTCATCTTACGCCTGATTCGAACCCTGTATGGGATGCCGAGCCGACTAAGCACTTCCTCAGCTATGTCCGTTGCGATGTCATGGGCCCAGAACTCGAAGATGAGGATATCGCGTTTCAAATTCCTCGACATGGATCTTCACCTCCAAAAAACGCGCATATGCCTCCTAGGGACTGGGCTATGCCGTTAAGCGCTTAACAGCCCAGCCGGGGCCAGGTCTTGGACGCCCCGCTCAGCCCTAGGCTTGGAAAAAGGAGTTGTGATTCAGATGCGCCGGATGAGGGATGGCGATATGATTCTGATAGTTTTGCCCGAGACGTTTTCGTGTCTTTCGTATAATGCGACTGGTTTTCTCCTGAAGGCAGCTAGGCTAATGCTGGTCGCTTTCTTCCCCCAGCTTACGTCGCCGTAAAGTATCAGTGGGCATGTGGTCTTCGATTTTTTGATGAAGTATTTGACAACTTCTCGGTGTTCCTCGCGCGGAATGAGCTCAAACGCATCTTTCCTCAGCCTCTTTGAGAACCAATCTATAATGATGCGGGGCCTCGCTCGGGTTTGAGCGTCAGGTCCATATGGATTTTAGGGTTTTCCAGCGAGTTGTGTGATAGAGAAAATCGTCTTCGAGAAATGATGTGATATAGTAATCCCTGTTAAGTTCATAGCGAAGTTTGTTGCCCTCTGTGAGCATATCCTCAATCAACTGATTAGCAACGGACATTTCCTCACCCCCTACACATCACGAGCGAATAAGGAAGTGAGCAATTCTATCGCGGTCTTGGCCTTCGCATCTTCAACCACCAATCTCCTCATGCGGTCGCATCCCGGGGCCTTCACGGCAGCAAAGGGGTTCTCCGCGAGGACGTCAACAAGTCTGACGGTTTCATAATGCGCCCCCCTCGCCATGTAGCCGCCTGCCACATGCGCTCCCGCCTCCGAGAAGTCGCAGAGGATCACGTTCCCATCCACGTTTATGGCGGAGCCCGGGGTGTTTAACGTTAGGTCGCCGTCGCCGAAGAGCAGGATCGCCTTTGCTTCAGGCTTCATTAAAGGCTCACTCTCTGATGGGTCTTTTAGCTTGTTTGGCAGCGAGCAAAGCTCGGTTTTTCAGCCCTCTAACAGCATTTTAACAGCCTCTGCAGTCGCTTGAAGATGGCGGTCCAGGTCGCCGTATGATCTTTCCACCTTCAATTTCAACGGCTGACGGCCCGACCTTTCTCAGACCGTAAACGATCCTTTCGATGCCCCTCACTCATACTGATCCACTTCCCAGTTTTCCCTCCCGTCCACTTGGAACTCGAAGCCTATGTTGAGCGTCCCATCGTAGTAAATTCCCTCACCTTCATAGCGCCAAGTGAAGGTGACGTGTTCCCCATCGCCGGCTTCGGCGATGTTCGGCGGACCGCAGTTGTCTATGAGCCATTTGATGGCCTCGGCCTCGTCCCTGTCCATGATGAGCAACGCTGTTTCAGGGGTCAAACCTTTCACAACAGTAACGCTGATGAGGAGTCCCTGGAAGTTCTGATAGCATTCCAAGCTTACTGGCTCTGCGACCTTTCTCAGTAAGGCCTCGACGCAGTTCAGGTACCCGGCGGTGTAGACCTCAAAGCGGACATTCACCCCATCCAATGAAACATAGGCCTCGTCCGGATCCCAGTCCACGTTGTAATCGTCCCCATTCGTCCTCATGTCCTCAAGCATAAATTGCAGCATTTGTTTAGCCTTCTCCGCCTTCTTTTCATCCTCATACGTGGCTATTATTGTGTAGTCATCCGAGTGACTACTCGCCCTGAACTTGAAGGCGAGTCCGCACAATTTCATAAAACCACCTCCTGGCAGAATCCTGGCAGAAAAGCCTCTCATCCCTCCTGAGGAACTTGCCTAAAAGCTTCAGCGCCTTCTCCCTAATTTCATCAGGCGTATAGAGGGAGTGGGGCGGGAACGCGAACATGGCGTCGACCGCGACCTCATCTATTACCTCTTTGACCAATAGGTGTCTGTACTCCTCCACGTCAACCCCTAGGCCTGCAACTACCCGCTCTATGCGCTCCCTGCACCCTTCAAGCTTCTGCACGAGCATGTCTGCCAGTTCAGACAGGAACTGCTCGACATTCTCCAACATCAAGCCTCACCTCCTCAGTCGAGAAGTTTCCACCTTCCGACTATGCCTTTCGCCTTGGAGACGATAACGCCTAATAGGGCTGATGTCGAGCCGCACTTGTTGCACGCATACTCGATCTTTTCGAAGGTTTCTTTGAAGGCTATGTAGCCGTCCCTCCTCACGCGGAAGCTTCCAATGTAGTCCTCTGACAACAGCGACCAGTCCATGGCCCCGCATTGGAGGCAGAGCTGAGCCTCGCTTTTCACCCATTTGCCTCCTTGATGCGCGCCTTGGTGAAGCCTGGGGCTTCAACGGGTTTATGTGTGTAGCCTAACATGGCGAAGCCGGCTTTGGCGGAAATTTTCCTGAAAAGGCTCTGCGTTTCCCCTTCCTCCGCGTCGAAGATTTCCCCGTCAGTCAGCACTATCACCGCGTCGCCGGCCCTCATGAGGCTGAGCACCTTGCTCAAGGCCGGCTTGATCACGGTCCCGCCCCCGCCCCTCATCTTCGGCGCTATTTTACGCGCAACCTCATCCGGCCTAGTTGCCTTGAGGACTTCATATGCCTCGCCGTCCCACGGTATGGCGTATACATCTGCCCTCTTCGCTTCATACTTGACGATGCCTAGGAAATGCCTGAGATCTTCCTCGGAGATGCTGCCGCTCGTGTCGATTAGGCACCATGTTGAATAACGGTAGCCGTAGTAGCCTGGATAGTCGTCTCCGCGGCGGCTTGGATACGCGAAGGAGCTGTCCTGTTTAGAGTGGTTTCTCACGCCGAAACGGAGGGTTAAATGCCATGGAGGCTTAACCTCGAGGACTTCGCCGACGAGCCTTTCAAGTCCGGCAGGCATGCTTCCAGCCTGCTTGGCGAAGTCCCTTGCCCGCTCGAGGATGCGCTTCCATTCCCTTTCAAGCTCCCCCCGGCTTTTATCCTTCCCAACGGCTTTATCCCCTTCCTGAACGGTTTCACCCTCAGCTTCTCCGTCGAGAAGGTCGCCTTCAAGCCTATTGCCCTCGGCAAGCGTTCCAGCAGTTTTTTCAGCTAAGCGTTCAAGCTCCCTCGCAATTTCTTCGGTGCTCATCTTATGCAATGCTTCAACGCTTATGCCCGTTTCCCGCGATATCTTTTCAAGAGTGACCTCGTCTGCTCGACCATATTCAATGCCCGAGACGCCTGCCCCGCGTATGGCGTCGTTCACCTTTCCATCCGCTGCTATGTTGTAGGCCGTGTTGTCGAAGCCTTTACGCCTGAAGGGGTGGCATAAAACTACGTGGAGCGACTCATGGATTGCGACGAAGCGCTTGGCCTCGACGCTGAGGCCTGCCCACCACTCGGGGTTTATGGCGAGCGTTCCCCTCTCATCCACGCCTGCCGTCGGAACGGTTTTGGTCGAAACTATTCGAAGGTAGCTTAGCGGTATGACAACGAAGGGGAAGTATCGACCGCAGAATATCCTTACGTCGCGGATGTCTTGCCTGAGCTGCTCAACACCCATAAAGTTCACCTCCTAGGCGTGCTTGCTTCCCCTGATAGCCCAAGCCGTAAGAACGCAGAGGCGGTCGAAGGCAAACATGAGCGCGTCGCCCTGATTTTACAATAGGATTTTACAGCAGAGCCCTTCCCGTGAGCTCAAGACACTTGAGGACGGTTTGGTTCGCCTTCACAGCGTTGAAGACTTCCCGCCTTTTTGGCTTTTCGAGAAAGGCGAAGAGAGCCGACATGAACTCCCTATCGTCCGCCTCTGCAACGTACTGCATGAACCCTTTAGCCTTCGAAATGTTCCCTGAGTCCTTGTTTATGGCTTCGGCAACGGTTATCGCTGCAAGGTACTTCTGCTCAACCTTGAAGTTGCTGACGAGTTGAGGCACCTTCACCAACTCGTCGAAGCTCGGAACCTTGTTGCTCAAGAACGCCATCAGGGTTTCACCGACCCTTCCAAGCTTGCCCTTGGCTATGCTGAAGAGGAGCTCCTCGCTGTTCCGCCGCTTCCGCGCTTTCACCTCGGCGAACGCCAAGGCAACATACGACCAGCCTCTGGGGGTTGCGGGAGGCTCGTAGCCGCTGTCCTCGACGGTGTCCAAGATGTTTGCGAGGAAGTCGCTCGGCTTCCAGTAAAGGTATGCGAGTACTTCTCGATCCCAGTTCTCGCGGCCGTACGTCTCATCCATCCACTCCGCCCAATCCTCAATCGGCGGAGCCTCGACCTCAACGAAGTCGAAGCGGTCTCTGAGCGGCTTCGGAATGCTGTTGGCTATGCTGCTGTACTGGGCGCTGTTTGAGGCTGCGATGACCATGGCTCTGGGGTTGAGGGCGATGTCGCCTATCTTGTAGTCGCGGACTATCTTGTAGGCGTTGGCGATCATGTTAGGTCGGCTCTCGTTGAGGAACTCATCTAGGAAGAGCAGTCCGGCGCAGGCGTTGAGAAGCCTCGCAACGCCCAAGGGGAGGAACATGACGTACTTCGAGTTGACCGGGCGGGGTTGTCCTGAAACGTCAACGGGATCCATGCTCGTAAGCCTGCAGTCCTTGAAGATGAAGTAGCGGTCTTCATCTTCAAGGTACTTTTCAACTTCCTCAGGCGGTATCGCATCTGCGTCTACGAACTCGAGCTTAAGCTGCTTCGCCTTCCTCACCGCCCACGCCCTTGTGAAGGCCGATTTGCCTATTCCAGCGGGCCCTATGAGGTGCAGCGTTATTGGCTCGCGGCCTTTGATACGCATGTCGTAGGCGAGTTCAAACCTCTCAGCAAGGGATCCTAAACGCATGGATCTTCACCTCCAAAAAACGCGCATATGCCTCCTAGGGACTGGGCTATGCCGTTAAGCGCTTAACAGCCCAGCCGGGGCCAGGTCTTGGACGCCCCGCTCAGCCCTAGGCTTGGAAAAATGGGGGAGCTCAGCCACCTTGCCGGTT
>CAKZTQ010000010.1 GCA_937921735.1 uncultured archaeon
GGGCCTTGGCATCGCGCATCGCGCGCCCCAACACGCGATCTAACCCCTTGCCATCGTATTTGGGGGAGCCGGGCAGAGGGAGGAGATGGACCACGCCTATGATGGGTTTCTCCAAGCCGAACATTTCACTCAACGTGTTCACGGGCCCCACCTTGCTGACATCTCATCGCTGACCTATTCCCTTATATATGGCTTGCCCTAGAAGGGCATGAACCTAACCAGCCCTCACGTCGAAGTTTATGTGATCTAGGATTAGGTGCTCCCAGATGCCGGGAAAGCCCTTGCAGATGCCCTCTGCTTTAACCAGGACCTCCCCCATCTTAGGCTTCCCCATTGCCTCGCTCACAGCAGGTCTTAAAGGTTCACCACGATTTTTTTGCCCGGCAAATCCTTTAAGCTTGCTGTTGTTGATATCAAAACTTTAAAGGGAGGAAATACCACTGGCAGGAGGGTGACGATGAAATATGAGAAGATCACGTTTCGAACCGCGGACGGTAAAGCCTACCATTTGGAAATAGACCGCATCAACCCCAATATCCTCACCGCTGGCTCGCCTGGACGGGTGCTCAAGGTAGCCGAGTACCTCGACGATGCCGAGGTGATCGAGGGAGACAGGAAGATGACCGTGGTGAACGGAACGTATAAGGGACTGCCTGTTTCAGCGTTCACCACCGGCATGGGACCGGCGAGCACGGCCGTGGTCCTGCCCGAGGCGATCGAGGCTGCGGAGGGTCCAATCGTCATGTTGCGGCTTGGCACCTCGGGCAGCCTGCAGCCCTTCGTCAAGGTAGGGCACTTGGTGATAAGCTCTGGCGTGGTGAGGGACGAGATGACCACCCGAGCGGCCGTTGGGCCTGAGTACCCCGCGGTCGCTGATCCCGCGCTGTTGCCGGTGATGGTCGCGGCGGCGGAGAAGCACGACTACAGGCTAGGCGAGAAACTATGGGTAGGGATAATCCACGCCAAGGACGACCTTTACTTCGTGGAGACGCCCCAGTTCTCTCCCTCCAAGGAGCTCATGACCGCGAAGCTTGCATCCTACAGGCGAATGGGCGTGCTCGCCAGCGAGATGGAGTTCTCGGTGTACTGCATCATGCGCGATTTCTACGAGGGGCGAAGGGACGATCGCGTGATGGTCGGCAATCTCTTGGCGGTGATAGCGTCAGCTCCGGAGGTAGAGGCGGTGGCGGTGAGCAAAGAGGACAAAAAGAGGATGGAACGTGACATGATCGAGATCGGGTTGGATACCTTACTCATGGTCAACCAACTGAGGGACGGAAGGGACATAGGCGTGGACCTGGGCCAGATAGTTCGAAGGATGATGCTGGTGCCGCCGCGAAGCAAGCTCATATAACTATGGGCTCTATGCCCTTAAACTTGCAGAAGTCCAAGAGCACGGATTTTAACTTCCCATATGCTAGAACCTGATGGTTGCCGAGGGTGTTAGCTACTAGATCCTCAACCATCCCATCCAACTTGATCTCGGCTTGGGTCCTGCAAAGACCGGGATCTCTCAAGTCGCACCCGATGATCTTCCCGGTGGCTATGGTCATCCTCTCCAGCTTCCCGCCGCCCAGCCTCGCGATCGTCACATCCGCGCCTTTTAAGGGCCCCTGGATACTCACGCACTTCCCGGATTCGAAGTGACTTCTTAGGGTGGCTCTCCTGACATCGGCGAGCATTTTCGTGGCGATCGTGCAATGGGCCAATGTTACCGTGTTCGTGCCCTCATTCACCCTCACGACATTTGCCATCCAACAGGGCTCGCCCGTCAGGAAGGAGATGATCATCATCGTAAGCACCGCATCTAGGTCTGCCTCACAGCCGGCCACGATCCCGAGGTCGTTGCACAAACTCATGCCGATGCAACCCGTCAAGCCATGATCGATCAAATCGAAGCACCTGACGGTGATCGCTGAAAGACCGTGCCTCGAGGCGATCTCCCTCATTGCCAGATAAACCCTTGCAGCATTTTTTAGGTCCTCCATCGAGGGTTCCACCATACCTCCGAACTTGCTCTTCAATTCTTCCGCGAGCTTTTCGACATCGTTTGGGTCGGCTCTCGCGGCGAGGGCTAACAGTTCCGCCACCTCCAAGCGAACGACCTCCGGACCGATCCTCTCCTTAATGAGACCGCTGCCCTTGCCCGTCAATATCCAGGGCGAGGATTCGCCGATTTGGCCCAGCCTACTTTCCCTAAGCTTGTAGATGGTCTTACACACTCGGACGAAGGACCTGATGGCGGAAGCGATGCTCGGATCCAACGGCGAATAAAGAAGTTTAACAGCTAAGCCCCGCTCGCGCAGGACAGCATATGCCTCTAGCGAGGATGCCAATGAATTGTTAAATGGGTTTGCCAAGATCAAAACTGGAACCTCTAAATTGGCCGCTATCACCTCTACAGACCTTTCTGTTCCCCCGGTAGCGACGACGACGATCGCACCGGATATCCTGCCCTTGAGATCCTTCGTGATGGCCTCGGCGGTCGACGGATTTGTTATCAAATCCGGTATCTCCAGATCTCGCTCGAACTCGCTCAAAAGGCCAGATGCCCACAGCATCAACCTTCTTCCGATTTCAAGTTGGCCAGGTAAAGTCGAGGAGACGGTGATTAACCCGATCCTCATTTTAACCACGCTTTTTTCAAAGCGCCGGGGCTGGGATTTGAACCCAGGAGGCCCAATGGGCCATCGGATCTCAAATCCGACGCCTTACCTGGCTTGGCTACCCCGGCACCCAAATACCCTCCGCTTTTTAAGTATATGCTCTTTCTGCCCGCGCTAATTAGAAGGTCGTAAACCAGCTCAAAACCGCCTGAATGTAGATCAGGATTTAAATTCGATCTCGATTTTGACCTCTTCCGGCACCTGAACGCGGATGATCTGGCGCATCGCCCGCTCGTCTGCCTCCATGTCGATGAGGCGCTTGTGGATCCGCAGTTCCCACTTGTCCCAAGTTATGGTGCCCTCGCCGTCCGGGGCTTTCTTGGTGGGGATGACTATCCGCCTCGTCGGAAGTGGCACAGGCCCGGACATGCTGACGCCAGTCCGCTCGGCTATCGCGGAGATCTGCCTACATACCTCATCCAGCTTCTTCGGGTCGGTGCTAGATAATCGTATCCTAGCTTTTTGCATCGACATCCCACCTTTACTGGTGGGCTTAGGATAAAAGATTTTCAGCGGCCTATTTCGCCCGCACTAGGTCGATGCAAACCCCAGCAGCAATGGTCATACCCATATCGCGGATCGCGAAGCGGCTCAACTGCGGGATCTCGGTCGCCTTCTCTATCACCATAGGCTTAGTCGGCGTGACTTTGATCGTCGCCATATCGCCCTTCCTTATGAATTGTGGTCTCTCCTCTAGGACCTGTCCCGTTTTCGGATCCAGCTTTTGAACTATCTCGCTTATCGTACAGGCCACCTGCGCCGTGTGCGCGTGGAAGACGGGTGTGTAGCCCGCTGCTATGGCCGTGGGATGCTGCAAGACGGCTATGCGCGCCGTAAACTCCCTAACTACCGTCGGTGGGGCTTTCGGATGGCCCGCAACGTCCCCTCGTCTTATCGCTGTCTTCTCTATGCCCCTGACGTTGAAACCTATGTTATCACCGGGCACGGCTTCGGGGATGGGTTCATGATGCATCTCTATCGATTTGACCTCACCGCTTATGCCCGCTGGTTCAAAGACGACGGTGTCGCCTACCCTGAGCACGCCGGTCTCGACCCTGCCAACGGGCACCGTGCCGACACCGGTTATGGAGTACACGTCCTGCACAGGGATGCGCAGGGGTTTGTCGATGGGCTTCTCAGGCACCGTGAAGACGTCGAGCGACTCGATGAAGGTGGGTCCGGTGTACCAGGGCATCTTCTCGCTTCGCTTGACGACGTTGTCGCCATGGAAAGCGGCCGTGGGCACGAAAACGAATCTTTCCGGATTTTTGTAGCCTATTCCTTTAAGCAGATCGACCACTTCGGACCTCAATTTCTCGAACACATCTTGTTTATACCCAACCAAGTCCATCTTGTTTATCGCCACGACGAGCTGCCCCACGCCCAGCGTGAAGGCCAGCGCCGCGTGCTCCCGCGTCTGGGGCATGATGCCGTCGTCGGCCGCCACCACGAGCACGGCGGCGTCCGCCTGGCTGGCGCCGGTTAT
>CAKZTQ010000011.1 GCA_937921735.1 uncultured archaeon
GGGCAGTGCCATCCAAGTATGGGTCGATGCCGCCCAAAAATGACCGCCAGAATCGGATGCATTACTTTTTCCCGAGAGATCGTTGCGAACAGCACCACGCTACCATTAGCGCCCAATGCAGCGAGAATCAACACGACTGCCATTATTGATGCTGATATCATCCATTGGGAACGATCGACCTTTCATTAACGGTCCTCCCTTTTGCCTGCCGGGCTGGCTATTTAAAAATGTGTTAAGGCAAAAACGGGAGGATATTCTTGGCGCCTATTTTTCGCCGGGTACTTCGCACTCTTCCGGTGCCTTGTCAAATCTAAGCCTCTTGAAGCTGGGCGCGCGGAGTTTGAGGTCAGGCGTTAGCTCCATATATTTCACTTCACACACCAGCTCTGGTTTCACCCATCTCACCTCGTAGGGCGGTTCAGCTTCAACGGGTTTGGTGTCGGTCAACCTATCCTTGAGCAACTGGGCAATCGACCGGAGAAGTCCCTCGTCGAAGCCGGTGCCGACCTTCCCCAAGTACTCAAGCTTGCCATCGCGGTACGCGGCGAGCGCGAGTGCACCAAAGTAATCCTTACGCCAACCCTCGCCGGGGGTAAAACCCACTATGATACAATCCAGCGTTTTTATCCCCTTGAGCTTCAACCAATCGTGACTTCGCTTGCCGATCTGGTAGGTGCTCTGCTTTCGCTTAGCCATCGCGCCCTCAAGGCCTAGCCTAACCGTTTCCTCGAAAAAGCGCCGACCGTGCTTCTCCACATAGCGCGATAGAAGTATACGCGAGCTTTCCGTGACTATCCTCTCCAGCTCTGCCCGCCTTTGCTCCAGCGGCAACTCGATCAAGGGTTTGCCGTTGAGGTAAAGCAGGTCGAATGCGATGAAGGTGGCCGGCATCGTCTGCGAAAGGAGCTCGATCCTAAGTTCATCTCCGACGTGCTCGCGCGTCTGTAGCAATTTAAAATCGGGCTTGCCGTCCCTCAACACAACTATCTCACCATCTAGGATCGCTTCCCTTGCATCGACATCCTCCTTCAGCGTTAGCTCCGGGTAACGATACGTGATGTCCAGCAATCGGCGGTTCTGTAGCCTTAGTTTCTCGCCGATGAACGCCAGGGTACGGCTTCCGTCCCACTTGACCTCAAACCAAAAATCCTCCGAGTCGAAGGGCTCCGAGCTATAAGCAAGCATGGGCTTGATCTTACGATGCATCCAGCTCAAGTAATCGACCTAACTCGCCGCAGTTTGTTTTTGCTCCTTCTTGAGTGCCTGCACGCTTGCTTGCAGGGCCTTCATTAAATCGACGGTGGCCACTACCTCCACCGGCTTGGCGGCTGGGACTTGAACTCCCTCCGCTTTCTGCTTGATGAGTTGCATGACCGCTTGGCGGTAGCTATCGACGTATTCCTCAGGCCTGAACTCACCGCTCAAATGCTCTATCAAAACCTTCGCGAGCTCCAGCTCTTGCTCTTTCAGCTCGACCGGCTTTCCCAGCTCTTCGATCTTATCGATGTCGATCACCTCGTTCGGGTAATGGAGCGTGGTCATGATCAAACCCTTTTGGTACGGTCTTACCGCCACGACGTGTTCCTTATTGTGGATGACCACCCTCCCTATCGCTACCTTATTGGTAAGCGCCAAGACGTCGCGTAGTAGCGAGTAGGCCTTCTCCCCACCCTCGTCAGGCGCGAGGTAGTAATGCGTGTTAAAGTAAATGGAATCTATAGCTGCAGAATCCACGAACTTTTGAATGTCGATGTTTTTCACGGTCTTGAGCTGGAGCCCCTCGAGCTCTTCTTTAGTTATGGGGATGAACTTGTTCTTGGTTATTTCGAAGCCCTTATCTATTTCGTTCCATCCGACCTCGCGATCGCACGTTGGGCACCATCGCTTGTACTTCAAGGGAGTGTGGCACTCGCTGTGGAGCATGCTAAAGGAGATCGCCCGGTCCTTGGTTGCAGCGTAGAGCTTTACGGGTATGTTCACGAGTCCGAACACTAGCGAACCCTTCCATATGGCTCTAGGCATGTCCACCCCTCAGTTTTTTATAAGGGCGGGTGGGGTTTATCCCTTCCGCTCCCCTCGACGGTAAGCCCCTCGCCCCGTTCAGGCCATTAGGAGGTGGATTAGCTGGTATTTTTACCAAAAAAGAGAGGAGAAATTCTGGGGTTATTGCGTGGAGCTGGTCTTTTTAGGAGCCGGAGGAGGAAGATATATGACAGTGGACCAAGTTTTTAAGACGGGCGGTTTTCGCGTTCACGGTCAAGTAAAGATACACGTGGATCCTGGTCCCGGGGCGTTGCTGTTGACGCACGAGCATGGTCTAAATCCCCTCGATTTGGACTGCGTCGTCGTGACCCACTGCCACCCCGACCACTACACGGATGCCGAGGTCCTCATCGAGGCGATGACCCAACATACGACGAAGAAGCGTGGCGTGTTGATAGGTAGCCCCAGTGTGCTTCAGGGGACGGAAAAGTTTGGACCGGCCATCTCGAGGTATCATCAGAGCAAGGTCGCCGAGGTGGTCACCCTCCAGCCGGGCACGACGTACGAGCTCGGGGATCTCAAGCTGGAGGCAACGCCCACGCAGCACAGTGAACCCACAACCTTTGGGCTCAAGTTCCATTCCCGCAATGGGGTGGTGGGCTACACCAACGATACGCAGTATTTCGACGGTCTCGAGGATAACTTCAGGGACGTCCGCGTGCTGGTGGCGAACGTTACCAGACCGCTCGGTATGCGCATTCGTTGGCATCTATGCACCGACGACCTCATCGCACTTTTGAAGCGGATAAGGCCGGAGCTGGTTGTGATGGTGCACATGGGCATGCTCTTCTTGAGACATCCTCCGGCGAAAGAGGCAGCTCGGATCAAGGAGGAAACCGGTGTCGAGGCCGTGCCCGGTTATGACGGCTTACGCGTGATCATGGAGGAGGAGATAACGGTCAAGCGACCGATCAAACAGCCTAGCCTAGAAGATTTCGCGAAGCGCGTCCCAAAGTTCGTGGGAGGGGAATGAGGTCGCAACAGCAACTGATTTTTAAGATTTGAGTCCAGTTTGTATGGTCCATGGTCGGAGGGGAAACATGGAGATACCGAAGGACTACGACCCGCTGAAGGTGGAACCTAAATGGCAGAGGAGATGGGAGGAGTTGGGCATATACCGCTTCAGGCGGGAGGACTTCAAAACCCCAACCTACGTGATAGATACCCCACCACCCTATCCCTCGGGCGAGTTCCACATGGGTACGGCGCTGAATTGGACTTACTTCGACATCGTAGCGCGGTATAAACGCATGCGGGGTTACAATGTTTTCTTCCCTCAGGGCTGGGACTGCCACGGTCTGCCGACCGAGGTACAGGTCGAGCGGCGCTATGGTATACGCAAGGGCGATCTACCTCCGGAGAAGTTTCGGGAACTCTGCGTCAAGCTCACCGAGGAGAACATCGCCCACATGCGAGAGGAGATGCGCTCGTTGGGCTTCTCCATAGATTGGACGACGGAGTACCGCACTATGGACCCGAGCTATTACCGCAAGACCCAGCTTTCCTTCGTGCAGCTTTACAAGAAGGGTTTGATCTATAGGGGCGAACACCCCGTCAACTGGTGTCCTAGGTGCGAGACAGCGATCGCAGACGCGGAGGTGGAGTACGAGGAACGGGAAGCTGCCCTTAACCACATCAAGTTCAAGGTACACGGCGAGGACGACTACCTCATCATCGCCACTACTAGGCCTGAGTACCTCCACGCGTGCGTGGTCGTTGCAGTTCATCCTGAGGACGGACGCTACCAAAAGTATGTGGGCAAGAAGCTTGAAGTGCCGCTGTTCGGCCAAGTCGTGGAAGTGATAGCCGATCACGAGGTGGATCCAGAGTTCGGTACGGGTGTGGTGATGGTTTGCACCTTTGGCGACAAGACGGACGTCCGCTGGGTGAAGCGCCACAGGCTCCCCGTGGTCAGGGCGATCGATGAACGAGGGCGAACCACCGAAGCCGCTGGCAAGTACGCTGGGTTGACGTTGGAAGAGTGCAAGAAAAAGGTGATCGAGGATCTGAGCGAGGTGGGCCTCTTGGTGAGGCAGGAAAAGCTCAAGCAGAGCCTCGGCACTTGTTGGCGATGCAAGACGCCCGTGGAGATCCTATCGAAGCCCCAATGGTTCATGCGCGTGCTTCAGCTCAAGGACGAGGCGATAGAGGGCGCCAAGCGGGTGCGCTGGGTACCTGAGTACATGCGAACGCGCCTCATCGATTGGATAGAATCGATGGACTGGGATTGGGTGATCTCAAGGCAGCGTTTGTTCGCCACGCCAATACCAGTTTGGTATTGTTCGAGCTGCGGGGAGCCGGTAGTAGCCAGCGAGGAACAGCTGCCCGTGGACCCGGTTAAGGACCAACCGCCGGTCGGGAGGTGCCCGAGATGTGGGGGGGAGCGCTTCGAGCCCGAGAGGGACGTGCTCGACACTTGGATGGATAGCTCGATAACGATCGCGGTCCACGCCGGCTGGCCCGAGATAGACCGAAGGCTGTTTCCGGCTGACCTTCAGCCCAATGGCACGGACATCATCAGGACTTGGGACTATTACTTACTCGTCCGCCACCTCGCGTTATTGGGGGAGGTTCCTTACAGGACGGTCCTGATCAACGGCATGGTATTCGGCGAGGATGGGCGGAAGATGTCGAAATCGCTGGGCAACTACGTCGATACCACGTTCGCACGTAGCAAGTATGGCGCGGATGCGCTCAGGCAGTGGGCGGCAATAGGGGCCTCCACGGGCTCGGATGTGCCATTTTCGTGGAAGGACGTGGATTACGGCTATAGATTCCTGAGGAAGTTTTGGAATGCCGCGCGATTCGCCGGCCTCAACTTTTCTGGAGCAAAGGTCCTAGAGATGGACCCGAGCGAGCTGGAGTTCAGACCAGCGGATAGATGGATCTTAAGCCGTTTAAACCGCTTGGTCGAGCAAGTGACAAATTACTTGGAGGAATTTCAATTCAACCGGGCGCTCAGCGCCATCCAGACCTTCATCTGGCATGAGTTCTGCGACATGTATATCGAGGAGGTCAAACATCGCCTCTACGGCGGGGACCCGACGGCGGACGCGGCTAGGTACACGCTTTACACGGTCGTTTTGACGGCCACCAAGCTGCTTGCGCCCTTTGTCCCGCATTTTGCGGAAGAGGTTTATCAAACCTACTTCGCGGCGGATTATCCATATCCAAGCGTCCACGTCTCGGACTGGCCAATGCCAGATAAGCGATTCGTGGATGAGACGAGCGAGAAGGTCGGTGAGCTAATGAACCTCGTGATCAGCGCCGTTCGTCAGTTCAAATCTGAGCGCGGGATGGCTTTGAGCAAAGGGCTGGCGGCAGTGGAGATCTATACCCAGAGCCCTAAGATAGCCAAGTTGCTTACTCAGGCGAGCGACGATATCAAAGGCACGATGAGATTAGATAGGTTTGACGTCATAGTCGGCAGACCGAAACTTGCCGAGCGGATCATAGCCATCGAGCCAAATATGTCGGTGCTCGGGCCGCGCCTGCGCAAGGACGCGAAGCTTGTGGTACAGGCCTTAAAAGCAGCTGACCCAGACGAACTAGCAAAGCAGCTCGACGAAGGGAGCCTCTTGTTGCAGGTGGACGGAAGAGAGTTCAAACTAACGCTTGATGAGGTTAGGGTGATAAAGGAAACCGCCAAGGGAGGGCAAAAGGTTGAGGTTGTGGATATCCCAGAGCCCCCCATGACGCTATTGATCACTCTATAGAAGTTTGATGTAGCACAGATCTGAAAAAATATATCACAACAAGCTCGAGATCCTTCATTCTGACCTGATGTAAAAATCGGCCCATGGTCTAGCTAGGGGATGTACGGGCCGAGAGCAACAAGAAGATCGCGAAGATCGCGATAAAAAATATGAGCATGAAGATCCTTGAGCGTGAAATCTGTTTTTGGCGTTGCTTGAAGGTATTCTCGCATTCGGTTGAACAAAAATGTTTGTCGGGAGCCACAGCCCGCCCACATACTACGCAATGTTTATGATCCTCTACCATCCATTCACCCCGGTAAAATGGTAGTGCCACTGTGGCTGCCTCCCTCGATTATTTGAGGCAGTCGCTTGATCTCACTCCTGCCCAGGACGAGGGTCTTAATCCGAGCTTGCTCGATGATCTTGGCGCCCACTGGATCAACGATCACCTTTATGCCTGGCCGCATTTTAATGCTTGCCGTCATCCTCACCAAATCTCGAGCGCTCATCCTCTCGATCTTCTTCGCGTTTGGATCGAGCTTAGGGTCAGCGGTGTAAACTCCATCGACATCCGAAAAGAATATGAGTAGCTCGGACTTGCTGGAGTTGGCGAGCATCGCGGCCACGGCGTCGGTCGTGTGCCCTGGAACCGTGCCCCCCATGACCGGGATCTTGCCTCTTAGCATCGCCCTAATGGCCGCGTCAAATGTGGTGGCAGGGTTTTGCTCCGCTAGCTCTCCCAGCGCAGCGATTATCAGGCGAGCATTTAACCGTGTAACATCTATGCCGATGGTATCACAAAAGGCGTCGGGAGTCTTAAACTTCTTTGCCGCTTCGATATACGCCCGCGATGTTGCCCCGCCGCCGACCACGACCAGAACCTCATGTCCCCTTCTCCTGAGCTCTCGCAGCGCTTCGGCTATCTCGGTTATGCAGCCCACATCCGGCGCGGTCGGCACGACTATTGAACCACCAAAGCACAACGTCGCCCGCATCGCACCGCCGATGACCATTTAGGCGGCATGCTATTAATCCCCGCGGTCGAAGGATAAGTGGCGATGATATGTCCGCCGAAAGCATGAGGCGGTATCAATTCAGGCGCCTATTGGACGAGCTGGCAAGCAAGCGCGGGCGAGGGACTGAGCTCATCTCAGTCTACATCACCCCAGATTTCGATCTCAACAAGGTGGTGCAACAGCTTCGGGAGGAACAGGGCACGGCGGCTAACATTAAATCTAAGAGCACGCGAAAAAACGTGATCGGAGCACTTGAGAAGATAATTCAATTCCTTCGAACGTACATTGAGGTTCATAGGCGTCCACCGCCCAACGGCATGGCGATATTCTGCGGCAACGTTGCGGGTCGGGAAGATATCGCGGACATCCAGCTCTACTGGGTGGAACCGCCCGAGCCGATAACCACTCGAATGTATCGCTGCGATCAGGAGTTCGTCCTTGAACCCCTTCGGGAGATGCTCCAAGTCAAGGAGACCATCGGGTTGCTCGTCTTGGACCGACGCGAGGCGACGCTGGCCACGCTGCGTGGTAAGCACATAGATATCATCCGCACTCTGACATCAGGGGTCCCCGGAAAGCACCGCCATGGCGGTCAATCCGCGAGGCGGTTCGAGCGATTGATAGAGATCGCCGCATATGAATTCCTTAAGCGTATAGCCGAAGCAGCCAACGACGCGTTTTCCCAAGTGCCCGACTTGCGCGCCGTGCTCATCGGTGGTCCTGGGCCGACTAAAGAGGAGTTCCTCAAGAGCGAACTGTTGCGCGATGATATAAGAAAGAAAGTAGTTGCCCTCATAGACACTGGCTACACGGATGAGCAGGGCATAAAGGAACTCGTCAACAAATCTGGCGAAGTTTTGGCGGACTTGGATATTATGAAGGAGAAATCCCTCATGCAACGTTTCATGTCCGAGCTGGTGAGTGGCAATGACTTGGTGGCTTATGGAGAGGAAGAAATAAGGCGCGCCCTCGAGCGAGGTGCCGTCCAACTACTCTTGATCTCCGAGGCCCTTAGGCGCTATCGTGTCCTCGTGCGATGTCAAGCGTGCAACCATGAGCTTCAGGAAACGGTGGAGGATCTAGAAATTTATAAACGGCAGTTGATGTTTAAGCCCTGCCCCAGTTGCGGCGAGACCAAGCTCTCGATCGCCGAGAGCAGAGATATGGTCCAAGAGCTATGCGAGCTCGCCGATAGGTTCGGCGCGGATGTGGAGTTCATCTCAACGGAGACGGAGGAGGGAAAGCAGCTCCAGTTGGCGTTCAAGGGTTTGGCCGCGTTGTTACGATTTAAGGTCAGTTAAACCGAGCACGACCGGCAGTTCATTTATATTTTTTAATATCAAATCCGGGGAGACCTTCCTCAACTCATCTAAGTCAGAGGACCCGGATAGAACGGCCACGGTCCTTAGGCCCAGCTCTTTAGCGGATTTCATATCCTCGGCATAGTCGGCGACGAGAACGGAGCTCGCAGGTTTCGCCCGGAGTTTATCTAGCACCTGAATTATCTCTTGGTTTCTTGAGAACAGCTCCGCCGGCTTAAGCAGTTTCACGACAAGTTTTTTCGTTACCACGACGTCGAACAAATTTTTCAAACCCTGCTCACGTAGCTCTTCTAGAACCTCATCAGGCTCACAAAGCCTACCGGTTATTAAGCCGATCTTGATCCCGGCTTCCCTCAGGGTAGCCAACGTCTCCTTAACACCGGGGAAAACCTTCGAAAGCTCCCTATGAGCGCCGCAATATGAACTGAGAAAAACAATCCAGAACGTGTGTTTATCCTCGAGCTCGATGAGTTCGTCTAGCCGATTCCTCTTGAACTTCTGCATGAACAGGTCCTTCCTAACGGCTGGGAGGTTGTACACCTTAAGGGTATCAAGAAATACGTGGTAGAATCGCTCTTCGACGCTTATGAGCGTGCCGTCTAAATCGAATATCACGGCTTCTATATCCTTTAGCAAACGAACACCTACGTGCCAAATTGCCAAGATTTCAAATATCTGACTTGTTCAGAAGTTAGCTCCTCGAGCTCGATGCCCATCGATTTCAGCTTTAGCTCTGCCACCTTATGGTCTATCTCCACTGGAACATCGTAGACCTTGTCCTCCAGCTCCGACCCGTGTTTGAGAAGGTATTCGACGCTTAAGGCTTGCAATGAGAAGCTCATATCCATTATCTCGATCGGGTGCCCAAGGGATTTCTCCCCAGCTAAGTTGACGAGCCGCCCCTGGGCGAGCAAGTAGAGGCGCCTGTCGTCTTTGAGCCGGAATTCCTCGATGTCGCTGAGGACCTCGCGCCGTTTCGCGGCGAGCTTTGATAGACCTTCAACGTCGATCTCAACGTTAAAGTGGCCGGCATTGCAAAGGATCGCACCATTTTTCATGAGACGCATGTGTTCGGCCCTTATGACGTTCTTATTGCCGGTTGCGGTTATGAAGATATCACCTATGCGCGCCGCTTTCGACATCCTCATCACCCTAAAGCCGTCCATCGCAGCCTCAAGCGCCTTGATTGCATCGCTCTCGACGACCACAACGATCGCGCCAAGCCCCTTAGCCCTAGAAGCGATGCCCCTCCCCACGAAACCGTAGCCCACTACCACCACCGTTTTACCAGAGATCGAGGTGTTGGTAATGCTCATGAGAGCTTGGAGCGTGGATTCGGCCGTACCGAAGCGGTTATCGAACAGCCGCTTGGCGGGCGAGTCGTTAACGGCGATGACCGGAAACTTGAGCGTGCCGTCCCTTTCCATGGCTCTTAGTCTGTTGACGCCTGTGGTCGTCTCTTCGGCTGCGCCCACGATGTGCGAGATGAGCTCGGGGCGCTTGGCGTGGACGAGCGAGATCATATCAGCTCCGTCGTCGATCAGCACTCGAGGCCTGCAGTCGAGGACTCTGTTGAGGTTTGCGTAATATTCGACCTCGCTCTCCCCCCGCCAGGCGTATACTCTGAAACCATCCTTCGCCAGCGCGGCAGCTACCTCGTCTCGGGTAGAGAGCGGATTACAGCCCGCCAGCGCGATCTCGGCGCCACCCTCAGCGAGCGTGCGCATCAGCACCGCGGTCTTCGCCTCGACGTGTAGCGCTGCGCCTACGGTTATGCCCTTGAGCGGTTTTGTTCGGGAGAACTCCTCGCGGATGGTGGCAAGGACTGGCATGTGGAGCTCCGCCCACTCTATCATCTGCTCGCCCTTTGGAGCGAGCTTGATGTCTTTAACTTTGTACTTCATTCGTCTTTCCCCAAGCGATTTATCAAATCCTCCGCAGTCCTCTGCGCATCTCTCAAAACCTTGGCCTCGTCGAGCGTTAGGACCTCTCGCTCTTGCATTATGATCTTACCATCGACGATGACCGTGTCGACGTCGCTTCCGACCGCATTGTAAACAAGGTGGGATATCACGTTGTGCAGGGGCGTGAAGTGAGGTTGTTTGAGATCGATCAGCACCACATCCGCCTTCTTGCCGACCTCAAGCGAGCCTATCTCGTCTCGTAAACCCAGTGCGGTTGCTCCGTTGATGGTTGCCATCTCCAGCACGGCAGGTGCTGGCATGACGGTCGGGTCGAGCTTGCCTACCTTGTTGAGCAGAGCGGCGAACTTCATCTCGCTGAGCAGGTCCAGCGAGTTATTGGACGCCGCTCCGTCCGTGCCTAGCGCTACCGGTATTCCAGCGGCCAATAGCTCGGGCACCGGGGCAATGCCGCAAGCTATCTTCATATTGCTAACTGGATTGTGAACCGGTTTGACGCCTCGCTCCCGAATGATCGAGATCTCATGGCCAGTCAGCCAAACACAGTGTGCTGCCAAGACTTCAGGTCCGAGAAAACCGATAGCATCAAGATGTTCGACCGGTCTCTTGCCATATTTTTTCACCATTCGATCTACCTCATCTCGGCTCTCAGCGACATGCGTATGGATCCCCACGCCATACTTCCTCGCTAGCTCCTTGGTCTTAAGCAGACATTCCGGTGAGCAGGTGTAGGCTGCGTGGGGCCCAAACATCGTTAGGACCCTCCCGCCGGCCTTGCCGTGGTATTCTCTCACAAATTTTTCTCCAGTCCTGAGCTCCGATTCACGTCGCTGAGGGTCGTCCATCTCGATTATACCGTACGAAAGTACCCCACGTATCCCGGACTCTTCAACTGCGCGCGCCACGTCTTCCATGAAGAAGTATTGGTCCGCAAAGCAAGTGGTCCCGGACTTTATCATTTCTAAGCATCCCAGCAAGGCAGCGTAGTAACAATCCCCTTTTCTGAGGTTTTTTTCGATGGGCCATATTTTGGTCTCTAGCCACTCCATGAGAGGCATGTCGTCCGCGAGGCCCCTCAACAAGGTCATGGAGAGGTGGGTATGGGCATTTATGAGTCCCGGCAGAACTACTTTACCCTTGGCATCGATTACCACATCGCCTTGCCCCTCAACTTTTTCACCAACTGCCGTTATCCTGTCGCCCTCTATCGCCAAAGATCCCCGCTTGATGATCCTCCGGTCGGGGTCCATGGTGATGATAAAGCCATTCTCGATGAGGATGTCTACCAACCCTTTTCACCTTCCGAGGCCAAGCTCTCTAGCTATGGCTCGCCCGAACTCCTTTGCTGCGGCAGGCCCGTTTGCGGTTATGATGTTTCCATCTACCTCCACTTGCTTGCCCGTATATTTGGCGCCCTTTTCCTTCAGCATCCTTATGAAGTCCCCATTCCAAACCGTAGCGCGCTTGCCTTCGAGCACACCAGCATTTGCCAATATAACAGGAGCTATGCAAATAGCGCCGACCTTTTTCCCTTTCTTGACGGCATCTTTTGCTATGGATAAAGCTCGCTCATCCTCGAAGTAAGCGGATGCTCCTGAGCCGCCCACGAAGATTATGGCATCGTAATCATCGACTCTTATTTTGTCCAACGTGAGGTCCGGTCGAACGGTAGTTCCGAACATACCTCTTGCAGTTGCCTTCGAGCTAGCAACTACCACGTTTGCTCCGGCTTCTTGTAAGATTCTCTTTGGCTCCTCGAATTCCTCATCCCTAAAGTTTTGGGGGGCAATCACCATCAATACCCGCTTTTCGACCAAGTTCAACACCTCCCATTAGAAAAGCATTAGTTCCTGCCGTTTAAATGCTAAGCTATTTGTTTCTCATCGTCGAGTTTTGAACGCGTCCTCAGCTCCTGTTGACATCTATCGCAAAATCCGTCTCTTATAATTAGGTTTCCATTTAACAATCTCGCGTACATCAAATCTATCGGTTCTTGGTGGTGCCGTAAACCTTGGCTGTGACCCAGACCGTGTGCCGTAACCTTTACGGTAGACTCCTCCTCCAGCTTGAACAAGGATACGATGCCCACGTCTTTTGAGATGTAGTCATGGACGAGGTTTACCACCCTCCTAAACCTACCGCGCTCGAACTTAGGGTATATTGCTATTACAGGATCGTGCATCAAGGCCAACAATAATGCGTCGCTTTTGAGCAATTTTTTCATTCCCCTAATTCTGCGCATTATGCTGTCGAAGATGAAAGCCCTGTAAAATTTCGCCTTGAGTTTTATCATAACATCGTGATCCACATCGATGTTCCCTAGATATCGGATATCCCCCCATATTCCTTTGGGGAAATATTCGATCGCTTCCCATAACAGTTCTATCAAACCCTCTTTGTCTCTAGGTTCTTCATTGATCGTTAGCATTTCCAGCGACTGCATGACATATTTATTTTTTAAAATCGCTTAATAAATCTCTCCCCCTCAGAACGCGCCCAACATGGTAAGAATAGTTTGGGCAGATGCTTAATATAAAAACCATGAGAAGAATTTGGGGGTAAACTTGGTCGATAAGTACCTCGTAACTGCTGCTTTGCCATACGCGAGTGGACCAAGGCACATAGGGCACGCGGCAGGGGTTTATATACCCGCAGACATTTACGCCAGATATCATCGGATGAAAGGACATGATGTGGTATTCATATGTGGTACAGACGAACATGGCACGCCGATCACCGTTCAAGCGGTCCAAGAGGGCGTGAGACCGATCGAGATCGCGGACCGCTATCATAAGGTCATCAAGGATTCATTTGACAAGCTTGGATTTTCGTTTGATAACTTCTCCCGCACAACACGAGAGATACACTATCGCTTGGCTCAGGATTTCTTCATGACGCTTTACAAAAAAGGCTACATTTACAAGAAGGAAGTGGAGTTGCTATATTGCTCCAACTGCAAGAGGTTTTTGCCTGATAGATACGTAGAGGGCGTTTGCCCGCATTGCGGCGCCGAGGGTGCCAGGGGGGACCAGTGCGATGCCTGCGGCAGGATTTTGAATCCCACCGATTTAGTTGACCCTCATTGCGTTATCTGCAATACCACGCCCACTACGCGGAAGAGCCTACAGTGGTTCTTCAAGCTGAGCGCGTTCGAGGATGCTATCAAGAAGATGCTAGAAGAGAACCGCCATTGGCCCGATAACGTGCGCAATTTCTGCCTTCAGCTAATCGAGAAGGAGGGTCTTAAGGACCGCGACATAACCAGGGACCTGGAGTGGGGCATTCCAGTACCCCTGTCCGAGGCGAAGGGTAAAGTGCTGTACGTCTGGTTCGACGCACCGATAGGTTATATATCTGCCACCATGGAATGGGCCCAAAAGATCGGCGACCCCGAGAAGTGGCGAGAATATTGGCAGGGCAACGCTAAAATAGTGCACTTTCTAGCGAAGGACAACATCCCGTTCCATGCGATCATTTGGCCGGCAATGCTTATGGCATATGGTGGGTTCAGCTTGCCCTGGATGATCCCCGCCTACGAACACCTTAACTTGGAGGGGCGGAAGATGTCTACCAGCAGGGGCTGGGTGGTGGAGCTCAACGATTTCTTGGATGAGTTCGACCCCGACATGCTCAGATATTACTTGACGATAAATGCCCCCCAGAAGCGCGACGTAGATTTTTATTGGAGGGAATTTCAACGGAGAGTAAACGATGAGCTGGCCGACATCATCGGCAACTTCATCCACCGCACTTTGTCATTCATCTACAATAATTTTGACGGAAAGGTCCCTGCTCCTGGAGAGTTTGACGAGAGAGATAAGGAGATGTTGCGATTAATTGAGAACGCACAGCTTACGGTAGGCAAACACATAGAGGAATTCAACTCCAGCCTTGGCTTAAAAGAAATAGTAAGATTGGCAGGGGCGGCAAACAAATATTTCAACGACAAGCAACCTTGGCGCACCCTGAAGGAGGATCCCCAAAAATGCGCGACGACGCTTTACATATGCGCTCAGTTAACGAGATCGCTGGCGATAATGTTGGCCCCCTATCTCCCCTTTGCAAGTCAAAGGCTTTGGAGGATGTTAAATCTTCCCGCCGATGTCCACAAGCAGAATTGGGATTCGGCGTCGGAGCTGGGTATAAGGCCCGGACATGAGATACGCAAACCTGAGCCGCTCTTTGTTAAGCTTCAGGACGAGGTGATAAGGAGAAGGGAGGAAAAGCTTCAAGCTATCTTAAGAGCCCAATCCCAGACCGTCGTCACCGCCGAGGAGTTCGCAAGACTGGATATACGCATCGGCAAGGTGGTAAGCGTTGAGCCTATCCCAAGATCAAAGAAGCTCCTAAAGCTCTCCGTTGACGTCGGGGATAAACGGCGCACGATAGTCGCGGGACTCGCCCAGCATTACTCACCGGAGCAGCTCGTGGGCAAGAACGTAGTGGTGCTCCTGAATTTAAAGCCCATACAGCTAATGGGCGTTACATCCGAGGGCATGTTATTGGCTGCGGAAGATGAAAAAGGTCCATCGATTTTAACCCCAGACAGAACCGTGAAGCCGGGTTCGAGGGTGAAATAAATTTGTTCCGCTACGATCTACACGTTCATACGCGGTACTCGCGGGATGGACGTTGTACCCTCCTCGAGGCCGTCAGGATAGCTAGGTCGAAGGGCCTGAGCGGGATTGCGATCACCGATCATGATAGCATTAACGGCAACCTCGAGGCGGCAAGGCTTAACCTAAAGGACTTTGTCATCATCCCAGGCATCGAAGTCTCAAGCAGGGATGGGCACATTCTAGGCCTTAATGTGATGGAACCTATACCCCCGGGTCTCCCCGCCGCTGAGACGGTGGCCCTAATAAGGGAGCAGGGGGGGATAGCCGTGGCGGCCCATCCATTTGGGCTTGGGAGGAAAATCGGGGCGGTGCTTAAAGCAAAGTTCGATGCGATCGAGGTCTTCAACTCTCGTACTTATTTTGGCAACAGTTTGGCTCGTGAGTTCGCAGAAAAAAATAAGTTGCCCATAGTCGCGGGGTCAGATGCCCATTATCCCGATGAGATCGGCTTGGCTGGAGTGGAGGTGAACTGCAAGCCAAGGGTCGACGCTGTTTTAAGCTCAATAGTGCAAAGGGAAATAGCAGTGTTCGGGCAGTTGCTTCCACCCTTCACTTATTTACGAAGGGCGATTCAAAAGTTGATTTCAAGATGAAAGTTAAAGGCCGAGGGGAGCCCCTTCACCTCGCAAAAGATAAACGGGCTCCCCTCGCCTGACACCCCGTCGGAGGCTGGACCGAGGAGGAGGTGGGGTGACCGTGAGTTCGAATCTTTTGGGTTTTCACCCCCTCGTTTCTTTCTTAGACACGTACCCTTCCTTCGCCGCTTCTTCCTGCAATCTCTGCCATTCCTTTATCTTGTCCACGTTTGCGCTGAGCCATGAGTGAATGATAGTCCGAATAACCTCACTCCGGGTATTGCCGTGGCTCGGGATTAAATCGTCAATTATCTTAAGGTGAACGCCATCAAGGAAGACCCGGACTTCGGCCTTTTTCTGGGACAGATCTTCAACCTCCTCCTTTTTTTGTCCTACATTTAACTGCAACTTTACTGCAGTTTTGCTGGTATATAAGTGTTTCGTTTGGTGAACTAAAATTCTGCAGTCGATTGCCTTTGAGGCCGAATCGGTAACGCTAATTTGAGTCTAGAAATCAGATCGATTCCAATTCCTTAACCGCCAAGAGGGACTCCAACACTTTTTGCCCGCTCTCGGTGAGCCAACAGCTGCCATCGACTTCGACTACTAAACCACGATCGACGAGATCTTTGACGTATAGCTTCACGGGCCACCAATCCTTGATTTGGAGGTGGCTCTTCAGTTCCCTGATTTTAGATGCTTTCTTGGTAGCGATTGCCGCGAATGTCTTAAACCGCATACGGTTTTCCTTAAGCCAGTTTATGTCTTCAGGAACGCCCATGCTCTCTTTCCTTACTGTATCAAGTGAGATAAAAGTACTCACCTCGTTCCTTTTGTTCCCTGTCCAAGCGGCTATCCGGTTTATTTACTCTAGGTCTGCCGGTCTGCGGATCGCGTCTGAATGTCACACCTACTTGGCGTAGAAATAAGTTCATGCCCTCACGCATGTCCAGCGGACCATGGGTTTGACCCATCCTGCCGGGCTCGCCGGTAAACACGAGTATTCTATCTGAGATGTAGTCTACCACCAGCACATCATGGTCTACGACTAAAGCGGCGGCCTCACGGACCTCGATCACCCTTCTTATTGTTCTAGCCATGTTCAAGCGCTGCTCGACATCCAAGTAGGCACTCGGCTCATCTAAGAGGTAAAGATCTGCAGTTTGACCTAGACAAGCCGCGATCGCCACTCGTTGGAGCTCCCCCCCGCTTAGCTCAGATAGATGCTTATCCATCAACGGCTCAAGTTCAAGTGGCCTCGAGATCTCCAGCTCAAACATGTGGTCAAATCCTCCAATAGAATTATGCAACCATCCTTCGACCGTTCCATCGAAATCCACCTGTAGATATTGTGGCTTATACGAGACCGTCAAGTTCAAATCTATGCGTCCCGTCGTCGGCTCGATCTCCCCTGCCAGCAGCCGAACGAACGTCGTCTTGCCCGTGGCATTTGGGCCGACTACTCCGATCACCTCGCCCTTGTAGACTACGCCAGGCTGGACGTATAGGCGAAATCCTCTGAAGTGCTTGGTGAGGTTAGAATAGCTGAACAATTCTTTGGTCACGCGAGTCTGGAAAGGGGGCTTGACTTCGAAGTGGATCGGCTCCCGACGAAACCTCACGTTTTCCTCCCGAAGATATCCGTCTAAGAACACATTTATCCCCACGCGAACCCCTCGTGGCTCAGAGATCACGCCGTACACCCCTGGCTTACCGTACATCACGTGCACGTAATCGCACATGTAATCCAACGTGGCCAAGTCGTGTTCCACCACCAAGACCGCTTTTCCCGCCTCTGCAAGCTTTCGAATGACTTTAGCCGCGCTTAGGCGTTGGTAGATATCGAGGTGGGAGCTGGGTTCGTCGAAGCAGTATACATCGGCCTCCCTCGCGGCAGCGGCAGCGATGGCAACTCGTTGGAGCTCCCCCCCGCTAAGGTGCCTGATCCTGCGCTTTAAGGCTTCCTTCAGCTCTAGGTCGGAGATGAGATCCTCGATCACCCCACGTTCGTCCACGCGCTCAAGTAATTCCATCACCGTGCCGTCGACGGCTTCTGGAAGCTTTTCGACGGGTTGAGGTTTGTATATGGGATTTATCTCTCCCAATCGCTCGAAGTACGCCTGTAGCTCAGATCCCTTGAAAAACTCTTTTATCTGGTCCGGTGTGGCCTCCTCTCGCGTGCCTAGGTTTGGTTTGAGCCTGCCAGCGAGGATACTCAATGCCGTGGTCTTTCCCATCCCGTTTTGCCCGATCAAACCGGTTACCTTTCCCCACCGCGGTATGGGCAGCATGTAGAGGGCGAAACCATTGGGACCGTAGCGATGGACACAGCATCCCTCGAGCTCCTCGGGGAGGTTAACGATGTGGATTGCCTTGAACGGGCATTTGCGCACGCATATGCCGCAGCCGCTGCATAGCTCCTCCGAGATCGTTGGCCTACCGGTCCCCTCATCGATCGTTATCGTTTCGTCGCCCAAGCGTACGCCCGGGCAGTAACGCAAGCACTCCGTCTGGCATCGCTTGGGCTGGCAAGCATCTCGGTCCAACACGGCTAGTCTGGGCATCGCCTCACCGCAATGCTTTTAGGTAAAATGTTATTAAATTGCGAGGTAAAGGAGCTTGATGGGGGCGTTTTTTTTGGTTTGGTGGGTCCTGCTGCTTAAAATACTACTTGGGCTCGTGCTAGTGCTGGCGATAATCGGCAGCGGGTTATTTGGCTACGTTTTTTGGATAGCTCGAGCTCGCTGGTGGGCGGCGGGTTGTTTTTGCATCGTAGCTTTTTGCGTGTTCGCCCTCTACGAGCTCATCATTGGTGAGATCATTCACTTGTCTTAGGCCATCGCTCGGAGTTTAGCCGTTGCATGTACCTTCGAAGCTCGGCCATGATGTAATCGACCACTCTTTTTCGCTCCTTTTCGTCTTCCTGTTCCCCAAAGAGCCTCTTGAGCCTCGGTTCGGCGAATATCTCAAATGCCATTTCGATATCGCGATCGGTAAGTGGAGCGTCGTTTACTTTATCGGCTAATAGCTCAGCCGCCTTCTGAACTATCCAATCGAGTTCGGATTGCTCGACCATCTCACAACCAGGGAATCTTTTAATGTTTTGACTTAAATCAAATTTGGGAGTGAAGTGGAGGTTTTTGAAGCAATAAGTGGGCGTAGGAGCGTACGGGAGTTCAAGCCCGATCCCGTGAACGAAGGAGATTTGAGAAAAATCTTAGATGCGGGGAGGATGGCTCCATCGGCCGGCAATTGCCAACCCACGGAGTTCGTGGTCGTTAAGGATCAAGCGATCAAGCAGCGGCTCGCTAGGGCGGCATATGGGCAGACCTTTGTAGCGGAAGCGCCGGTAGTTATAGTGGTATGCGCAAACGTGCCTCGTACCTCTCGTCGCTACGGTAGACGAGGTGAGGAGCTTTACTGCATCCAAGATACTGCGGCGGCCACGCAGAACATCCACCTAGCAGCTTACGCCCTTGGCTACGCAAGTTGCTGGGTGGGGGCGTTCGATGAGGATGCGGTGGCCGGGATCATCAAGGCTCCCAGCGGCGTGAGACCATTGGCTATTGTACCCATAGGCAGACCAGCCGAGAAACCTAGTGCTCCACCTCGCAGGCGGCTAGAAGAAATAGTGCACGAGGATACCTTTTAATCGCCACCAGGCGTCGACGGGGCAGCGGGTCACCGTAGAAGTCTAGCGCCTTCGGTGTCGATATCCGTCACGATAACGGCTTCGGGGCTACATATATCGGAGAACGCTCGTTTAACCTTCTCGAGCGTTTTTTCCGTTGCAAGCGCGAAAACCGCCCGACCTAACATCACTTGGCTAGCGCCGATTGCTCCCGCTTTGATCGCAGCTCTTACCAAAGCTCGGAGCTCATCATCCAAGAGACCCAGCGACTCGGAGAACTCTTGTGAAATGCGCATGAAATTTTTGGGAGTAGGGTCATCCACCAACTTCCTTAACGCATGCCCCCCTAGCTCCTTCGAGCGCTTCTTAAGCTCTTCGTCGCGTAGGATTTCCTCCGTCAGTAGCTGGCCGAGCGTGCAGCATATCACCCTTACGTCGCTCGGTATCTGTATCTGGCCCCATCTTCCGTAAGGAGGAGCGCCCGGTTCAAGGCCCATTACCAACCCACCGCACGCTTGGGCCCCAACGTCGCCCAGCCCGGTTAAGCAAGTAACTTCGGCGATATGGGCGATCGCCACCAGCCGCTCGCGCGGCAGGCGCAAGTTTAACGCTTCTGAGAGCGCTAGGGCAGTGCCTAAGGCACCAGCACCACTTGCGCCATAGCCAGCACCTATGGGTACCTTGACCTCATGGCTCACGGTAACCTCGATCGGCTCCGGGATCAGCCTGAGGATTTGCTCAACTACCGTCGAAGTTGTCTTGGCCCAAGGCGCTTCCTCCCCGTTCACGACGATCTTTATCCCTCTACGACTAGCTGGCCTCACGCTTACCTCTGTGATTACCCCTGCTTTTATGCACGGTCCACAGTTCCGTGAGCCCTTACGCTCGAGCTCCCTTGCCTCGTCGCAAACCTGAAAAAAACCGGAGATGTGGCCGGGCACAAATGCAGAGGCGACCCTCATCGGGCGCTACCTCTTAGTTTCGCTAGCGCGGAGTCCAAGATATAATTCGCTATCTCAAGCTTGGAACAAGCCATCTTCTCATGTCCGTGCGGAGTCACGATGATTACCTCGTTCGTCTCCTCCCCAAAGCCCGCCCCCGGCCTAGAGACGTCGTTGGCGACCACCATGTCGAGCTGATTTTGTCTGAGCTTCTCCGCAGCCGCTTCGAGCAACTCTTGGTCGGTCACGTTGTACTCGGCTTTAAAGCCCACGATAAAGGCCTGGGGCGCTAGCTGTCTGACGTCGTCGATGATCCTCGGCGCCGGGATGAGCCTGATCTCCACCGGCTCTGAATGTCGAATCTTATGCTGAGCTGGGCGCTCGACCGCGAAATCCTGCGCGGCGGCGGCAGAGGCCACGATGTCGTAACGTCGCTCCAACTCGCGCCGAACGGCCTCCCTCATCTCCGCCGTCGTCTGTGCCCTGATCACCCTGACGTTGGATGGTGGCTTCTCCGTGCCCTCGCCGTAGACCAAGGTCACCTCCGCCCCCCTGTTCGCCGCGGCTCGAGCTATCGCAACGCCCATCTTGCCGGAGCTGCGGTTTGTTATGAATTTGATCGGGTCTATGTGCTCGACGGTTGAGCCAGCCGTCACGAGCACTCGCAGGCCAGCCATGTCCTTGGGCGCCAATAAACCCAAGACGAAGTCCACGATCTCGGCGACCGACGGTAGTTTGGCCTTTCCCTCTTCAAGGCGCGGTTCGAGGATGTGGACGCCCGCTGACCTTAGGCGGGAGAGGTTTTCCTGGAGCAACTTATGAGAGTACATGGAGGCATGCATGGCGGGCACCATCACTATGGGCTTACCAAGTCCCAGCGCCACCGAGACCACGGATGTCACAGGTGTGTCATCTATCGCGCATGCCACCTTGCTCAGCGTGTTGGCCGTCGCCGGCGCCACAAGCACCAAGTCCGCCCATGATGCGAGCTCGACGTGCTCGAGCCCCCCAGTGAGGGCCGTCACCACGGGGTTGCCGGTCGCCCAATGCATCAGTTGGGGTGTTATCAATCTCGCCGCGCTCTCCGTCATCACGGTTCGCACATCTGCAGCGTGACGCATGAGCTCCCTAGCAAGTTCCGGGCACCTGATGGCTGCTACACTGCCCGTTATGCATAGCACTATCCTGCGCCCCGCGAGCTCAGCGCCTCTAGTGCCGCGGATGTCGTTGGACGGATGCACTCATACACCTTAGTTAAAAACGGCGCGCCTGCATTGTTTAAACGTTGCTCTTTTTCGACGAGCGTCACCGTAGAAAACCTTTATACGGGAACATCGTAGAAGCCCAGCAGATGGGGGCGAAAGGATGGGCAGGGTACGCCAGACGTTCATAAAACGCGCGGCCGAGCAATTACTCCAGCGGTACTCAGATCTTTTTTCCACGGATTTCGACCAAAATCGTAGAACCCTAGAGAAGCTCGTCAACATACCGAGCAAGCCGCTCAAGAACAAGGTAGCTGGGTATATAACCGCCCTCGTAAAACAAAAATCGAGGGGAGGATGAATGCCACCGCAGATAAATGCTAAGCTCTGCGACGGTTGTGGCGCTTGCGTCGAGGTCTGTCCCGCCAACGTTTTGGCCATGAAAAACAACAAGGCGGCGGTGGTCAACCCCGACGCATGCTTGGAGTGTAGGGCGTGCGAGGTCGCATGTCCGAAGGGCGCCATAACCTTCTAACATGAGGTTTAGGTTCATACCGGCTAAACGTGGGCAGGACGCAGTATAGGTAGCTTTGATTTTGATGTAAAATTTGAGGGCGGTCATAGCTGGATTGATTACCTTACGTGCTGGATGATGAACAAAAGCCCTCAGGCCAACTCCTGTCGCTTCAGCAGCTTGCCGTGGATATCCATTTCGCCGTACCTTATCCTTATAGATGAGATGGGGGAGCCATCCTCCGCCAACACGAACGGGATTTCAATTATGTGAAGAGGGGCCAGCCCTCGCGAGGTTCTGAGTTTATTTAATTCCTCTGCCCTAGGTCTGGTCTCTGGGCTGACGACTATCGCATCGAGCTTTTCATCATCGATAGCAGGGCCGAAGGGATCCGAGATAACGCATATCTCAGCTCGGTCCATCCAGCCACGCGAGCGCAGGGTCTCCTCAAGTGCTCGCCTTCGCACGCTCAAAGGTTGTATACCCGCCACATCCTTCGCGGGGTACATTTCATCTGAGGTTATGCCCACCACCACGCGCTCTCCCACCTCGAAGGCCTTCGCCAAGATCGCTATGTGGCCATCATGCAAGTAATCGAAAGTTCCACCGACGGCAACCTTCTTGAACTTCATCGCTTATTCCTCTAACGCCCGGCGCCGATCCTCTTCTCCTCGAGCTTTTCGAGTTGTTCTAGCACGTACTCGCGAATCTCGTCCACCGACGGCAGTTTTTCCAATAGTTTTCCATCTCGAATGTAAAACTTCAAAGCTGCTTCCGTGGTTCCGCCGCAGCGTGGACAACTTGGCTGAGGTTCGCTGGCGAGCTTTACCACATCGATCAAACATTTTGGGCAACGCCATACATTTTTCCGTCCTCCAAGCTTACCCCGCTTCGCAGCCGGCTTTCCCTCCACTTCCACAATATCCATTGCGAAGTCAATGGTTGGGGCATTGCTTATCGAGGTCCCAACCCCAAAGCCATCAGCCCCCGCCTCGGCCAACGCCTTAATGTTCTCGTCGTTTAATCCCCCCGATACAAAGATTTTGACGTGTTTATACCCTCTCGCGTTGAGCTCCCACCGCACCTCGCGGATCAGCTCCGCAAAGTCTCCCCTTCTGGAGCCAGGGGTGTCCAGCCTAACTCCATACAATCGATCTCCAAGCGCCTCGGCAGCCATCAGCGCTTCCGCCTTTTCGTCGAAATATGTATCGACGAGGGCTATCCTAGGAACGTTCGCCGGCATTATCTCGTCGAACGCCTTCCAGGCACTGATTTGGTCCCCGAAGACAATGATAAGCGAATGGGGCATCGTGCCCGTCGGCTCCTTACCTATCGCCTTCGCCCCGATCAAGCTAGAAACACCGTCGAACCCCCCGATGTAGGCAGCGCGGTCCAACATGGGGGAGAGAGCGGGATGCATCCTCCTTATGCCGAACGCCATCAGGAACTTGCCCCTCACCGCCTTACGTATCCTCGCCGCCATCGTTGCTGCACCGGAGGCTTGGCAGAGGAACCCCAGCAGGGGGGTCTCGAGCGCGCAGAAGCCTGCGTAGGGACCCTCTATGGTCACGAGCGGAACCCTGTTACCGTAGTGGTCAAAGGGGCGAAACACGCTACCCTCGGGCATGGAGTAGACGTTTACGGGATAGCCTTCGAATAGCCGCATGACCTCTTCCACGCCGCACAGTATCCCCCACTCCCAGCCCTCCGGCAACTTGCCAGAAGTGACCTCGGCTAACACCCTGACCTTATCCAACCCTTTGGCCTCTAGGATTTGCTTGGTCCTGGCGAAGTAGATGTCCGTCGTCTCCCCTCTCTTGATTTCTTCGTCCGACGCAACGTGGAATAGGCGCATCTCATCCCCCCAAGCTTTTGATGAGTTCATCGCTGCTCATGACCTTCGCGCCGTAAACCCTTTTCATGTACTCTAACGCCCTCTCATGGTCTTCCCTTGTGAAGGCCTCAACGCAATCGCTAGGCACGAATATCTCATATCCCCTGTAAAACGCATCTGCGGCCGTGTGGAGGATGCATATATCCGTCGATACACCGACCAGCACGAGCTCGGTTATCCCTAAGTCGCGCATAAGGCGGTCTAGATCGGTACCAAAGAATGGGCTGTACCTATTCTTTTTCACGAGAACGTCTCCTTCCCTCGGCTTCAACTCTTCCACTATCTCAGCTCCCTTGCTACCAGCGATGGCGTGGGGTCCCCAGAGTTTGACCTCAGCGTCATCGCGCGAATGCGAATCGCACGCGTAGATTATGGAAATCCCTTTCGTCCTGGCAAAGTCCAGTAACTTCTTGATGTTGGGAATGATATCCTTGGCCCGGCTGATCCCGAGCTCACCGGTGACAAAATCATTTATCATATCCACGACAATGATCCCGATTCCCAATCGATCACCTTACTTTTAATGCAATGCAAGCGACATCCTCGTCATCAGTTATCTCCCAGGCTTTCAGCGGTTTTAAGCTTGCGCCCGTAGCCCAATTCATAAGCTGGTCCGCCGAATGCCTGTGTTTCAGGCTTGTGATTATCGCCAAGCCACCCTTTCGGAGTACCCTAGCGATCTCCTTCAAGGTTACGGCAGGATCTGGCACATTTTGGAGCATCGTCATCGAAACTACAGCGTCGAAACTTTCGTCCACGAACGGTAGAGAGTCGGCGTCTGCTTGTACTAGCGCCACCCGCTCGTTTGCCTTGAGTTTCGCTAGGCGCAACATCTCGCGGGAGAGGTCGATGCCGACCACGAAGTCAGCCCTCTCGGAGAGCAGCCGAAATAACATGCCGGTCCCGCAGCCAAGGTCGAGCACTCGGCGAAGGCGGGGGAGGTTTTCCGCGACGATGTTGTACTTCTTCTTCTGGATTTCCTCGTAGCGTCGATCGTACGCGCTTGCGGTTAGGTCGTAGCGACGCCTGAGCTCGGGTTTAGGGAGCGACATCCAACAAAACATTTCAGCAAAATGCTATTAATTCAGCGGTCCAAACTGCGTGGGGGGCTATTGCTGGTTCGCGTGCGCAAGCTTGGGCTTAAGCTAAGGGCTAAGCAGTTGGATGCGTATGTGGCGATCCGAAATTCAAGATATCTCTCCGGTACCTCCGCAGCCACCGCTGTGATAGTCTCCGATCGAGGGGCGATTTTGATCTGCACACGGCTGGAGCTCGATAGGGCAAAACGGGAGAGCGCGATAGGAGATATCCGCGCCTACTTCCCGCGCAGGGTGCCATTGCGGCGAGGCGAGCAGGTAAGGTTCTGCGAGTTGTGGGAGCTCTTGGGCGAGTGCCTGCAGGAGCTAGGGGCACGCAGGATCGGATTCGATGCCATGAGCTCAGAAACCCTGCGGAAACTACGCAACGTGTACGAAGCCGATTACGTGGAGCTGCCGGATCTGGTAATGGAGATGCGCAAGGTCAAATCTAGGCAGGAGATAGCCCACTTACGGAAAGCTGCAAAATTGGCCGTCGAGGGCATGTCGCTGGCGGCAAAGCTCATAGAGGAGGGGGCAAGGGAGCTGGAGATAGCGGCGGAAGTTGAACGCGCGATGCGCAGGCGAGGTTCGAGTAGAACACCCTTTGAGACGATCGTTGCCTCGGGTGAGAACTCCTGGCTTCCCCACGCCACGGCCACGCGGAAACGCCTGCGACGAGGCGAACTCGTGGTCGTCGACTTGGGTGCCACGTACAAGGGGTACGCGTCCGATATGACGAGGACATTCCCGCTGGAGGCGACCCCCAAGCAGCTCAAGTTGATAGAGGTCGTGAAGCGCGCTCAGGCGGCGGCGATCGGACGCTTGAGGGGGGGCATTAAGGCGGGAGATGTGGACCGGGTCGCGCGAGCGACGGTAGCGCGCGCTGGTTTGGAGAGGTTCTACCTACACGGAACGGGGCACGGTATCGGTTTGGATGTCCATGAACCGCCGAGTCTTACCCCGGGTTCTGAGGAGATCTTACAGCGGGGGATGGTCCTGACGGTGGAGCCAGGGGTTTACGTCTCCGGCGTGGGTGGGGCCCGCTTTGAGGATATGTTGCTAGTTTTGGAGGACGGTTGCGAGCTTTTGACATCGAACGGGATCTAGGATTGAAATTGGCAAAATTATTGTCGAGACAAAACTTTTAAGTCCGTGCCGTTATCTATCTGCAGGTATTGCGGTGAAACGTGAGCGCTGGCAAAAGAACTTCAGCGAATGGTTCAACGATATTCTGCGCGACGCGGACATAATGGATACCCGTTATCCTGTTAAGGGCCTCTACGTTTGGCTCCCTTACGGCTTAAAGCTCCGCAACCACGTGTTCGCGGTCATTCGACAGCTGCTCGAACAATCTGGGCATCAGGAGGTGCTGTTCCCGCTCCTCATCCCAGAGGATATCTTCAGGAAGGAGGCGGAGCACATAAGAGGCTTCGAGGGTCAGGTGTATTGGGTGACCCACGGCGGGCTCAGCAAGCTAGACGTGAAGCTCGCGCTTAGGCCGACGAGTGAGACCTCGATCTATCCGATGTTTGCGCTCTGGATACGCTCGCATGCCGATCTTCCCATCAAGGTCTTCCAAGTGGTCAACGTCTTCCGCTATGAGACGAAGATGACTAAGCCCATGATACGCTTGAGGGAGGTGACCACCTTCAAAGAGGCCCACACCGCCCACGCTACCTGGGAGGAGGCCGAAGCTCAGGTACAGGAAGCGGTTAAGGTTTATCAACGCTTCTTCGACGAGTTGGGCGTGCCGTACCTGATCACCAAGCGTCCTCCGTGGGATACCTTTGCGGGGGCGGTATACTCGCTCGCTTTCGACACCCTCGCGCCGGATGGTAGGACACTCCAAATAGGGACCGTTCACAACTTAGGACAGAACTTCGCTAAGGTATACGAGCTCAAGTATGAGACGCCGGATGGAAAGCAAGAGTACGTGTATCAGACTTGTTACGGCATATCCGAGCGCGTGATCGCAGCAGCCATGATGGTACACGGTGACGATATCGGCCTCTGTCTCCCCCCGAAGGTGGCGCCGATTCAGGTGGTCGTGGTGCCAATACCGTTCAAAGGCAAGGAGGCGCCGGTCCAGCAAATAGCATCGGCTGTGGCGAACGAGCTGACAACGGCCGGTGTAAGGGCACACTTGGACGACCGAGACGTGCGGCCAGGGCGGAAGTTTTATCATTGGGAGCGTCGAGGTGTGCCTCTCAGGCTTGAGATCGGGCCAGAGGACGTGGAAAAAGATCAGGTGACAGCTGTTAGGCGAGATACCGGAGAGAGACAGGCGATACCGCGAAACGCTTTGAGGAATAAGGTTAGGGAACTTCTGGAGACGATAGACGGGGATTTGAGGGCCCGTGCTTGGAAGTCGTTCAACGAGATGACCCACGAGGCTTCCGACGTCGAGACCGCGAAGGGTCTGATGGACAGGCGGGGTGGCATAGTCCGCATGCCTTGGTGCGGTGATGAGGAGTGTGGTTTGGAGCTGGAGGAAAGGACCGGAGGAGACATTCTAGGGGAAAAGTTCGGCGGTGAACAGGCGTCGGGTATCTGTCCGATCTGCTCAAAGAGGGCCGCTAAGAGCGTCTACCTGGCCCGAACTTATTAGGGCCGGTGGGGTTCATGGTCAAGGCCAGGGCCCACGTTTACGTAAGCGGGAGGGTCCAAGGGGTCTTCTTCAGGTATGAGACGAAAGAAAGGGCCGATGAGTTGGGGGTTACTGGTTGGGTCAAAAATCTCCCGGATGGGAGGGTGGAGGCCATCTTCGAGGGAGAGAAGGATAAAGTGGAAAAGATGGTCAATTTTTGCAGGGTGGGGCCTCCCGGAGCCAAGGTAACGAAGGTTGAGGTCTCTTGGGGGGACTATAAAGGGGAATTCCAAAGCTTCAGCATCATATACTAGCAGCTGCGGCCAATATCTCCTTTTCAGATGGGAAACCCATTGGCCCTTTGTACCTGATTTTCAAGCCGGCGGCGGCCGAGGCGAACCTAGCCGATTGAAGGACATCGTGCGTGTCCAAATATCTAGCCAAGAAGGCAGCACCGAAAACGTCACCGGCGCCGGTTAGGTCCCTGGCTTCAACCTTCAAGCTCTTCACCTCGTAAAAGCCCTCGTCCGATAGTATCGCGCTAGCCCCTTCGCCGCGGGTCAAAATCGCGATGCTAGGGCCCATTTTCGCGAGGTCCTCTAGTATCTCCATTGCGTCGCCCTTAAACGCCTTGGCCTCATCTCTGCCTATTTTCACGATATCCACATATCTCAGGAAATCCTCAAGATCTGCGCGTGGTTCGATCTTAACCGTCCCATCCTCACCTATCTTTCTGAGAAGTCCTTGAGGGTCGAGCATCACCACGTTTGTCCTACTTTTTATGGACCTAAGGAGGTCGACGGTTACCTCGCCGGTAATAGGGGAGACGTAGAAGCTCTTGGCATCGCGGTAAGCGCGGGGCACGTCATCCGGAGAGATGCTAGGGGCCACATGTTTGCAGATCTGCTTGCGATTACCGGCCTCATCGTAGACATTTTCAAAAGTCGTCGTATGTTCACCCGTCACCAAAATCCCCTCCGTATCTAAGCCCATCTTGCGATAGATCGGAGGGAACCTTTCCGGAAAATCTAAACCGACCTTCGATACGATGCCGACCGCCTTCTTCAGGGCGACGAACATAAGTCCGGCGTACGTTGGCGCGCCGCCTAGGATGTTTTCAATGGTCCCCCAGGGCAGCACATTCACGTCGATCGCGACGTGTCCGATAACGATCGCGTCGAACTCCATGTTATCGCCCGGCGATAAAATCTTCGACAGCCTGCTTTGCCTCCGCGTCCGACATTTGAATGGGAGGATGCTTAAAGAAGTAAGCCGAAACGCCGATAAGTGGCCCGCCTATCTTGCGGTCGAGCGCGAGCTTCACCGCACGGATCGCGTCGATCACCACGCCCGCGCTATTCGGCGAGTCCTCAACGGAGAGCTTGACGTCTATGGTTAGGGGGACATCCCCGAACTTCCTCCCGCGGATGTGGATGTAGCATATCTTGTTGTCCTTCAAGAACGGCACGTAGTCGCTAGGGCCTATGCGTAGCGGTACCTCGTACGGCACTTGGCTTGCGACCGCTTCCGTCTTGCTTATGCGCTTCGAGCTCAGCCGTTCCTCCTCTAACATGTTCAGGAAGTCGGTGTTTCCACCGATGTTCAGTTGGTAGCTCTCCTCGATCTTTACTCCCCTATCGAGCAATAACTTCACTAGCGTCCTGTGAAGGATGGTCGCCCCCACTTGGGATTTTATGTCGTCGCCCGCGCAGGGGAGCCCCGCTTGCCTGAACCTTTCTCCCCAGACCTTGTCCGAAACTATGAACTCAGGTATGCAATTGATAAACCCGCAACCCGCCTCCAGGGCCTGTTGCGCGTAGTATCTTGAGCCCTCGTAGCTGCCGACGGGCAAGTAGTTTATCAGGACGTCGGCGCGTGAGTCTCGAAGGACCTGAGCGACATCCACAGGCTCCTGAGCTTTGTCCACGGGTATCACGCTCCTGAGGTATTTGCCCAAGCCATCAAGCACCGGTCCCTTCATGACCTCAACGCCGAGCGGTGGGACATTACAAAATTTCACCGTGCAATTGGGCGGGGTAAATATGGCCTCCGCTAAATCCTTGCCTACCTTGTTGGCGTCCACGTCGAAGGCGGCCACGAACTTTATATCGCGGATGTGGTAACCGCCAAAGTTGACATGCATCAGGCCGGGGACGAATTGGTCCTCCCTCGCATCTTTGTAGTACTCCACGCCCTGCACCAACGACGAGGCGCAATTCCCCACGCCGGCTATCGCGACGTTTATTTTTCCCATCAGCATCTCCAATTTTGTATTATTTCAAAATTTGAAATATTGCGAGGGATTATAAAGCTTGTGGTCGAAGAAAAAATGTGGTGCTATTTTGGCCATGCGTCGACTGCAACGCAAGACGACGGCTGAGTTGATGTGGCCGTATATCCTGCGGTTACTCAAGGAGCGTCCGATGTATGCTTATGAACTGCGTAAGGAGATCAATAAGAGATTCGGGTGGAAGCCCCCGTTAGTTACCTCGTATACCGTGCTTTACAGGCTTCAGCGAAAGGGTTACATCACCACCGAGCGTGAAGAGCAGCGCAGGGGGAAGCCCGCCCGCAAGTACTATAGGATAACGGAGAAGGGAGAGGAGCTTTTGGCTGACGCCGAGAAGTACTTCAGAGACATGTATGCTAAGCTCTTCGGAAAGAAACCCTTATGATAGGCGCCGCCTCGCGATGATCATCCTTTGGAGCGCAGTGAGGTGCGCCAGGATCGCCACCAACGGTACGGCGTAGTGCATCAGGTTGAACAGCCCGCCGACCGCCAGGATCAGAAGCCGCTCACCGCGTTCCGCGACCCCTACGTCGAGCTTTCCGGAGCCAGCCGCCTCGGCTCTTGCTCTAGTATAGCTGACCATGAAGCTACCCGTCACCGCGAACAACCCCCACTTCCAGCTGGCGAGGCCAGCGTAGATGGCGCCCGCGAATATGGCGAAGTCGACGTAACGATCGACGACCGAATCCAGTAGCCCGCCGAACGCCGTTTCCATCCCGCCCACCCGTGCCACGGCACCATCTATCGCGTCTAGGAACCCACATATCAACAGAGCCACTCCGGCCAAGCGGGGCTCGCTGTTGGCGAACAACAGGGCAGCCGCCGATCCCATCAACAATCCGAGCAGGGTTATCCAGTTGGGGGTAAAGCCGACCTGGATGAAGGCCCTCGCCACGGGCTCCAAAAGCGGTTCTATCCTCTCCCTTATCTCGCTGAGCATCCTTCCCTCGTTAAAGCAATAAATACCCGCGAATAAGTGCATTGCGGTGAACGTGTGATATTCCTCGGGCCAGCCGGGGTTCCCTTGGCATGTAAGGAGAGGAGCACAACCGCCGGCGTCAGGTGCGTGTCTGAGCTCGGGTTGAACGCGCTCGAGTGCGAGTTCGTGAGGAGGGTGGGCATGAGCAACGAAGCCGCAAAGGAAGTCGGAGAGCTCGCCGAGCGCCTAGGCGTGCGCCTGTCCGTTCACTGCCCCTACTTCGTCAACTTATGCTCGAGCGATAAGGAAAAGCTGGAGGCGTCAAAAAAGAGGATCTTAGATTCGACCGAGAGGGCTAGCTTCATGCGCGCTGACATCGCGGTCTTTCACCCGGGATTCTACGGTTCGCTCTCGAGGGAGGAAGCCTACGAGGCCGTGAAGGAGTCCTGCTTGGATATCCTCGACCGGATGAGGTCCAAGGGGATAAGGGATGTCGGACTTGGGCTGGAGACCACGGGCAAGCAGACGGCGTTCGGGACGTTGGAGGAAATCGTCAGGATATGCGAGGAGGTGAAGGGGTGCGTGCCCGTGGTGGACTGGGCACACATTTACGCTCGAAACGCGGGCAGGATAGATTATGTAAGGGTATTCGACGAGCTGCGTCCTCTTAAGCTAAAGCATCTGCACACGCACTTCACGGGGGTTGAGTTTACCGTCATCGAAGACGGCAAGGGCAACGAGAAACACCATCTCGAGATCAAGTCCAACAAGCCGCCGTTCAAGCCTCTCGCGGAGGAAATCCTGAGGAGAAAAATTGACATCACGATAATTTCAGAGTCGCCGATCTTGGAAAAAGACGCGCTGGAAATGAAGCGCGTGTTCGAGCGGCTCGGCTACAAGTTTAAGTAGCCTGCACTTCCTTTAGCTTGTTAGCCAATTCCTCGCGAGGGACTAGCTCCTGCTCACCGGTGGTCATGTTCCGCAGCGTGACCTTTCCCGATGCCAAGTCCCTCGCCCCCACGATCACCGCGTATCTCGCTCTTCTAGCGTCTGCGTACGCGATGGCTTTTCTAAGGCTGCGCCCCATGAGGTCGACGTCGACGGAAAGCCCGGCCCTCCGAAGATCGCGGGCGATCTTAAGGCATTCGTCCAACATCTCCCCGCTCGATGGGAGCACCATGCAGTCCAGTTGCCGTTCTTCTATCTCAACGCCTTGCCTCAGCATGGCCTGCGCTATCCTGTCGACGCCAAAGCCCACGCCTACCGCAGGGCAAGGTTCACCGCCTAGCAACTCGATCAACTCGTCGTAACGTCCGCCACCAGCCACCTGCACACCGTCGACGTAGAGCTCGAAGACCACGTCGGTGTAGTACTCCAACCCGCGCGCGATGCCCAGGTCCACGCGATACCCATCGACGCCGCAGAGCTCTAGAAGCCTCAACACCGCTCGAAGCCGTCGCAGGGCCGCCCTGGCCTTCGTGAGGTCGCTCAGGAGCTCCTCCGCTTTGTCCAGTACCTCCACGCCGCCCCGAAGTCCTGCCACCGCCTTGAGGAGCTTTTTATATTCTTCCCCAACCCCCCGTTTGTCGAGCTCTTCCTCGAGCTTGGCCTGGTCGTGGGCGTCAATCGCCCTCATCACTGGGTCCTGCTCCTCGCCTTTTACCCCCGCCCGCGACAATATTTCCCTCAAAAGGCCGACGTTGCCTATGCGTAAGTCGTAGCCCCTTAAACCTAGTTCCTTGGCGACTTCGTCGACCAGCGCTATCACCTCCGCATCTGCTTCGGGCCTCGAACTGCCGATTATCTCCGCCCCTGACTGCAGGAATTGCCTGTAGCGCCCCGCCTGCGGTTCCTCGTAACGGAAGCAGTTGCCAAAG
Source organism: uncultured archaeon (assembly GCA_937921735.1). GTDB lineage: Archaea > Hadarchaeota > Hadarchaeia > Hadarchaeales > Hadarchaeaceae > CAKZTQ01. Next base: position 32,130 of record CAKZTQ010000011.1, read on the forward strand.
TAAAACAGCTTCAAGGGTTTGGGGAACGACTTGAGCCGCTCGAGGTAGAACCTGACGACGGGAGCGGTCAGCTCCGGCCTCAGGGCGAGCCATCTCCCGGATTTATCCTGAAACGCGTAGATCTGGTTTACCACGCTGGCCCCCGATTTCTTGGTGAAGAGCTCGAGGTGCTCGAAGGTCGGCGTCTCTACCTCGACATAGCCGTAGCGCTTGAAAATCTCGTTCATCACGTGCATGACCTTGCGCACGCTCTCGAGCTCAGGGCCAAACAAATCGCGGGTCCCTCGCGGTCTCCGCATCTCCCTGCCTCCGACGGAGTTATCTGTGGGAAGCTCTTAAACCTTCCCGGCCTTTGCCAGAGCGTTAATCGGGTAAATTCTCGTAAACTATCTCGTACAACTTTACCCACCCGTTCTGACTCGTGAAGCGCAGTCGCAAGTAGTCGATCTCCGTCACCGCCGGTGGCAGCCAGCCTAGCTGGAATATCTTGGCGCTCAGCGGGATCCCCATCTCCACCAAACTAGCGCCGAGCAGTTGGTTGTTTTCGTTGATGTATATCACCAACATCTCGCGGATATCTGGGGAGTGGTAAAACCCGAAGTCCAAAAATCTCATCGTGCCATCGGCATAAACCGAGAAGAGGGCGTAGCCTGTGAAGCGAGTTCGCTCGTTGTCGACCGGAATGTAGACTTCCATGTCCCACTGGTGGAATACTACGTTTTCTCTATTCTCACCGAAGTTGAATGTGATTCTTGGCTCCTCCTGCGCCCAAGAGGTGGTCCGCGCCTTGACCCTCCCCCCGAAGATGGCGTTTCTAACCGCGTAGTATGCGGTCGAGATGTCGAACACGATGTACCGGATATCTATGCCGTAGTTATCGCGGTAGGTGCGGACGATTTTGGCGAACTCCTCGTCGCTGTCCACGGAGAAGAGGCGATCCACGTCCATCCTTCTCCCGCCGACCAACAAGGCCTCTTGGCCGATCCTTGGACGCCAGATGTAGTCGGGCGGGCGAATGGTAACGTTTGGATCGTTTTCCCATTTGCCCTCCAGGCTCCAAGTCTCACACCCGTCGACCACCGAGCGCCGTTTGGAGACGGCCGTCAGGAGGTGCCCATAGGACCACTGGACCGCGAATATTGCGCCCTCGGGCGAGTTCTGCCTCAGCCATTCGCCAGCATCCACCAGCGCCTCGTGGAGCGCCGCTTCCATGGGCGGGCCAGTCCTCCTCGCTTGGGCGTATGCATTTTGGGCGAAGGGGGTGGCGATTAGGATGGCGCATATCGCAAGCGCGAGGGGGCTCTTCAGCGCATGCATCCAGCCCGAGCTCGCCCCATGCGATACCGAGAGCTTTCTGATCCATCTCGCCAGCTCGACCAAGCCTAAACCCGCGAGGCACGCAAGCAGCGGCCACCAAAGCCTTAGGAACCTCACTTGGGAGTGCGCGAGGAAGACCAAGGCAGCCAGCCAAGGCAGCAGGATCCACTCACCTCTTCCCCTCGAAAGAACGACTCCCACCAGCGCAACCGCGACTAGGGCGAACACGATTCCGGTGAGCACATTTCCGCCGTAGAAGCCGTAGAGGCTCTCCCAGCTGGCGGGTTGCATCTCCGATGCATATCGAGGTATTCTCGCTGCAGGCGCCTTGAGCCCGACGAACTCCGCCCCCCAGCTGATGATTCCCGTAATCGACTGGCCGACGATCGCCCAAGCGACGAAGAAGGTAATGCCTATCATCGCCGCTATGCCGTAGATGGTGTGTGCGTTTCCCTTAACGCTCTCCTTGATCGAGTTCAGGCCCCAGCTAGGGGTGGAATGCCCGAGGCTCTCCTTGAACAACACCAGCAACAGCGCCGCGATTATCACCGGAACCAAGTAGAGATAGCCGAGCCACGCGATGGGGAAGAGGCCGTAGGTTAGCCCAGCTAGCGCCGCGAACTTGAGCGCGGATTCTCGCGGGGACTTCAGGACCTTTATTGCGCCGTAAATCGCCCAAGCCGCTAGGAGTGCGGTGAGTATATCCCTGTCGAACGCGCCGATCTTGGCCCAGTAAACGGGCGAGGTCGTTCCCGGGCAGCTGGCCATCGTGGCGAGGAAAAAGACGGATGCGCAGCCCGCGATGTCGCCGGCCAGCTCTTTACCTATGAGAAAGACGGGAATGAACATCAGCACGAAGAAGATCGCGGAGAGGTGAGTCGTCACATCCTCGATGGTAAGCCACGGGAAGACCCGATGGAACCCCTTGTAGATCATCGCGGCGAGAAGGGGTTGAAGCTGGTCCGATATGCTCACGGGTAGCCCTTGCGGGGGGTGGGAGAGCTCGTGGACCGTCACCATGCCGTCGGCTTGCACGATCTCCTCCGCGAGGTGATGGAAGTAGCCGCTGTCAGACGTGGTGTACCCGCGATAGGCTGGCGCCGCCACCCAGAGCACCGAGAGCGAGAACGCCATCATCGCGAGCAAGTAGGCGACGATGAGCCATCGCTTGTACCTCAAAGGTACCCCAACCAAGCTCTAGGTCGCGGCGGGCCTTAAAAATTTGTGAGAAGGGAGGGCAGCTCACTTCTTGGCCTTTTCGGGCTCCTTAGCTTCCTCAGCAGTCGCCGCGGCGGGCTCCACTTCCTTGGTAGTCGCCATTATCCAACCAAGCCAGAAACCCAAGCCCACCACGATTAGCAGGAACACGGTGACTGGCAGCGCGAATGCCAGCGATGGCGGCGGGCCAGCTATATACCCGAACCAAATGTGCGCCGCGGCAACAGCGACGCAAGCGAGGCACAAGAGCGCTCCGAGGACCCTCGAGGAGCTCAATCCATCACCCATCCGAGCCGCAAAACATTCCGATTGGTGATTTAAATATCTTTCGCAGCCCCGCCGATGTCGCCTCGGACAGGGTTTATTAGGTGGGGCTCGAAAGTTTGTCTCGATCAGCATGTCCAAGGCCTACGTGGTGGACACCAGCGTCGTGGTCGACGGGCGCATCTCGCGCATGGTCGAGGGCGGCGAATTGCGGGATTGTGAGATAGTCGTGCCGCAAGCGGTCTTGGCAGAGCTCGAGCATCAGGCCAACTCTGGTAGGGACTCCGGCTTCAGCGGCTTGGCCGAGCTCAGGCGCCTCCGCGAGTTCGCAGACCAAGGGCGGGTCAGGCTCAGCTTCGCGGGCCAGAGGCCCACCGCCGACCAGCTCGCAGGCGCCGCCGCTGGGGCGATAGACGCTGCCATTAGGGACCTCGCTAGGGAAAGGGGCGCGGTGCTCGTGACGAGCGATGCGGTGATGGCCGAGGTGGGCAGGGTGGAGGGGCTGGAGGTGATGTTTTTGAAACCCCTCCCCGTCGAGCGGAAGCCCAAGTTGCTGAAGTATTTCGACGAGAACACGATGTCGGTCCACCTCAAGGACCGCGTTCGCCCGATGGCGAAGGTCGGACGCCCGGGCAAGTTCGTGCTCAAGGTACTCGATGAGAGGCCGCTGACTGAGGAGGAGCTGAGAGAGATGGCTAGGGAGATCATAGAGCTCGCCAGGCAGGACCCTGACGGCTTCATCGAGCTCGAACGGGAGGGCGCGACCATCGTGCAGTTCCACGAGTACCGCATTGCCATAGCCCGCCCACCCTTCAGCGATGGGTTCGAGATCACCGCCGTGAGGCCGGTGGCGGAGGTCAAGCTCGAGGACTATCGCCTCTCCGATAAGCTGAAGGAGCGCCTGAGCAAGCAGGCGGAGGGCGTGCTCATCGCCGGCCCGCCCGGCGCCGGCAAGTCGACGTTCGCGCAGGCATTGGCCGAGCTATATCGCAAGCAGGGCAAGATAGTCAAGACCATGGAGTCCCCCCGCGACCTCCAGGTGAGCGATGAAATAACGCAATACAGCCCGCTGGAGGGGGATATGGAGAGGACGGCCGACGTGCTGTTGCTGGTGCGCCCGGACTACACCATCTACGACGAGATGCGCAAGACCAAGGACTTTCAGATCTTCACCGACATGCGCCTCGCTGGCATTGGCATGGTTGGAGTAGTCCACGCCACCCGGGCGATCGACGCGATCCAGCGCCTCATAGGTAGGGTGGAGCTGGGCATGATACCCATGATAGCCGACACCGTCATCTTCATCAAGGATGGCGAGATCAAGGAGGTCTACTCGCTTAAGTCGGTGGTGAAGGTGCCCCATGGCATGATAGAAGCTGACCTGGCTAGACCGATCATTCAGGTCTGCGATTTCGAGACGGACGAGCCCGTCTACGAGATCTACTCCTTTGGCGAGGAAATCGTCGTGATGCCCGTGCGGAGGAGGGAGCCATCGAAGGCCGAGCGCAAGCTGGCGGAAGAGATCAGACGGGAGATAAAGCGAAGGGCGAGGGCCGACGTCGACGTGGAGGTGCTGTCGGAAGGTGAGGCCATCGTTCGCGCCGATCCCGAGGCGATACCGAAGATAATCGGGCGGGGAGGTAGGACAATCGACGCGGTGCAGCGGAGGCTGGGGGTGAAGATAGACGTGCGGGAGCGCGAGGAACCAGCCGAAGGGCGAGAGGAGCTGGAGGTAGAGGTCAAGGAGGAGGGGGGTCACGTCATCTTGATGTTAGGCAGGGAACATCGAGGCGAGAACGTCGAGATCTACGCGGGAGATGCCTTCTTGTTCAAGGCCACGGTGGGCGCCAGGGGGGATATACGCATAGAGCGAGGTAGCGAGTTCGGGAGGCAGCTTAAGAGCTTGGTGGAGCAGGGCGTGCCCATACGCGCGGTTCGAGCCTAGCAATAATCATAAATCTCCTCGGTTGAATTTTACTTGAGGGCCCGTGGCCAAGTCGGATAAGGCGGCAGCCTCCTAAGCTGCAAATCGCGGGTTCGAATCCCGCCGGGCCCGCTATTTTTTGGCTCCCTTTTCGCGCGGAAAAAAAATCTTATAGCTCCTGTTGCAGGTAGTTTAAGGACTTTTAGGTGAAAAGATGAGCGATAAGAGCGAGTTCATGGGGAAGGACCCTGTATGGCCGCTACTCCTACGTTTTTGCGGACCATCCATAATAGCCGCGGTGGTAACGGCCACCTATAACTTGGTCGACGCGATATTCGCCGGCGCCCTCGGTCTCGAAGCTTTGGCCGCCTTGGCTGTAGCCTTCCCACTTATGATAATTTATACATCGATAGGTTTTTGCATCGGTTTCGGATCATCTTCCCTGATCTCCCGCAGCTTGGGCGCGAGGAAACTCGAGGAGGCCAACATTGCGGCGGGAAATGCTATCTCTCTGTTTCTAATTGCAGGGGCCATCGCCACCCTCGTCTTCTACCCAAGCTTGAAAACCTTGCTCAGCCTCTTCGGAGCGAGCGGTGAGGTTTTAGAGCAAGCTGTTTCCTATATGAGCATCGAGACGAGATTTATCTCGCTGAACTTCTTGCTCCTCGTGCTCGTGGAGATGGTTAGGGCGGGCGGCGATCCATCCATAGCGAGCGGCGCCGCAATTCTCTCCACGATCATCAATTGCGTCATGGATCCCGTCTTGGCGTTTGGGCTGGGACCATTTCCCAGGATGGGGATAGCGGGTCTCGCTCTGGCGACGACGGTGGGTCGGGCAATATCCTCGATGATCTTGCTTGTGCATCTCATTTCTAGGTCCGTTTACTCCCTCCACTCCAAGCATTTCTTGCCGAGGATATGGGCGATGAAGGAGATATTGGGAGTTGGATCATCCTCCACCGTGCGTATGGCTGGTGGCTCAGTCGCGCAGGTGCTGTCCGTTAAGGTGGCATCGTCCTTCGGCGTTATCCCATTGGCCTTGTTGGCGGTCCTGTTTAGGGTCAACAGCCTCGTGTTCCATCCCTGCTTTGGCCTCGGTCAGGGGATGATACCCCTTGTCGGATACAATTATGGTGCCAAGTTAAATCACCGCGTGAGGGAGATCGTCACGAAGGCCACCACCGTCGCCTTTGCGTATGGGGCCATTTTTTGGCTGATGGTGACGGTTTTTGCGGCCCCTATCTTGTCCGTATTCGGCGATGGCGCTGATTACCTCGGTCAGGGAATTTGGGCCCTCCGCATATTTGCGTTCGATTCGCTCACCATAGGCGCCCACATGGTCCTGAGCTGCTTTTTCCAAGGACTAGGGAAGTGGGCTCCCGCCCTGATAGTGTCATCGTCGCGTCAACTCATCTTCCTGATACCATGCGTTTTGGTCCTCCCACAGCTGTTCGGCTTAACGGGGTTATGGCTGGCTTTTCCCATCGCAAGCGCGTTGGCCTTGGCCCTCTCCCTATCCTGGGCGATCGCCGAATTTCGCAGCTGGGGAAGCCCCAGTTCAGCCGAGGCCAGGCGCGGCAACAGATACTAAAAGCAAGGCGGCAAGATCGATGGTTTGAAAAGGAGGTGTTAAAATGGGGGAGCACGAGGATTGGGCGATGGCTAGGCAGTCCTTGATCGAGGAGCTCGACGCCATAAACAAGTACCAAGCCAGGATAGACGCCACCAAGGATGGGTCGCTGAAGAAGGTATTGCAGCACAACATGGACGAGGAGAAGGAGCACGTCGCGATGCTCGTGGAGTGGCTCAGGAAGAAGGACCCAACCCAGGGCGAGATGTTTAAGGAGCACGACTGAGCAGGTAGGCATGTTTTTAATTTTCGCCGCGAAAGCTAGACGTGAGGCCCCGGTGGTGTAGGCCGGTCAATCATGCAGGCCTCTCGAGCCTGCGACGCGGGTTCAAATCCCGCCCGGGGCACCATTTCGATTATTTTGTAGCAGCGTTGCAAAAGCATGAAACTTTTGCCGGGGGAAGGGGGCAGGTGATATTTGGGGTAAAATGGAGCCCTAAGCACCGGAGGAAGCCAAGCCACCCAAGAAGTCCAGTACTGACGAAGGAGAACTTGCCGTCCCTCTCCTCCGCCATCTGGGGCAGAGCGGCGCGACAAAAATTAAATGTTGGCCAGCCCAAACGTGAAAGTGTTAACCATGTATTGGGAGCTCGAGGAGGAGCTTGAGCGGAAGCTCCAGCGAAAGCGCAAGAAGTACCGCGCGGTCTACCGCAGGGCACACAGGAAGGGCAGAGGTTAATTTTATTGCCCCGCTCGAGAAAATTTCATCTCGCGGGGGTGCCTGAGCCTGGCCTAAAGGGCGGGACTTAAGGGCCAAGCTAAGAGATCCCGTGGCCGTAGGGCCTTCGAGAGTTCGAATCTCTCCCCCCGCACCATCCCGGCGAAGGGTTTGGGGGCATTTAAGGTCACCACAAATCCTCATCTAGCCGAGCGGCAAACCATGGCGCCGAGCCAACCCTACAAGATCAGGCCGATCGAGCCGGATGACTTGCCCAAGGTGATCGAGCTCATCGCCTCGGCGATCTCGAGCGCGGATGCGGAGTTCGCTAGGTCCATCTTCGCCTATTACTTTCGGGAAGGTCGATCGAAGCGGCAAGCTGAATACTACGTCGTCGAGCTAGGCGGCAAGGTCGTGGGAGTCTCGGGGTTTTACAGGCGAGGCGAAGCTTACTGGCTAGGGTGGTTCGCCGTCAGCGAGGAGTACAGGAAGCTCGGAATAGGCAGCGCGTTGCTCGAGAGGGTCGAAGAGGAGGTCAAGGCTAGGGGCGCAAGGGAGCTCTACGTCTACACCAGCTCGCTTCCGAAGTTCGAGGGGACGAGGGAGTTCTACAGGCGAAGGGGCTTCGAGGAGGTGTGCGAGGTCGACCACCCGCGCTGGGAGCGGGATATGCTCTTCCTCCGCAAGCGGCTCAGTTGAGCTGAAGGCTCTCGGTATCAGCATCCCAGCGACGTCTAGCGTTAACAGCAGTGATGTCCGTTATCGACGCTGCTTTGAATTGAGGTCCTGGCCACAGAGAGCCTTTAATTGTCACGTTTCAAAGATAACTTGGGCGGCCGTAGTCTAGCCTGGTCTAGGACTCAGGCCCTCCAAGCCTGAAGCGCGGGTTCAAATCCCGCCGGCCGCACCACTCTAAAACTGCCAAATGAGCAATATTTTTGGCAAATTTTTGGATAAAAGGCATATAATTCCTCTCAAGACCCTCTACAGGTGGCCTTTAATTATGACATGCTTTCCGCCAATTAAGTGCGGAATTAATCATCGATTTCTCAAAATCAATTAAGGACAAAAAATACAAAAGGATAAATACAAGCAAAAGAGGGGCCCGATGTTCGAAAACAGAGAATGGAGGTAGGAAGATACACGTTTTCAAAGATGTAACCATTCGAGGACCTAAGGGCGAAAAACACCTGAGGGGGGTACTCGTGGACACTGGAGCTACATATACCACCATGCCTCGTTGGATCATCGAGCTCATCGGGGCAACAGATCCTTTAAGGCTCGTCGACCTCGAGCTCGCGGATGGACGGAAAGTGAAAGCGACGTTACATTCAGCAGAGGTCGAGATAGATGGTAGAAAGGGATTGGTGAAGGTAGCCTCCTTCGAAAACGCGAAGCCTGCGATCGGAATGGACACGCTCATGGCCCTCGATTTCGGGTCGGAGGGGCGAGGAATGAGGTTTGGCCTAGTCGATAGGGTGCTATTGAGAACTGCTTACTTGATCGGCTCTATTTTGATGGTGGTATTGAAAGCGATCGGGGTCCTTTTGATCATCGCGCTCTTCGCGTTGCCGGTGATATTCTTATTGTTGCTCCTGCTTAGCGTAATCTAAGCAGAGGGGGTGGAACATGCCAAAATGCTCTGTCTGTGGGCGGGAGTTTCGGGAGGACCAGCTTCTCCGCTGCTACGATTGCGGTAGGGCCTACTGCGAGGAGTGCGCGCCCAGAACGATAAAAGAGCTTGGAGTATGCCCGGACTGCGAAGAGGTGTTTGAAGCAGAGGAGGACTACTGGGGATGGGAGTGAAAAGGGTGAAATGCAAGACATCTATATGGAACAACTTTAGATGTCCACGAGCCTAAAGGAAAAATTGTTAGATGCGTTAATCTTTGCACGATGAACACGATATGGTTTAATTGATTTCACAACCTCATAAGTTTGAATTGAAATCCAATGTCCGGGCCGCACCACCTTTAGATGCTTTGACTCGCCTACTAAAGTTCTGGCCGAGGGTCGTCAGCCAAAGCCGACTCGATGCGGTCGGACAGCCTGCCGAAATATGCCTCGACGTCGACCCGCCTCAGCCCCCTCGAGATCTCCTTTCTCCAAGCCTCTAAGAAGAAATTCTCCAGCCCGTAGAACTCGGCGGCGCTCAAAAGCCTCTTTTCCAGGTCAGCGGCAAGCTCGAAGACGTCCTCCATCTTCTCCTTGTACTGGATATCCCGCAGGATGTGGTGGTCGAGGATTATCGTTTTCGCCCTCGTCTCCTCTATCGCCCTTTTCAAGTTCTCCTTGGAGCGCTCGAAGGACGCCGCGGCCATCCTCCAGCCCACGAAGATGGTGGGAAAGCCGTCGAGGATCATCAACTTCGGATCCTTCTCCAGCACCCATTCCAGCGCTTGGGGGTCGGCCAGGCTCTGGGCATCGCTTCCGAAGAGCAGCGAGTCCTTCCCCTTCTCCATGTGGACCATGATCACCCTCCCCACCTGGCTTCCGAGCTCGCCGTGCCAGACGGCCGGCGAGAAGGAGAGGTGGACCCCCTCGATCTCGAAGTCCCTCCCGTCCGCCCACTCTATCGCCTTCGCTAGCCCCCTCGCCTTTGAATCGAAAATCTGCCCGCGCTTCTTGCCGGAAAGGTTTATGTTTTTGGTTCTGTCCTTGGCCAGGACCAGCTTGCTTCCGAAGCAGCGCCGGTACATTTCGTCGTCGTCCGGGAAAGGGTGGTGGTCGTAGTGGTAGTGTGTGACGATGGAGACCTCCGCCAGCTCGGAGACCTCCATTATTTTCTCCCTCGATAGCTCGAGCGCCCTGAGCTCAGCGTCGGTTGGCCCGAGGCCGTAGCGGGTCGGCCCCAGCGCCACCCCGGGATCTATCTGAACCGTCAAGTCCCCCATCGAGACCAAGGTGGACATGCTCCGGACGCCGAACGAATCAAACGCTATGGGTAGAACCCTCGTCCCATCGCCCATGTGTCATTGGGAGTTCCGGGTTCTTTAAATTTGGGCCGGTGAACTACGAGAAGGGCGTTATCGGCATTTGTAAAGGGGGTTCTTGCTTCCGCCGCCAAGCTCCCGCAGGACTAAAATGGTGGGTAGGATCACGAGCGCCACGACCAACCCGTAAGATATCACGAGCGCCGTAAGGATGCCGAACCTCCTCATCGCGGGCATGCCGGAGAGCGAGAGCACCGCGAACACCCCTATGGTTGTCGCCGCGGCCGCCAGTATTGCCGTGCCCACTCCCGCGACCGCCTTCGCCGCGGCTTGCCATGGCTCAGCTTCGCCCCTCTCTTCCTCGAAGCGAAAGATCATGTGGACGGTGTAATCGACGCCTAGCCCTATGATCAGAGCTGAGATACCCATCGTCAGCACGTCGAGGGGCCAGCCGAGCAGCCTCAACGTACCGAATTCCCAGCTCATGGCGAGCACGAGCGGCATCAGTGCGATCAACCCGGTCGTCAGCGACCTGAAGAAGATGGCTAAGACGGCGAAACAAAGCAGGATGGCCAGCGCCGTGGAGCGGTACAAGGTGGGGCCTATGCTGTCAAGGATATCGCTGAGCACGACCGGTTCCCCCCCGACGGCCGGTTCGCCATCGATGGTCAGGTCTAGTGCTTGACCGACGTGCGCTTCCACGTTGGACCTGACTATCTCAGTCGTCAACTTGCCCTCTTCGTCCGTCCTCGCGCTAACGAAGAAGTACATCACGGCCAGACCATCGCTAAGGAGTCTCTCTCTGGTGGCTGGGTCCAGGCGCTGGATGACTGCCGATACCTCAGCATCGTTCGCAGGCATTTGACCGCCGGCCGCGAGTATCACCGCATCGGCCAAGCTCCAAGAGCTTTTTATGAGGCCTCTGCTGGCATTGCGTTGATCCTTGAGCACGGCTTCTCGCAGGGCGAGCATCTCCCTCAGCCCTTGGACGCTCGTCACCTCACCTCTGGCGAGGACGAAGATCGCCGATCGTTGGCCGAATCTATCGCTTATCTGGTAAGCCGTGGCCACGGATTCAATGTCCTTGGGCAGGAACAGCTCCACCGACATCGTCGTGGGTATGCCTACCGCGGAGATGGAACACACTACCGTGGCCAAAGCCGCGCCCGCGATTATCAACCTCCAATGGCGGCCCACGCGGAGGGCAGCGGTAGCGAGCAGTCCCTGGACGCGCCCCCTCCGCTTTGCGGCCCTCGCGCTCGCGGAGTTCACCTTTCGTCCATCTCTGATCGCCAATATCGCCGGTAAGAAAGTGAGCGACAGCACCAAGTTGAATAGGATCCCCAACGCGGCGAAGGCGCCCAATGTCTTGAACGGCACGAGCTCCGAACTCATGAACGAGCTGAATCCCACCATCGTCGTGACGGCGGAGGTGGAGACCGCGACGCCCACCTTCGTGACCGAGGTCAGGATAGCCCTATCCGCTCGAGGGGTTCTCCCGCGCTCCTGATAGTAGCGGTTGAGGATGTAGATTGCATAGTCCACCCCCAAGCCGAGGAGGAGCGGCACGAGCGCGACGTGGAACACGGTGAAGCTCAACCCGAGATGCCCCATTACGCCGAGCGCCCACATCGAACCCAAGGCGACGGTCGAGAGGGCGATGGGGATATCCGAGGCGCGCCTGAAGGCTAGGAAGAGGATGACCAAAACGAGTAGGCCCGCTGCCGGGATCAGGAGGCGATTGTCCCTGTCCATCATGCCGTAAATGTCCTCCCGTATGACGATGTCTCCCGTCACCTTGGCCAGTAGCCCTTCGTTCGAGGAATTGAAGTCGCGTACGTGCCGCCTGATGGCATCGATGATCACCGCATGCTCGTTCTCTGGTAGCTCACCCTTCAATGTTACCGTGACCAGCGCCGCCTTCTGGTCGCCCGTTATTAACTTTCCCACGACTCCCATCGCCACCTCGGGCCTAGCCAGTAGCGATTGCACGCCCGCCTCGAGCAAGGGATCAGGGGGCAGCACTCCGCCCGTGGCTTCGAGGATGGGTGGAATCACATAGTCGGTGTAAGCCTCCACTAGTGTAACGAAGTTCTCCAGATCCTCGTCGGACAGCATCGAGTCTTTGAGTTGAAGTATAGCGCGGATCGTCTCAGCGCGCGTGAGGTTGTCCCCTTCGACGAGTATCTGCACGTAGGAAACTTTGCCGAACTCGTCCTCGAACGCGAGCTTCGCCTTAACGGCCGGGTTGTCCTCCGGGAGGAATTCGCTGAAGTCCGTGGTCATCGAGAGCCTCGCGACTCCGCAAGCCATGAAAGCGCTCACCACGGCCACGCAAGCGAGCACTAGGAACGGTCTGCTTATGACGATCTTCGCGATCCACGGCATGCCCTGCATTTTTCGCCCCCCGCCAAGGGTTGACCTATCTTTTCTTTTAAGGTTTGGAGGTAGGTTGCTATGGGAGAAGGATGGCGAGGTCGAGGTCAGCGAATTCTTTTATTTTATCGAACGAAGGCCAAGTCGATGGGATGCGGCTTACAGTTTTGGTCGACGATTCCAAAAACCCTTTGAGGCCAGAGCTCAGGGCGAAGCACGGGCTATCGATGTTTATCGAGCTTCGAACCGGGAAGCGCGGTATGAGCTTGCTCATGGACGCCGGGCAATCTGCAGACATCGTATTGAGAAACGCGGAAAGGCTCGGCGTCGACCTCGCGGGGGTGGGCGCGATTCTGCTGAGCCATGGCCACTACGATCATACGGGGGGTCTTCTCGGCATCTTGAGGCATATAGGCAAAACGACGCCCGTGATAGCTCACCCGAACGCGCTTGAGCAGAAGTTCACGTTTAGGCGCAGACGCCTCAAAAAGATAGGGATCCCATTTGAGGCTTCGGAGATAGAGAGATCTAACGGTATGCTATCGCTGAGCCGCGATCCCAGGCGTCTATCGCCAGAGACGTGGCTCAGCGGGGAGATCGAGAGGGTCGTACCCTTTGAGGAGGTGAAGGGATTCAAGGCGAGAAGGCAAGGCAAGCTGGTGGACGATCAGATACCCGATGATCAGGCGCTCTTCGTTAACTTGAAGGGCAAGGGACTCGTGGCCATCACGGGCTGTGCTCATGCTGGCTTGATAAATACCGTCGTTCAAGGGCTTAAGGTGACCGGCTCGGAGGTCGTGCACGCGATCATCGGGGGGTTCCATCTCATCGACGCGAGCGTCGCGAGGATAAGAACAACGGTCCGGGAACTACAAAGGATAGATCCTCGAGTGGTCATGCCCTGCCACTGCACGGGGAGAAAGGCGATAGGGAAGCTCGTCGAGGCGTTCGGAGAAAAATGCAGGCAACTCAGGACCGGCGATGGTGTAACATTTTGAGGCGGTAAAAGCTCTAAGCGCGGCTAAAAGTCAGCCTCCTGCGCTTACGGTACCGCCTGAGCGGGAGCACTAAGACAGCACCGGCCAAAAAGCCACCGATATGCGCCCAGTAGGCGACGGTCGATGGAATGCGGGCTATGAGGAGCACCGACGCGCTTAGCACCTGCAGCAGGAACCAGAACCCCAGAAACGCTATGGCCGGGATCTTGACCAGGTGCCAGATGAAAAATACCGTCACCAGCGTCAGCACGTTGGCTCGAGGGTATAGCACGAGGTAGGCCCCGAGCACGCCGGAGATCGCCCCCGAAGCCCCTATGGTCGGAATGGTCGAGCTCGGGTCGGAGAGGATGTGTGCGAGGCTGGCTATCAGCCCGCTGCCCAGGTAAAGCAGCAAAAACCTCAGCCTGCCGCAGGCGTCCTCGATGTTGTCCCCGAAGATCCAGAGGTACCACATGTTCCCTATGATGTGAAGGTAGCCGCCGTGCAGGAACATCGACGTGAATAAAGTGTACAACCTTTGTCCCCGCACGATATCTCTAGGCACCATGCCGTAGCTCTCGACGATCTCCACGAAGGAGCCGGAGAGGAGGCAGCCCAAGAAGATGGCCGAGTTCAGGACTATCAGTAAGACCGTGAGGATGGGCTTGCCCTTCACCGGGTTCTCGTCCTTTAGAGGAAAGGCCATCTCGAACCTCACTTCGGCGCTTTTATGATGGTCACGATGTCCTCCTTGAACTTCCGGTTGGGCACCATTATTATGCATCCATCCTTGGTCTTCAGCTTTGTCGTGGTCAGGGTCATCTCAATCACCTTTCCACGTTTTCCGCCAACTTCGACCTCGCTCCCGATATCTATTAGCTTGCTGCCGATTAGGGAGATCCCGGCGAACGCGTTCGAGATCCAGATGTCCTTGAGCGTGAAGGCGAGAGCGCCCCCTAATACCCCGAACGCAGCCAGCACGCTTAGGATCATGGGGATTATGTTCCAGATGTACAGTAGGAAGATTATCAGGCACGTCGCCAAAATGATCGATACTAGGTTGGTGAGGCTTCCGTGTCCTACTAGCTTGCCTAGCTTGCGGCTTACCAGCGTGCCAAAGAGCAACCTAAAGGCCGCGATGCTGGCGAGGATCAAGATCGTCGCCAATAGCTTGTGCGTTAGCATGCTGACCCAACTTGACTGGGGGGACGGATTAAATAGCTTTCACGCCGAAATAGGGTCGTGTTCGTATGCTCCACTTGATATTGGCGGACGCGGAGCTCGAGACGGTCCCTCCCGAGATCGCGTCGGACCGCACCGTGCGCTGGCAAGCCCGCCGCAGGGGTAGAAGACCTACCGAGCTATTGCTCGATTCAAACTATCATTACGTTGCGATGCGACGCTTGCCTGAGGCCGACCGCCGAGGAAGGCCGGACATAGTGCACCTCTGCCTATTGCTCGCGCTGGACAGCCCCCTCAACCGCGAGGGGCTGTTGAGGCTCTACGTACACACCAGGCACGATAAGCTCGTGACCGTCGACCCCGCCACTAGAATACCCCGCGCCCAGAACCGCTTCGCGGGACTGCTGGAGCAGCTATTCCTTATCGGCGCCGTGCCTCCTGAGAGACCTCTCCTGCGCATCGAGGATTCCTCGCTGTCAGATATCATCCGTAGGATAGGCGCGGCCAAGGTGATCACCTTCATCGAGCGGGGCGAGAAGAAGACCTATGGCGAGCTCTTTCAGGGGCTTAGCAGGGAAGACGAGGTCTGCGTCATCGTCGGCGCTTTCCCCCACGGCGACTTTCGCTCGGACGTGGCTAAGCTATCGGACGAGTTGGTGTGCGTCGACCCGGAGAGGCTAGAGGCAGCGACGGTAACAGCGAGGGCGATCTACGCGTACGAGGAGGCGTTGTCCATCCAAAAGAAGAGGCTGGGGTAAGTTAATGCCGCGCCGGAGAGGTGGTTTGAGGTCGGACGACAAAATCATCGCCGCCGAACGTATAGACCGCCTCTTCGAGCTGGCCGAGCAAGTATTCGAAAAGCGCCCCGCGCTGGCGGATAGGTACGTCCAGCTTGCTTGGCGGTTGGCGACTAGATACAACTTGCGCATGCCAGCCCACTTGAGGAGGAAATTCTGCAGGAAGTGCTTGTCCTTTTTGAAGCCCGGTGTCAGCTGTAGGGTGCGAACGCGCCCTCGCCCATCGCCGAGCATCGTCATCACCTGCTTGCGCTGTGGCCATCGCACGCGCGTACCTTATGGTAGAAAGGGGATTGAAAAACGTTAATAGCATCGGATTTAAAGGTTAGGTGACAAAACCCGATGAGTCCGGTGGAAAGATGCTGGTAGAAGAGGTATCGCCAAGCCTCCTCATCAAACGGCTGAGCGAGGAACTCAAGAAGTTGAAGGAGTTGCAGCCCCCTCCGTGGAGCCATTACGTTAAGACGGGCGTGCACAAGCAGCGTCCCCCGGAGCAGCCCGATTGGTGGTACGTGCGCGCGGCCTCCATCCTGAGGCGCATATACTTGGATGGACCCGTGGGCGTTTCCAGGTTGCGCACCCGCTACGGGGGCAGGCAGAGGAGGGGATCAGCGCCCGAGCACTTCAGAAAGGCGGGAGGGAAGATCATACGCGTGATCCTGCAGCAGCTGGAGCAGGCAGGGCTTGTGGCCAAGGTGGAGAAAAGTGGACGGAAGGTCACGCCTAAGGGCGAATCCTTGCTCAAGAGCACGATCAACAAGGTAAAGGCCGAACAGGCCAAAGAGCAGAAGGCGGCGTGATGGTATGGAGGAGCCCGAGGATCTGGAGGAAATCAGGAGGCGAAGGTTGCTGGAGCTTCAGGCTAGGCTGGAGGAGCAGAGACGCCAAGAAGAGCTGCGAAGGCAGTACGAAATTCAGAAAAGGTTGGCACTACAACAGATACTGACCCCCGAGGCTAGAAGCAGGTTGGCAAATATTAGGGCCGCGAGGCCAGAGTTCGCGGAGCAGATAGAGCTCCAGCTCATCCAGCTCGCTCAAGCCGGGAGGATAACGTCGCAGATCACGGACGCCCAGCTGCGGGAGATTCTGCGTAGGCTCCAGGAGCGCAGGCGTACCTTCAGGATCAGGAGGATGTGAGATGGCTAGGAATAAGCCGGCCCCGTTGAAGCGCAGGCTCGCGAGGGCAGCCAAGCTCGCTCAGCGCGTGCCCATATGGGTGATGGCCAAGACGCGCGGCAGGGTACGGACCAACGTCAAGAGGAGGAGCTGGCGCCGTCAGCGGATAAAGCCCTAGCGGTGATTCGATGCCCGAAGAACGCATTTACGTGATCCCTTTAAGGGATGTCAGAAAGGCGCCTAGGGGTAGGCGTACCCCGCGCGCCGTCAAGATAGTGCGCGAGTTCCTGATGAGGCACATGAAGGCGAGGAAGGTCAAGATCGATGAGGGCCTAAACAAGAGGCTTTGGGAGCGGGGGATAGAGCGGACGCTCAGAAGGGTTCGCGTTCGCGCCGTGAAACAAGATGACGGCTCGGTCGAGGCCTTTTTGGCCGAGTGATCGCGATGCCGATTTTGCGCTTGGATTTCGGTAACCTGCCTTACCTAGGTGCCTTTGCGCTGGCGACGGATAATGTCGTGATCTTGCCGAGTCAGCTCACGGCGCGCGATGAGCGCGTGCTCGAGGCTTTAGGTGTAGAGCCGACCAGGGCCAGCATAAACGGAAGCTCGCTGATAGGGGTCTTCGCGGCGGGCAATTCGAATGGGTTGGTGGTCACCGACCTCATAGAGCCACAGGAGGAGGCTCTCCTTAGGCGGTTGGGGGTGAAGGTGGTGCGGATATCGAGCAAGCACACGGCGATAGGCAATCTGGTGCTCGCGAACGACAAGGGGGCCATCGTCAGCCCGGATTTTCCGGATGAGGCGGTGAGGCTGATAGGCGAGGCACTTGAGGTGCCGGTCGAGCGAGGCACCATCGCAGGGCTAAAGAACGTAGGCGCGGCCGGGGTGGCGACCAACAAGGGAGCCCTAGTACATCCGGATGCGTCGGATGAGGAGATCGAATTGCTCGAGAGCATCCTGCGCGTGCCCGTAGACGTCGGTACCGCCTGTGGCGGAGTTGAATTCGTCGGCGTCTGCATCATCGCAAACTCGAAAGGTGCCCTCGTGGGAACCACCACCACAGGACCGGAGCTGGGTAGGGTGGAGAGCGCATTAGGTTTCATATGAGGTGGCGGCATGCTCAAGCTGTTTCGCGTGAGGGGCTGGTTTGAACAGAAGGGGAGACGCCAGAAGTTCACAAGGGAGCTCCGCGGGCTCTCGCGGGAACACGTGATCGAACGGGTCCTATCCGAGCTTGGAAGCAGGCATAGGGTCAAGCGAAACCTTATCCACATAGAGGAAATAACAGAGGTCGAGGTAGGATCGAATGAGCGATGAGGTGGAGGGGCTTACGCCAGAGGAAAGGCAGAGGCTTCAGCGCCTGCTCGAGGAAATCGGCAACTACCAGGCTGCCGCTGATATCCTCCGCCAGCAGATCACCCTGTCTGCAGCCTCGTTGTCCGAGATCTCTGCTGAGATCGAGACGCTGAGGGCTTTGAAGGAGCTGAAACTCGAAACCGAGGTCTTGGTGGCGATCGGGCCTGACTCCTTCATCCCGGCTAAGCTGCCGCCATTAGATAAGGTGGTGGTCGGCTTGGGCGCCGGGGTGGCGGCGGAGCGAGGTGTGGATGAGGCCATAGAGATGCTCAATGCTCGCTCGGTTGAGGTAGAACAAGCCATGGAGCAGGCGCGGCAGGAGCTGGATAAGCTCGGGGAACGCATCGAGGCCCTGAGGCCAGAGGTCGAGAGGATCTTGGAAAAGGCGAGGGGAAAGTAGCAACGGGGATGGGATGCTCGAGAAGCTTCGGCAGAAGCTGAAGCGGGCGATCAAGAGGGTGACCCGCCGAGAGCTACGCCCAGAGGACATCGAGGACATCGTCTGGGAGCTTCAGGTGGGGCTGTTGGAGAGCGATGTCGCCGTGCCCGTTGCGGATAAAATAATCGAGCGCGTGAAGAGCGAGCTCTCCGGTAGGAAGCTCGGCCTCAAGGAGGACCCGAAAAAGCTCGCGGATGAAGCATTGAGGGAAGCGGTGCGAGAGGTACTTTCGGCGGAGCGCAAGGTCGACCTGCTTAGGGTCATCGAGGCCAAGCGCGCGAAGGGTGAGCCGGCGGTGCTGGTGTTCGTCGGAATCAACGGGGGAGGCAAGACGACGACCATCGCGAAACTGGCGAAGTATCTCATGGATCGAGGTTACAAGCCGGTGCTCGCCGCAGCGGACACCTTTCGCGCTGCGGGCATAGAGCAGCTGGAGATCCACGCCCAAAGGCTTGGGCTGGGGGTCATCAAACAGAGGCGGGGCGCTGATGCCGCTGCCGTCGCTTACGATGCCGTGATGCATGCCAAGGCACGAGGCTTGGACGTGGTGCTCGTCGACACCGCGGGGAGGATGCAGACGGATGTCAACCTCATGGACGAGATGCGAAAGATAGTGCGCGTCGTGAAGCCAGACCTAACGATATTCGTAGGCGACGCCCTCACCGGCAACGACGCGGTCGAGCAGGCGTCGACCTTCGATAAGGCCGTTGGGATAGACGGCTCCATCCTCTGCAAGATGGACGCCGACGCTAGGGGAGGGGCCGCGCTCTCCATCACCTACGTAACCGGGAAGCCGATCCTCTTCCTCGGGACGGGCCAGGGTTACGATGACTTGGTTGAGTTCGACCCGGAGATCATCTTAAACGCGCTCTTCGCCGACTAACTTTCGCTCGAGCTGCTCCAAGCGCTCTTCGTACTTCTCCTTGAGTTTCGAATATTCGTCGCGGCTCAACTTTCCTTCTTTGTACCGCCTTTTCAGTTCGGCGAGCATTTCCTTCATATGCCTCACGGTTTGCTCGAGCCTCTCCTCCCCGGTCGGCGGAGGGGGTATCCCAAGCTTTTTTAGCACCTCCTCCGGCGTTGCGCCGCGAAGATAGGCCATAGCCTCCCTCTCGCGTGCCGCTTCTATTACGACCGTGCCGGCTATGATGTCGAACAACCTCTGCCTTTTTGCGGTGGCGAGGATGGCAGCCGCGTCAAAAAGCCCGAATACGGTCGCCAGCCCCACCCTCCTCAGCAGCGCCTTTTTGAAGCCCATGCGCCCGCCGTCCTCCGTGCGCACGATTAAATTCATTATGTGTTTCCCGATGCTTTGCCCACGCCAGCCCTCCAACGCGGAAAAGTAGATCAAACTCGCGACTACTAAGGCTTGGGCGGTCACGGTGTAGGGATATGGCTCCCTCAGCAGGAGGTAGATCGGCAAGGCCACCGCCACGGAAAGGATGAACTCGTCGATCAACCAGGCGGCTAACCGCTTCCACGGCTTGGCCATGAGGAGATCGATAAGCATGAGTTCGCGGCTATTCACCATCGTTCGATCCACCCTCAAGCTCGGCGCGGAGAAGCTCGATGATCTCCCTTGGATCCGCTCGCCCCCGGGTCAGCTCCATCACCTTTCCGGCCAAGAAGTGCAAGGCTTCGCGTTTGCCTGCCAGATAATCCCTAACCGCTTCTTGGTTCGTTTTAATCGCTTGCTCGATCGCAGCCCGAAGCTCGGCACTTTCGATTCGCCCGAGGCCCAACCTCTGCGCTATCAGGCGTGGGCCATCCGGCTTCTTCACCAGCTCCCTTAGCACGAGCTCTCCTTGTTCGGGAGTTACCTCGCCTTCCTTCACCATCCGCAGGAGCTCCACCATTTGCCCTGGCGTGAACCTCACCTCCGCCGCGCGCAGCTTCATGTAGTTGAGGACCTTCTTCAGCTTCGTCCTGAACCAGCTAGCCGTGAGCTTTGGGTCCACGCTCGCCGCGATGGCCTCGAACAAGTCCGCCAGCTCCCGCTCGCTGACTATTACGCTCGCCGTCGAGGGCTCGATGCCGTACTGCTCCACCAACCTTCGCTCCCTCAAGTGCGGGGGCTCCACCATGCTGGCTCTGATCCTCTCCACGCGGGCCCTGTCGATGATGAGCGGGAAGATGTCAGGGTCGGGGATGTAGCGGTAGTCCTCCTCCAGCTCCTTGGCGCGCATGGGCATGGTTATCCGCTGGCTCTCCAGATAGGCCCGAGTTTCCCTCGTCACGGTCTCGCCTCGATCGAGCTTAGCCTTCTGCCGCATGACCTCAAACTTTATCGCTCGGTAGGCGCCCTTGATCGAGTTTATGTTCTTCACTTCCACTCGAGCTCCACCTTCGATGGAGATGTTGGTGTCGGCCCGCATCGCTCCGCCCGCCTCCGGTCGCACCTTGCCGGAGTATTCAAGGACGCGCACGAGTTGCCTCAGGAACCTCCTCGCCTCCTCCGGCGAGCGCATGTCCGGCTCCGTGACTATCTCCACGAGCGGCACGCCCGAACGGTTGAAATCGACGAGCCCAGAAGTGGGGTCATATTGTCCGGGGTCCTCCTCCAAGTGGACCTCCCTTATCCTTACCCCACCAAGCTCTCCTCCTACGGCTATCGGAGAGCTCGTCCTCTGGTACCCGCTAGGCAGGTCGGGATAATCGTAGTGCTTTCGCTGGATGTAAATGGGACGGTCGACGACGATCTCGCAGCCCAGCATTAGCGCGATCTCTATCGCCGCGTCCACCGCCTGCTCGTTGGGGGGCAAGGGCTTGGCACCTGGTAGGCCGGCGCAAATGGGACAAATGTTCGTGTTGGGAGGGGCATCTCGGTAGTCCGTCGGGCAATCGCAGTACATCTTCCGCTTCGTCGCTAGCTGCTGGTGGACCTCGAACCCTATCATCATCTTCATGCGCTCGCCTCGAATGCGCGCATCACGCGCAGCACCGCCTTCTCGCCAAGCATCTTGCCCTGAATCTGAAGGCCGACGGGAATTCCGTTGACCTCCCCCGCCTTCACCACGCCGCCGCAGATGCCGGCGAGGTTAGCGGGGACGGTGAGATAATCATAAGCGTACATCTCCATGGGCGTTAACTTGGTGCCGAGTTTATGCGGCAGCTTGGGCACCGTTGGTCCAACTATCACGTCGACCCTTTCAAGCGCCGACATGAGTTCTCTCCTGATCAGGGTTCGCACCTGCAGCGCGCGCTGGTAGTACTTACCCCGATACTCCTTACGGCTGATGTAGCGCCCCCTGATGATCCTCCTTAGCACCTCCTCGCCGCACACTTCCTCGATCCGCTTGCCGTACTTTCGCCCGTCGAACTTGCGAGTCGCGGAGAAGAACTCCACCGACATGATGAGGTAGTAGGCGGGCAAGCCCTTCTCGAGATGCGGGAGGTCCACCTCGACTATCTCCGCTCCCAGATCGTGGAGCTTCTCTATGGCCCCATCGATGACCTCCATCACCCCAAGCTCCGTGAGTTCCTCGAACTTCGGGCTCACTCCTATGCGCATACCCCTTATGTCCACGTTTAGCTCATCGGCTAGCTCGACGCCTCGCACATCGAGCATCACGCATTCGTTTGGATTTCGACCAGCGATCACCTCTAGCAAAAGCGCGGCGCCGTAGACGTCGGGAGAAAGAGGCCCTATTTGATCTAAACTCATGGCGAGGTCTATTAGCCCCTGCCTGGGCACCAATCCGTAGGTCGGCTTGAGCCCGACGATGCCGCAGTGGCTGGCGGGGTTTCTAATGGAGCCTCCCGTGTCGGTGCCCAAACATAGGTCGCACATGCCGGCCGCAATTGCAGCGGCGCTGCCGCTGCTCGAGCCACCTGGTATGTGCCCAAGCGCGGCTGGGTTATCGGTGGGGCCAAAAGCGCTCGTCTCTCCAGAGGAGCCGCAAGCGAACTCGTCCATGTTCGTCATGCCTATGATTATACCGTCGGCCGCCTTCACGCGACGGATGACCTCGGCATCGTAAGTTGCGACGTAGTTTTCCAGGGTCTTGGAGGCACAGGTCGCGCGCAGGCCGAGCACATTTATGTTTGACTTCACGCCTATGGTGAGTCCAGCCAGCTTGCCGAGTCGCTCGCCCTTCTTGAGCTTTCGCTCGAGCTCCTCGGCTTGCGCGCGGGCTTCAGGGTTTACCTCGATGAAGGCATTGATTTTAGGGTTCAGTTTCTCTATCCGCTCGAGCGCCCTTTCTACGTTTTCGACTATCGAGAGCTCACCTCTACGTATTGCCTCTAGCTTCTCTTTCGTCACCTCGTCCACCTAGCCACCTCCACGCGAATATTGCCATCCTCGTCCGTGCTGGGGGCTATCGCGAGGAATCGCCTACGGAAGTCCCTTCTCGCCTCTTCCGAGGATGGCTCCCCGTCCGGGCGAAGGACGTTATATGCTTCGTGGCTGTAATAGGTCTCCACCTCGCTGGGCATGTCCTTCGTTGCCTCAACGAATGATTTGATTATTTCTTCCGCGCTGAGCTCCACCTCATCTTCCCTTCGCTCGGCCATCTACGCCCCTCGCGTATCTATGTTTCCTAAAGTTTAAACATCATAGCGGTGAAGTCTACAACGGAGAACAATGGGCTACGACGTCGTCACCTGTCCAAATTGTGGTTTCAGGTTCAGCAAGTCCTATGCGCGGATAACGGCCTGCAGAGGATGCCCAATGTCGGTTTCCTCCTGCGCTAGCATAAAATGCCCGAAATGTGGTCACGAATTTCAAGTTTGAGTTCCGGTTCAAACTGGGAACCGAGGAAGACAGGCAGCATCGCAAGGGACATAACCTCAGAATTTCAATATTAAGTGAGATCATGAAAAAACCCGCGAGATTTTGGGAGGGACTGCCTGATAAAAAGGTCCAGTGCACGCTCTGTTCGCGAAACTGCGTTATACCGCCAGGTAAGCTGGGTGCATGTCGAGCGAGGAAGAACGAAGGCGGCGAGTTGTACAGCTTAGTCTACGGCTCGATAGTATCGATGGCAGCAGACCCGATCGAGAAGAAGCCCCTCTATCATTTTTGGCCGGGCTCAAGCGTTTTTTCCATCGCCGCACCGGGCTGCAATTTCAGATGCGCCCACTGCCAGAATTGGAGTATCTCCCAAGCGAGCATCGACGAGCTGCCGTGCGACGAGCTCTCGCCGGAGCGATTGATCGAGTTGACCAAGCGCTACGGCTGCAGGGGCGTGGCTCACACCTACACGGAGCCCACCCTCTGGACGGAGTATGCCATCGACGTCGGGAAGCTCGCCCACCGTGAGGACCTGTACAACGTTTACGTGACGAATGGCTACATCTCGCTCGAGGCCCTCGAGGAGCTCCGCCCATACTTGGACGCGGCGAACGTCGACGTCAAGGCCTTCACCGACGATTTCTATCGCAGGATCTGTGGGGTGCCGAGCATCCGCCCGGTGTTGGAGGCTTGCGAGTGGATGGTCGATCACGGCATACACCTCGAGACCACCTACTTGATCATCCCCCGCGAGAACGATGACCCAAAGGAGATCAGGGAGTTCTGCAGGTGGGAGGTGAAAGAGCTCGGGCCGGAGGTGCCTACACACTTCAGCCGCTTTTACCCTCACTACAAGATGGTGGACCGCTCCCCGACGCCAGTCGAGACGCTCGAGCGGGCGGTGAAAATTGCTAAGGAAGAGGGGCTGAAGCACGTCTACATAGGCAACGTGCCTGGCCATGAGGCGGATAACACTTATTGCCCGAGCTGCGGCGAGCTGCTGATCGAGCGCTACGGGTTCGAGGTTACACGCTATTCGCTGAAGGACAAGCGTTGCCCCAAGTGCGGCGCGAAGGTAAACATCGTAGGCGAGCACGTGCCGGGAACGAGCTGGTTTGGTATATGAAACCTCTTGCGCAGTTTCGTTCGCAGCAGGGTTTTTACAGCGAGCCCGTAGCTCGTCGGGCGGCACAAATCATCAAAAACCTCGGAGGCAGTTCCCATCATCGCGCGTTGATATCTCAGGGGGTTCACGACAGCTTCCGAATGCACGCCCTGAGCTCTCGCATCCCTAACCTAGCGAGTTCCTCGGCTCGTCGGGCAACGCGGGCCTCGGCGAAGCATCTGAAGATGGGCTCGGTGCCGGAGGGGCGCAGGAGGAGCCAACCGTCCTCGAAGTCCACGCGGAGCCCGTCGGTGCGGTCGAGTTCGTAGCCCGAGAAGCGTTTTTCCAAGGCCTTCAGCACCCTCACCTTCAGCCTGTCAGGACATCCCACCTTGAGCTTTCGCTGGTGGTATTGGGGCAAAGTCTCGTCGAGCTCGGACATTTTCATCCCACTCGACGCGAGCATCTCCACCAGCTTCGCCGCGGTTAGGATGCCGTCGCGGCAGGGCGTCCAATCGAAGAACATCACGCCTCCGTTCTCCTCCCCGCCGATGTCGCCGCCGTGCCTTCTGAAGTACTCGACGATCGCCGGCTCCCCCACTTTCGTGCGCACCACCTCGCCATCAAGCCTCGCCGCGACGTCATCGATCACCGAGCTCGTCGCCACCGTGGTCACTATCTTAGGCCCCTTCCGCTCGCGGAGGTGTTGGAGCGCCACGAGCGCGAACACGCGATCGCCAGTCAGCACCTCCCCTCTCTCGTTAACAGCTATCGTGCGGTCCGCGTCGCCGTCGTGAGCTATGCCTAAGTCCGCGCCGCAGGCGACGACCGCCTTTGCTAGCTCCTTTAGGTTCTCGGGCGAGGGCTCAGCGGGCCTACCGGGGAAGCGGCCGTCTAGCTGGCAGTTGAGCGAGATCACCTCACAGCCGAGCTTCGACAGCAGGGCTGGCGTGGCCACGCTGCCGGCGGCGTTGGCGCAATCGACCACGACCTTCAACCTCCGCTCGACCTTAGGAATGGTAGCTAGGATAGCTCGCAGGTAGGGCATAAGGGCATCCGCCGAGCGACAGCCGCCGATGCGATGCCAGGCCACGCGCCTCCATGCTTTAGCCGAGATGATCTCCTCGATCTCGAGCTCCCTGGACCTTTCGAAGCCCGCTCCGTCGGAACCCCAGAACTTTATGCCGTTGTACTCCGGTGGGTTGTGCGAGGCGGTTATCATCACGCCAGCGTCGCAGCCGAGGTGCTTGATCGCAAACGAGAGCACCGGCGTGGGCACCATGCCAAGCTTCACGACGTCGCAGCCACCAGCCGTCAGACCGGCTACGACCGCATGCTCAAGCATCTCACTCGACGTCCGGTTATCGTGACCTACCGCGACCACGCCTCGGTTTCGGAGATGGGTTGCCAGCGCAGCGCCCAGCTCAAAAGCCAGCTTGGGCGTGAGCTCGAGGTTAGAGACGCCGCGCACGCCAAAGGTGCCGAAGAGCTTTGGCATGGTCCTCGCGCAATGGTTGGCGGCGCACGTATTAAATCGTTGCACGTCGAGTTTTAACTTGGGCCCGTGGCCTAGCCAGGATAAGGCGGCAGCCTTCTAAGCTGCAAATCGCGGGTTCGAATCCCGCCGGGCCCGCTAGTTTTTAAGCGACTCCAAGCTAAATATCACGAGTCGCCGGGCATGGGTCAGAGGAAGATGACATGCCGGAGATCGAAGGTTACGCGAAGCGCTTTGTCAAAGGGAGCACTGTGGTCCTGATTGCGCTGGTGGCATCAGGATTCATGGGTTTCCTTCTGCGCGTGCTCCTCGCGCGCTCGTTGGATGTGGCAGAATATGGACTGTTCTATGCTGCTTTTTCCTTGGTTTCGATCTTTGGCATGTTTAGAGACTTGGGAGTCGGACAGGCGCTAGTGAAGCACATTCCCGAGTTTGCGATCAAGAAACAGTTTGGCGAGATTAAGTCTTCGATAAAAATCCTTGTCTTCCTCCAAGTCCTACTTACGTTCCCCATCGGTTTTTCCCTGTTTTTCCTGTCTGACCGGATTGCATTGACCGTTTTTGGGACAGCTGGTGCCTCAAATGTTATAAAAATCCTTGGAATATGGTTTTTTTCCATGACGTTTTTCTACACCTTCCAGCCCGCGCTTCAAGGGCTTCAAGATATGCCGATGTATGCATGCATAGAGTTTTGCAATATTTTTTTCGTCCTCCTCTTCGCCATTTTGCTTGTCGGTGTTCTACGATTGGGCCTAGGTGGCGTCGCATTTTCGTATTTGGCTAGCTCTTTTGCGCTAGCGATCCTGTGTTTGATCATCTTCTTAAAGAAATATCCCCACATTTTTACAGTAAAAGCTACCGTCTCTAAGCAGTTAACGTTAAAATTGCTTAAATTCGCTTTGCCGATTTTCCTTAGCGGTCTGGGGATATTTGTCCTAACTTATACAGATACAATCATGATAGCGATATTTCGGACGATGGAAGAAGTCGGTTTCTACCAGGCCGCCCAGCCGGCTGCTCGCGCACTGTGGTACCTACCCATGGCTTTGACAGCGGTTCTTTTCCCGATGATTTCTGAGTTATGGGTGAAGCGCGAACAAAAGATCTTAGGCCAAACGTTGCACTTTACGATCAAATTTTCGATTATTTTGATAATGCTTCCGGCCCTTATCCTCATAGCTTTTCCTGAGATATTCATTCGCATATTTTTCGGCCCCTTATATCTGCCGGGATGTGTTACGCTCCAGATTCTCGCAGGCGCGATGATAATTACGACACTTTACTCTGTATTTCAATATACTATGGCTGGAATTGGAAAGCCGATTGTGACAACAAAGGTCATGGCTGTTATCGCTTCGCTTAATGTAATCGCAAACCTAATTTTGATACCCCGTTACGGCATCGAGGGTGCGGCTACAGCAACCCTCGCGTCGCAGTTCGTGGGGCTCGTATTGATGCTCCGCTACGCGCTAAGAACAATTAAGTTTGCGATGCCGACGATATCTACACTCAAAACAGTGGTAGGAGGATTATTTTCCCTGCTGTTAATCTTTGGGTTAAAGTCCGTTATTGAATTGCCTTCCTGGCTTGAACTTTTCGTGGTCATCATACCAAGTCTGTTCTTTTATGTAGCGTGGGTTCTTTTGGTGAGAGCCTTGACTTTAAATGACTTAGAACTATTAGAGAAAGTCGGCCTTCCGATGAAGAAGGTCATCAAATGGTTAAAAAGCCTTTAACACGTTTGATAATCTAATTTCATAACTCCCTACTATTTTTAAATGCTATCGCATATCTTATCCTTAGGGAAAAAATTGCAATTGCTTGATAAAATAAAAAACAAGCAATTCACGATGGCGGTATTCGGATTAGGACGAGTTGGTTTACCGTTCTCTTTGATTTTTGCAGCGAGAAATGTAAAAGTGATCGGAGTAGATGTAGATGCCACTATTGTGGAACGATTAAAAAAAGGTATTACTACAATTCGTGAAGCGGGTATAGAAGAACTTTTGAAAAAAGTCATGTCAGAACAAAAGTTTATAGTTACTGTCGACGCCAAGGGAGCCGTAGACGAAGCGGACGTTATAGTTGTAACGGTAGGTACTCCTCTAACGCACGACCTCAGGCCAGATTTTAGCCAGCTTCACCAAGCGTTAGAGATGATATCGAGCCGGTCGATAAGTGGGAAGTTGATTATACTTAGGAGCACGGTTCCGCCGAGGACCACCGAAGAAGTGGTGTGTAAGCTTCTGAAAGAAAGGACAGGCTTAGAAGTTGGACGAGATTTTTATTTGACTTACTGCCCCGAGAGAATTTTAGAGGGTAGAGCATTAGAAGAGTTGGAGACCCTTCCAGAGATCATAGGCGGCGTCGATTCGGCGAGCTCGATTATAGCAGCCGAGTTATTCAAAATAGTAAATCCTAAAAAGAGGACCATAATTACTTCTGCCAAAACGGCAGAATTGGCGAAACTTTTCTCGAACATATATAGGTATGTCAACTTTGCTTTGGCGAATCAATTCGCCTTGATAGCCGAGTATTATGGAGCAGATGCATACGAAATCATAAAAGTAGCTAACCAAGATTACAAACGAGCTAATATTCCGATACCGGGCCCAAGCGGCGGCCCATGTTTATACAAAGATGGATACATGCTCAATTATACCCCATTCATTGACTTCATCAAATCGGCATGGCATTTAAACGAAAGCATACCTTTACATATGGTGAATCGAACAAAAGAAAAAGTTGGATGTTTATTCGGTTTAAAGGTCGCGTTGCTCGGTCTTGCCTTTAAGGCAGATGTCGATGATACTAGACAATCGCCGGCAGTTAAGTTGCTCAACGCGCTCAAGGCGGAGGGCTGCGAGGTCGCAGTACACGATCCATATATTGCTTCTGCTCCAATCGAATCGGTTCTTTCCAACGCAGATATTGTGATATTAGCCGTTAATCATTCGCAATTCAAGGACTTAACTTGCCAATACATCGCGAAGTTGGCCAAACCCAGAGCTTTGCTCGTGGATTGCTGGGGCTTCTTTGAGCCTGATAATGTAAGAAAAGCTGGAATGAGGTATCTCGGCTTAGGTAGGGGATAATAGTGATCCTAGTTGCGGGTGGTGCGGGATTTATCGGCAGCCATCTCGTGGACAAGCTCATAGAGGAAGGATACACGGTTCGAGTAGCAGATGACTTCAGCAAAGGCCGCCGGGAGAACATAGCGCATCATGAAGGGAAACCTAACTTCGAAGTGGTGCATGCAGATTTCACCGATTATAAAAATTGCGAGAAAGTAACAAAAGATGTTAACGTCATGTTTCTGTTGGCCAGCAAGATAGGGGGAATTGGCTATTTTCACAGGTATCCGGCAGAGATCTTGGATGAAAACACCAAAATAGTATCGAATCTATTAAACGCAGCTCGGAAAACCGACATCGAAAGGGTCCTGTACATTTCCTCCAGCATGGTATTCGAAAGGACAAGAATATTCCCCACTCCAGAGCGAGCGCTAGAGGAAACCCCCGTACCTATGACCTCATATGGTTTTTCAAAGTTGGTCGGAGAATGGTTCTGTCGGGCTTTTTGGGAGGAATACGGTCTTAAGTATACCATTCTCCGCCCATTCAATTGCGTGGGGCCGAGAGAACATCCCGAAGAGGAACCAGGTATGGCTCACGTTATACCGGACTTAACGAAAAAAATCCTGCGAGGAGATTACCCCCTAGAGATATACGGCGATGGTCTGCAGACTAGATGTTTTACGAACGTCAAAGATGCCGTCCGGGCATTTGCCCTCGCCATGAGAGAAAAGAAGGCCGTGTGTGAGGATTTCAACATAGGTAATCCAGAGGAAACGCGGATAAAAGACCTAGCGGAGATGTTATGGAAAATATGCGGCAGAAGAGAACCTCTCAAATTAAAGCATTTGCCACCTTTTGAGCACGATGTGCAGAGAAGGGTCCCAGAGATCACGAAAGCTAGGAAAATATTGAAATGGGAACCACGCATACCGCTTAAAAAAACTCTCCAAGAATATGTTGAATGGTATAAGAGAGTTGTAGATAAAAATTAAAGCATAATCACAAAATTAGATCAAAATCAACAAATTTGGGGGAAGATCTTGAAAATTCTAGTCATTCCAGCACATGAACCCATTGACGCAGAACTGATGACATGTTGGTTAGCTCTGGGTCATGAAGTATTTATTTATCCCGCAAATCGGTGGACATCAATCTTTGCCGAATTGCCCGCTGGCGTTAAAAATAAACTGGTAGTCCCAGACATTATATATTGTGGCGATCATTGGGATATTTTACGCGCGCTATTTCTAAAATATAGGTTAAACCCAAAAGCACCGATTTTCAACGTTCTCTGGTGGTTCCCTTCAAGAAGCCCCCTTTATTATTTCGCAAATAATGTTTCAGTGTGTGATTACGAAAAGAAATATCTGAAGGATCTCCTTGGTATCGATAGCCCTGTGATATACTGTCCTGTAAACACCGTTTTGTTTAGACCTGCCAAAAAATGGGAAAATAGAAAGATAGCAACGATTATAGGAAATTACTTTAAGGAAAGGCCAATAATGGGGTGTGGTTACCTTCTTAAAATATTTGAGCGGGTTCATGAGCTAGACCCCGAAATCCGATTTCGGTTAATCGGGAATAACCCAAATTTATTATGTCCTCCCTATGTTGAAAAAATATTCTTAAAAAGAGAAGAAATGCCAAAATACATTAACGAGTCTTCCTGTGTCTTCTTTACGACCACGCGGAATTTGATACCTCATAGTTTGTTAATAAGCATGAGTTGCGGCAAAAATGTAATTGCTTTCGATTTGCCGTCTCTCCGTGAAGTGATCACCGACGGCGTAACTGGGCACTTAATCCCTCCATTCGATGTTGAAATGTTTGCCAAAAAAATCGTTGAAGTGGTAAACGACCCCCCAAGGAAAATAGGGGGAAAAGCCAGAAAAGTGATTTTACACAAGTGCGAAAGGATGAAGATCGCAAAACAATTTATTGAAATTTTTGAAAAGGAGCGCAGTTATTTTCGGCATAATATCCGTATTGCTCTTCTTTTCCATTTCACCCGCTCGGCAAAAGTTTTTCCAATTTGACTAAAAATATCAAATAAAAATTTGATTTTTATCTTTTTAATTTCAAAGGCACAATATTGAACACCGAGTATCTTGAACCCTGATTTTTCAAATAAGTCTGAAAGGGATTCCTTAGTGAAAAACTGTTTGTGATCCGGGTCCGCATGAGCATTAGGATCCCATTTTGATGGAACTTCGGCGATAATTATGCCGTCTTTTTTTAAAACCCTAAAAAATTCCTTCACCGCTTCATGCGGATTTTCTAAATGTTCTAGAACGTGATGGCAAAAAATCCCGTCAAAGAGATTATCTTTGTAAGGCAAACTTCTAATATCACCGATTACTGTTATTTCATATTTACTGGCAGTCTTTACCTCTTCAGGGTTACAGTCGATTCCATAAAGTTCCACTTGAGCAGGTTTAAATTTACCAAACCATCCAACCCCACAACCCGCATCTAAGATTTTGTTACAATTATTCTTAATGAAAATCGACCAGTACTTTTGAATTTGATACTCCGATGGATGTTCCCTGTATATCCCTGACTCAGTTCGAATTTTTGTCAAGACAGATCAGCCCTTGTTAAACTTTTCTACCATTTGGATAAATCTATCACACACCTTCGGCCAAGTGTAGGTGGCCTCTACATATTTCCTGCCCCTTTCGGCTAACTTTTGCCTTTTTTCCTCCTCGGAAAGCAAATTGCATATCTCACGCGCCGCCTCTGAAGCTTCTCTAAATAAAAATCCATGTTCCCCAACCACTTCCCGGTGGGCCGGGATGTCAGACACGACCGGGAAAGCTCCACACGCTAGCGCCTCGATGGGTACTATCCCAAACCCCTCAAATTCCGAGCACGAGAGAAGGACCTTCGCCCGTTGCAGTATCCGGAGCTTCTCCTGTTCCGGGACGAACCCCATAAACTTTATACCTTCATCGCTGGCCAGCTTCATTAACCTCTTTCTGTCTGGGCCATCCCCAACGATGACCAGCTTAACATCGGGCACCTTCTCCCTCACTCGCCTGAAAATCTCTATTGCCATGTCCACGCGCTTGTAGGATACGAGCCTACCCAAAACTACTATTGTTTGCTGTTTTTCTTTAGAATACCTATATTTCTCGATCTCTATCCCATTCCCAGTTACGAAAATCTTCTCCCTTGCGACGCCGTAACTTTTAACCAAGGGCTCGATGTTTTGCGCGGAAACGGTTTCGACGAGGTCCACATATCTCGGCAAATTGTTGTAGATCCACACATAGAAGAGACCGGGGTAGACGAGCAACCCATAATCCCTTCTATAATGTCTCAAGTAGAGCGGGATCTCGTACACGTCGTGGACCTCAGCGATTAGCGGGATTTTATACGCCCTAGCTAACACGAAGGCCCTAGGAAAAGCAAACGACATGGGGGTAATAAGGAAGTCCGGCTTTTCCTCCCTAAGGGTTTTGTCGAGTACTTTAAGGCAGGAAAGGGTGTTGACTGCCATGTTTTTCAACGAAATGACGATGGGCTCATCGAACCAAGGTGAATATAAGCCGTACCTGACGAACTCGATCCCATCGATGACCTCACGTTTAGGTGTTCCCGCCCACCTACCCGTGATCATTTTCACTTCATGTCCCCTCTTCACCAGTTCCTTCGATAAGAAGAAGGCATGTGCCTCCCCACCGCCAGGGATGATGAGTTTTTTATCCTTATGGTAGGGGAAGACCTCGCTGACAAAACAGAACTTCATCTTCACGCCTCACGGGCCTAAACCATTTTGAACCCTTTGCTTCGTTGTGCTTTTCGCTTTGAAATCGTCTTTTTTCGGGCCTGTGGTATCATCAACCAATCCACGTTTTTTTCCTATTTTAATTCTTTGGGAATCAATAAAAGTTCATCCTCTGCGTAAAATCCCCACTCGGCGCTCTAAAAGGCTACTATTGAGAGCAGACGAGAACTTTTTTGTATAGGCAAAAGATAGAAATCGGCGAGAAAAGATGAACAAAAAAATCATCCATCTCCCCCTCGCCTTGCCCTTCTTCATCTTGCTCGCCGTCACAGCGTTGTTCTTCATGTTTCTCCCCATCTTCGCCGGGCAGGCCTTCGCCAAGCTCGGCTTCTCGCCGTTGGTTGCCTTCTCCATCCTCCCCCTCTCGCTCCTTGGCAGCGTGGTCAACATCCCGCTATACAGCGTCCGCTCCGAGCAGGAGGTGCTCCGCGTGAGGCTCGCGAGCTTCTACGGCCTGCTCTACCCCCAGCTCGTGCGCGAGCGAAGGGCGAGGAGGACGGTGATCGCGATAAACTTGGGCGGCGCCGTGATCCCACTCGCCGTGTCCTCGCTACTGCTCGCGAGGTCCTGGCAAGCGCTCACCTGGAGGCTCCCGCTGGCAATCTGGATTATCGCCCTGCTTTGCTACAAGCTGGCGCGCGTGGCGCCGAACGTCGGGATAGTGATGCCGGGCTTCATCCCTCCCCTCGCCTCTGCTGCCCTCGCGCTGCTCCTGACCAAGGACCTCGCCCCCGCTTTGGCCTATGTTTCGGGCGTGGTAGGCGTGCTAGTCGGCGCCGATCTCATGAACTTGGGCAAGGTTTCCAAGCTGGGTGCGCCGATGCTGAGCATAGGCGGTGCCGGCACCTTCGACGGCATCTTCCTTACTGGCCTGATCTCGGTTCTCTTGGTTTAGGTCGTCGATCGCCTTTGCTCTATATCTTTCTCGCGGGATGCTGTCGACGTCGGCGACGGGAACTTCTATCGCCCCAGCTTAACCCCCTTTTCGTTCTTGTTTTTACTTGGAAAAGTCGTTGAGGGTTTGTAGATAAAAGGTCCGGTTAGGGGACAACCATTTGTTTGATCAGCGCCAATAATATCCTGAAGCCGCTGGCGATCGTCGTCCCTCGCGCCTTGGAGTAGCTCGTGTAAAAGCACCTAACTGGTACCTCCTTCAGCCTGAGCCCAAGCCGCCTCGCTTGGATGATGATTTCCGACGAGACCTCGTAGCGATCGCTCTTGATGCGGATGGCCTCGAGCGCCCGCCTGTTGAAGGCCCTGGAACCCGATTGCGAATCGGTGAACACGCCGGAGAGCAGGTAGGTGACGAAGTCCAGGCCGAAGTTGCCAAGCCGCTTGTGCAAAGGGATGCCTAGGTGCTGCCTCACACCTATGACGACATCCGCCCCATCCAACCCCTCGAGCAACTTCTTGACCGCCTTGGGGTCGTGCTGCCCATCAGCGTCGAAGGTGACCGCACGGTCCGCGCCTTGCTCCAGCGCAGCTCGCAGGCCGGTCCTGAGCGCGGCCCCCAGCCCCATGTTTTTGGGATGACTTATGACCACCGCGCCCTTGGAGCGGGCGATCTCCACGGTGCGATCTCGGGAACCATCGTCGACCACTATTATGTTCGTCCAACCTTCCGCCCGAAGGGCATCGATCACCGCCCCTATGCTCCTTTCCTCGTTGTACGCCGGCATCACGATCCACGTGGCCACGAGGACACCACCTCGCATCTAATAGCTGTCCTCCCATGGTTTTAAGCTGGCAGGGTAATTCTTAAGCCGCGGAGACAAATGTACGCAGGGTTCAGGTGATGAGGATGAAGTTAGAGGTGGTAAAGCTCCTCGCCCCCGAGGGATGCAACCTCATCCTCGGCTCCGCGCATTTCATAAAGACCGTCGAGGACCTGCACGAAAGCCTCGTGAACTCAGTGCCGGGCATAAAATTCGGCATAGGCTTCTGCGAGTCCTCAGGTCCATGTCTCGTCCGTCACAGCGGCAACGACCCGAAGCTTGAAAGGCTAGCGTCCGAGAAGGCATTCGAGCTGGCGTGCGGGCACTGCTTTTTGATCTTCATCCGTGACGCCTATCCGATAAACGTGCTGAACGCCATCAAACAAGTGCCGGAGGTTTGTTCAATTTTCTGCGCTACCGCGAATCCCGTTGAGGTTATCATCGCGGAGACCGAGCAGGGTAGGGGCATACTCGGCGTGGTCGACGGTTTCGGGAGCAAGGGCATCGAGGGGCCGGAGGAGGAGGCGGAGCGGAAGGAATTCCTTAGGAGGATCGGGTACAAGCTTTAGCCGACCACTCGCGTATCAGCTCCTCGACCCCCAGCTCCAGCCTCACCTTTGGCCTATAGCCTAGCAACTTACTAGCCTTCGATATGTCGGCTTGGCTCCACCTGATATCACCTAACTTGGCGGGGCGATAAATGGGGGCCAGCCCGGGCCTTCCCATCTCGCGCAGGAAGATCTCGCATAGGTCATTTATCGACGTCGCCCTCCCCGTGCCCACGTTAAAGATCTCGCCGGGCGCGCGTCGGCTCGTCAAGGCGTGGAGCGTGGCATCCACTACGTCTCGCACGTGGACGAAGTCCCTGGTTTGTTTGCCATCACCGTAGATGATCGGAGGCCTGCCGCGTCTGAGGCGCTCGAAGAACCTGACCATTACCCCAGCGTACTGCCCCATCGTCTGCCTGGGCCCGTAAACATTGAAGTAGCGCAGGCAGACGGTCTGCAGCCCGTAGGACCTAAAATAATCCATACACAGCTCCTCGGCCCTTGCCTTGGTCTCCGCGTATGGCGAAAGAGGGTTGAGGGGGGCATCTTCCCGGATGGGTAGGCGAGCTTGGTCGCCATAGACCGCGCAGCTGCTCGCGTATACGAAGCGCTTGACCCCTGCCCTCAAGCTCGCCTCGAGCAACGAGAGTGTTCCATCAACGTTGACCCTTCTCGTCAAGCGGGGGGCCGCGATGGAGCGCGGCACGCTGACGATCGCAGCCTCGTGTATCACGGCCTCCACGCCAGAAAGGGATCTCTCGACGATCTTGGTGTTCCTGATGTCCCCTTTCATGAAACGAAAATCCCGATTTGTCAAGTGGGCCTTGATGTTGTTCTCGTCGCCGGTGGACAGGTTGTCCAATACCGTGACGCTATAACCTTGGGCCACTAGCGCATCGACCACATGGGAGCCTATGAAACCCGCCCCTCCGGTTACGAGTACCCTCATATCGCTCACTCGAGCAGTCGATGCATCTTTTGACCTGCGACTTTATAAGCGACTTTAGAATTCCGCTTTTGCCCATGGAGACGATACTTTAAAGGTCGGACGCAATATTTTGGTTGGGTCGAGATGAAGACTTGGTATAGGGAAATAGCGTTCTCCACGAGCCGACGCAGCGAGGTGGTGGATCTAACTCAACAGGTGATGTCCGCGACGAGGGAATCGGGCATCAGAAATGGCATATTAGTGTTGCAGTTGCCCCACGCCACCGCGGCGCTCGCGATGAATGAGGGCGAGGAGGGGTTGAAGCAAGATATCCTCGAAAAGCTCGACGACCTCATCCCCGTGCGGGGCAGGTATCAGCACGATCGCATCGACACCAACGCCCACGCGCACCTGAAGTCGGTGCTCTTGGGCTCGTCCGTCGTGTTGCCCGTCGTCGACGGCTCCATCGTTCGCGGGACCTGGCAGAACATCCTCGTAGTAGAACAAGATGGGCCCAGGAAGCGGAGGCTGGCGCTCTTCCTGATGGGCGAGTAAAGCTGTCCAAAGCTTCAGGCCGGCGATCAAATGAGACGAGATCCCAAAGGCATCTTGGAGGAGTTAAGGTCCAAAGCTGAGAAGTGTACCGGCTGTGGGCTGTGCAAAACTCGGGCGAATTTGGTATTCGGCGTCGGGCCGGCGAACGCAGAGGTG
Source organism: uncultured archaeon (assembly GCA_937921735.1). GTDB lineage: Archaea > Hadarchaeota > Hadarchaeia > Hadarchaeales > Hadarchaeaceae > CAKZTQ01. The sequence goes on from CAKZTQ010000011.1 coordinate 68,422, forward strand.
ATGTTGGTCGGAGAGGCCCCAGGCTTCTGGGAGGACCAAGCCGGCATCCCCTTCGTCGGAGCGGCAGGCAAAAACCTCAACGCGCTCCTGCAGGAGGCCGGCCTGAAGCGGGAGGAGGTCTACATCACCAACGTGGTCAAGGCTAGGCCACCGGGCAATCGGGACCCAACCGAGGAGGAAATAGCGGCATGTAGACCCTTTTTGCAAGGGCAGATCTCAGCGATAGGGCCAAAGCTCGTCGTGGCATTGGGTCGAATAGCTGCCGGGGAGCTGCTGGGTAGGCCAGTGGCGATGAGCAGGGAGCATGGGAGCCTGGTGGATTGCAACTATGCCGGCGTAAACTTCAAGCTCTTTCTCACCTATCATCCAGCGGCGGGTATCTACAGCGGTAGGACGAAGATGGAATTGCAGGATGACTTTCGAAAATTGGGCGGAATACTTAAAAAGCTAGGGATCTCTTCCGTGACTAAACAGCCGCAAGGTCGATGACCTTCGCCTTCCTGCGCTTCAGTACTTCGGCAGGGATATCCCAAATGGCCCTCGCTCGCTGGATTACCGCGCGATCGCTACTGGCGGCCACGTCGAATTTCCGGAGCTGGAAATCGACTCCTTTCACCGCCCTCGCGTCCCCTTCCAGGCCTGTTTCCTCGAGCAACCTCCTCACTTCCGCCGCCAGCTCGCCGCTCCTGCTCACCTGTCCGTCAAACATCACGCAGACCTCGCTAGGCCTCGCTTCGGAGACCGTCGCGAGCACCGTCTTCAGCGCCTTGGGAGTAGTAAGGGATTTTCGGTATTTGCCGAAGATGGCGCGCAGGTCGCGCACGTAGCCGTCGTCGCACATTACGATGGGTTTGCCCGTTAGGATGCTCTCCACGGTTATCAGCACGTTATATCCGTCTATCCCCAAGCTCTTTCCTCGCACGCTAGCTATATCTACGGCTTTAGCTCGATTGGCCGCCGCCTCGGCACCTGAGAATACGCACCTCGCCAGCAAATGGCGCTGGTCTAAGGGAAGGCGGTAGTGATTGCCCACAAAGCTCACGGCGGACTCCCTAGGATACCCTCGGTTGAGCAAATATCTCAAATCCTTGACCGCTCGCTTCAGTTCCTGCGAGAGCATGTTCATTCCACGAAAATGGCTGGTCTCATGGGTGCCGCTAGCTTTGAGCGTCCCCTCGGGTCGTAACGAGCAGGATCATCGGCTCTAAAGACGTTCACCTCGCTGGCGCCGAACTGTTTCCCGATGAAGTCGGCGGCTTCCCGCAGCACCTGAAGCTCGTCGATTTCCACGCTGCTCAATATCCTAAGCCGGTCGCTCGGGGTGGTCCTGAGTTCCTTCGTTACGAGTTGCGCATAGCTGGCCAGCTCTGATGCCGGAGGTTTAGGCTCGAGTTCCTTCAAGGCCGTTTTGATAAGGTCCCCTACCTCCAGCTTGCCAGCCATCGCCCGTTCGAGGGCCATGCGGTAGACCCGTTGCTTCCAGTCCTGCGCGACGTAGAGACAAATCCTGCTCGGCCTTTCGGTCCCGATCACGCGTAGGATTTCGGCGATGTCATCCACCACCTGCGCGATGTAGTCCTCGATGAACTCCGCCTCTTTATCGATGAACCTCTCATCGACGGCTGGCCACTCGGCGACGGAGACGAAACCCGAGCGGCCCATCTTATGCCAAAGCTCCTCGCAGACGTGCGGGACGAAGGGCGCGAGCAGGCGAAGCCAGACGTCGAGCACGCGCTTCAGCACGTACGCGCGCGAATCCGTTTGCGGCGCGCGCTTCAAGTATCTATGCAGGTCGTTCATAAGAAGGAAGAAGGCATGTTGGACCGCTCTACGCGTCTCGAAAGCTTCAAGCGCCTTCGTCGTCGCCTCGATGTGCTCCTGCAGCCTGTTGAGCATCCACCTGTCGGGTAGGGTGAGGGACTTGGGCTCGACGTCGGGCAGCGCGATTATCTCCTCCGCGAGCGCGTAGAACCTCTCGAGGTTCTTGACCATGGCTTCGGCCTCGTGGGCGCGCCAATCGAAATCCTGCCATGGCTCGACGGTGGACATTAGGTAGAGGCGCACCGCGTCGGCCCCATATTTTCTGACGGCCTCGTTTATGGCGACTATGTTGCCCTTCGACGAAGACATCTTTTGACCCTCCAGCACCGCCATGCCGAACGACACTATGCCCTTCGGGCACAACTCAAGCGGGAAGATCATCACATGGTGGAAGATGTGGAAGGTGAGGTGGTTGGGTATGAGCTCGTTCGCCGACATGCGATAGTCGAGCGGATACCAGTACTCGAATTCTCGGCGCATGTTTTCCAGTAGCCCGCGATCTATGCCCATAGACTCGGAGATTTCTACGGGGTCACCCTTGCCCAAGAAGACGTAGTCGAAGACCTCGTCCGTCAGCTTGGCTTGGTCGATCGATTTGATGAGGTGGGCGATGGTGTAATAGGCCATATAGATGGTCGAGTCGCTCAGCGATTCGATTATCCACTTCCGGTCCCAGGGCGCGGGTGTTCCCATGCCTACGCTTCTGGTGCACGGCCACTCGCGGAGCCACTCGATGACGTGCTCGAACTGTGCCCTGGTCTCGGGGGGCACTAAGTGCATGCGCGCCAAGCACTCACGCGCCTTTTCTTTCCAGCCCTCGTCCGCGTAGTTCAAGAACCATTGATCCTCAACGACCTTCACCACGCACCTAGTGCCGCACCTACAGATCACGGGCTTGGCCGAAAACTCGTACATCTTCGCCGCTTCTCCCCTAGCGAGCAGGTCATCCCGAACGGCCACCTTTGCCCGAGATACCGACATGCCGCCGTAGTCCGGGACCCAATCCCTCATGACACCCTTCGCGAACTCGTTTCTGTAGATCTCGGCCGTGGCTTCCTCCAGACGGGAGTCGGTCTGTGACTTTATGCCCATGGATTCGACGATTTCCACCGCTGGGGCCTCTCCGAAACCTGAGAGCTCGATCAGCGAGATCGGTTGCAATGCTTGCACCCTCGCTGGGTCCAAGTTGTGGCCTCTGAGCTCGTCAGGGTTTTGCTGCAGCTCCAGCAGGGCAACGTAGTCGTATGGTGCATGGGCAGGGACGGACCCCACTACCCCCGTCGCGTTGTCCGGATCCACGAACCTCGCGGGCAAGATGGGCACCAGCTTGTGGGTTAGCGGGACCTCAACCTCCTTTCCGATCAACCGCTCCTGCAAGCTGGTGACCCCGCCCAACTTGTATCCTTGGTTCTTCAGCTTTTCCACGGCTTGGGGGGTGAGCACCCACTTCTCGCCGTCGACCTCGGCCACGACGTATTCCACGTCCGGGTTAAGCCACAGGTTTGTGACACCGAATATCGTCTCCGGCCTCAAGGTAGCGGCCGGCAGCACGTATTCGCCTAAACGGTACTTGAGGAGCGTGAACTCGAGAATGCCTACCCCCTCTCCCTCCAGTAGGTCGTGATCGGTCACCGGATTACCGCAGCCCGGGCACCACTTCACTGGGTGCGCTCCCTTCACTATCAGGCCGGCCTCCATGAGCTTGTGGTACTGCCAAGTGATGAACTTGCTGTAGTGCTGGTCGACAGTGGTGAACTCCCGGCGCCAATCTATGGAATAGCCGAGCCACTCCATGCCCTTGCGATAGCTCAAGTCACTCACGCGCGCGAAGTAATTGGCGAAGTAGTATGGGTCCTCAAACTTCGGGAGCTCGTCCCTAGCGACGCCGTAGCGCTCGATCAGCACCTTTATGAAGCCTGGCTCGCGGCGGGCCACGCGTTTGGCGGCCCCGACGATGGGAGTGCCCGTGAAATGGTAGGCCATCGGAAAGAGCACGTTGTAGCCCCGCATTCGCTTGTAACGCGCGATGACATCGGGCACGGTGTAGGTGCGCCCGTGACCTATGTGCATTGGGCCCGAAACGTAGGGATATGCGACGGTGAGGTAGAACTTCGGCCTTCCGTCTGGGTTGGCCTCGAAAAGTCTCGCCTCGCGCCAAGTCCTTTGCCACTTGGCCTCTATCTCCTGCCAGTTCGGCATAGTCACGTCACCTCATGATCGCCTTCTACAAAGTTCGACGACCGCAGCAAGCGCAGCGTCTAGCTTCTCGACTTGGGGGCCTCCTCCCTGCCCCATCTCGGGCTTTCCTCCTCCCCCTCCACCCAACATTTTTGCCACTGCCGAGGCCATTCTACCGCAATCTACGCCCATCCTGAGGGCATCCCTCCCCGCCATTATGACAAACCTAGCCACCTCATCGCGTGCCCCAAGCGCTGCCACCACGGAGCTATCCTCCTTAGTCAATGCGCTAGCGGTCTCGACGAGGTCATCCACGTTGGCTCCCTCTATCTCCTCACAGACCACCTTTAGTCCTTCAACCTCCTTGGCCTTTTCTAAGAGCCCCTTCAAGCGCATCTTCGCGAGCCGCTCCCTGAGTTCCGCCGCCTCCTTCTGCGCGGACTTCCATTGATTGAAGAGTTGTTTAGTAGCGATCGCTATCTGTTCGGGCGGCGACCGCAGTATTCCCGCCGCCTCCGATAGCTGCTTCTCCCATTTTTGCACGAAATCCAGGGCTGCTTCTCCTGCCGCGAACTCGAGTCGTTCCACGCCGTCTTGAATCCTCTCCGCATGCACTATTTTTATGAATCCGACCTCCCCGGTCCGCGAGCAATGGGTACCCGCGCAGGCTTGGGTATTCCAGCCCTCTATATCGACTACGCGTATTTGTTTGCCCGGCACCACGCCCCCTTGGTAGAGGTCGAAGCCATACCTGCGCTCGGCTTCGTTTCGATCCATCCAGCTCACGTTCACTGGCCTGTCTTCCATCACCACCCTATTCGCCAATCGCTCGATTTCCTGCAGCTCCTGAGGTTCGATGCGCCTGAAGTGCGAGATGTCTAGCCTTGTGCGGTCCACTCCCTTTTGCACGCCGTGTTGCCAAACGTGGTCGCCGAGCACGCGGCGTGCCGCGCCGAGCAAGATGTGGGTGGCGGTGTGATGGCGCATCAGGGAGCCCCTTCTGACCCAGTCGATCCTGCCCTTCACCTTCTGCCCTGCCCTGAAGATGTTGGGTCTCACGTGATGGATGATCACTCCATCGACCTTCTCCACGTTGATGACCTTCGCCGCACCCCTGCCGCTGATGATCTCGCCGATGTCGGCTGGCTGCCCTCCGCCCTCGGGGTAAAACGCCGTTCGATCCAGCACGATGTAGCCATCGAAGCTCTTAAGCACCCTCGCCTCGAACTCACGCATGTAGGGTTTCTCGTAGTATAGTGTCTTCGTCGCGTGGATGCCCCGTAGCCCCTTTTGGCTCATGGGTGGAGCGCCTGCCGACACGCGCTCGGGTTGGCTGTGGATTTTGGCCACGCGGATGTAGAAGTCCTCTGGTACCTCTACCAGGACGCCCCCCTTTATGGCTATTTCTTTCACCACCTCCGGGGGCAGGCCATGGCTGTCGTAGAGTTCGATCAGCTTCTCCACAGGCAATTGTCCTCCCTCAGCCCGGAGAACGTCCACCAGTCTCTTGACCAACCTCTCACCCCGTGAGATCGCATCGAAATATCTTTTCTCCTCCAGCTCCACCACCTCGAGTATGTAGTCCTCCCGCTCCTTAAGCTCGGGAAATCTGAGCGCGAGATGTTTTATCTCCAGCTCCATCAGCTCGGCCAATGGCTTTTGGAGCTGGATCTCGCGCATGAGGCGTAGCGTGCGGCGGAGGACGAGTCTCGCCAAGTAGCCCTCCTTCACATTGCTCGGGGTTATCCCATCGCCGAACATGAAGGCTAGGCAGCGGAGGTGGTCCGCTATCGCGTAGATCGCTTCCAGCGGGCCCATCAGGCGATTTAGCTCGTCCACGCTTAGACCAGTACGAGCCGATACCTTCTTTCGGAGCGCGAGCAGATCGCGGCCTGTCTCTATGTCCATCATGCCCGCCAGCTTTGAGTGTTCCCGCAACACATCACCGGGAGGCATCTCCACGCCAGCCATTCGGCGCAGTTTTCTTACGATTGGTTCGAAGATCGCCTCGTAGCTCGAGGCAGTGCCCCGCGATGCCCAAGTCAGGCGCTCCATGCCGTAGCCCGTGTCGACGACGTTTAGGGGCAGCGGCTTGTATTTTCCGTCCTTGGAGGCATAGTGCATGAACACGAGCGTCGCGACTTCGAGCCCGCGCACGTTTACCTCAAAATCCTCGCCGGCGTTGCCCCCTCCCTCCCAGAAATCTTGGATGTAAGAGATGTCAGTTGGTGGAACGCCCAGCTCCTTCGTCAAAAACTCGTGGCAAAGCGCTACCGTCTCGTCCGTCCAGTAAACTCGCCTTCGGCGAGAGTTGAAGGCGTGGTGGCCACCCATGAAGAAGAGGGTGAAGTGCCTCCCAGAGCGCCCAACGTTATCGATGTCCTTTAGCCTGATGCTAGGTTGGCTGATGACGAGAGGGTTCGCGGGCGGGGGCACTTGGCCGCTCGTCACCCAAGGTTGGAAGTTTGCGATGGAAGCTATTGTCAGAAAGATGTCGTCTCGCCACCTAGCGACCACCGGATAGCGATCGATGATCGTGTGGCCACGCTTCTCGAAAAATCTCAGAAATGTATCCTCCATCTCAAACAGGTCGTATCGCTTCCGAATCGGGGGGTTACCTATGAAAGTGTACTCATCGCAGGGCGTGTCGCCGCACGTTTCTCTACTCGCGTCTAAGGTCCAAAAGGTGCGCCCGCATGCCGTGCAGCGCTTGCGCTCAAAGCCCTCATCCTCGAAGAGGGCGACTCGATAGATATCCTTCAACGTTCTCCCTAAAGGGCAAATGCTTCAGCACGGATAAAAGCCTTCCCAAAAAACGAAAAGGGTGAGCGGCGCGAGATTTACCGGCGCAAGACTTTAATAAGATGGAGAAGCGCGATACAATGGGGGTGAGTTATGGAAAAGATTACCGTGAACGATTTGAAGGATATAGTTATCGGAGCGACTTTCTTGGGTTCGGGCGGAGGCGGTTCTCCAGAGAATGGGCTGAAGTTGGTGGAAGAGATAAGCAAGTTGACGAAGGAACTCACGATCGTTAGCCCAGAGGAGATATCCGACAACGACCAAGTGGCGATGATAGCGGGTATGGGTAGTCCCGTGGCTCTGAAGGAAAAAGGCTTTGGGCCTGAAGCCATCTATGCCTTCGAAGGATTGCAAAGGTTGTACGGATGGTTGGGGGTCGGTTTCAAATATATCATGCCTGGGGAGACCGGCGGCTTTAACACCATCACGCCCATGTATGTCGCCGCGGCTAAGAAATTGACGATAGTCGATGCGGATGGCACGGGGGGTAGGGCCGTGCCGGACTTGGAGACCACGCTCTACTACATCTACGGCATCCCGACCTCGCCGTTCGTACTAGCGGACAGAAACGGAAACATTGTCATCGGGTGGACGAAAGACCCAATGGATGCCCCTACGTGCGAAAACGTCGCGAGGGGCGTGACCGTGGCGTTTGGCATGCTGTCTGGGCTGGGGACTTGGGTGGTTACAGGGCACCAGATCAAAACCTGCTTAGAACCCAACGTGGTCGCTAGGTCCAGGTCTATAGGCAGGGTCATAAGGGAGGCGAAGAAGAAGCGCAGGGATCCTGTCAAGGAAGTGCTCGATGTAGTAAAAGGTTACGAGCTGATAAGGGGTAAGATCGAAAAAATAGAGACGAAAACGATAGCTGGGTTTGATTTCGGGAGGACGACGATAAAGGGCTCGAACGGATATGAGGGCAAGAAGCTCACCGTCGACTTCAAGAACGAGAACATGATAGCTTGGAAGGCGGAGGGAGAGCCAGCCGCAATGGTCCCAGATCTCATAGCACTGATGACGCTCGATGGGAACCCGCTGACGAACGCTGACACAAAAGAGGGGATGAAAATAAGCGTGATCGCGATGCCCGCGTCGGAGAAGTGGAGGAAAAATCCCAAGTGCTTCGAACCCTGGCGACCAATTCTTGAGAAAATTGGATACAAGGGGAACTACATACCGCTAGAAAAGCTACAGAGGTAGGCGGCTTGAGCTTAAAATCTGCGGCGGAGGCGGTCGTCAAGGCTTGCCTCAACGTTAAGCCAGGGGAGACCTTTCTAGTAATAACGGACACAGAAAAGGAGCCCATCGGCAGGGCTATCTTCGAGGCTGGCTTGGAGGCGGGGGGAGAAGCCCTGGCCGTGGTGATGAAACCCAGATCTAGACACGGGGAGGAGCCACCCAAGCCCATTGCTGAGATGTGGGCGCATGTCGATGCCTTCGTGGCCCCCACCAAGTTCAGCTTGACGCACACCCAAGCGAGGAAAAACGCGACCGCGGCCGGAGCTAGAGGGGCGACGATGCCCGGGATAACCGAGGAGATGTTCGTTGAGACGATGGGCATAGACTACGGCAAGGTAAAGGAGTACTGCGAGAGGATGAACGCGGCCTTTCGCGGCGCGAAGGTCATCAGGGTCACATCTCCCCTCGGAACGGATTTGACCGCGTCCATCGAGGGCAGGGACACGTTGATGGATACAGGCATGCTCCACAACAGAGGCGACTTCGGCAACCTGCCGGCGGGCGAGGTCTTCATCGCGCCCGTTGAGGGCACCGCTAACGGTACCATAGTCTTCGACGGTTCGGTGGCAGGCGTGGGCGTGCTGAGCGAACCAATCAGGGTAGAAGTAAAGAACGGGTATGCCGTCAGCATAACCGGAGCTGAGGCCGATAAGCTCCTGAAACTACTAGAGCCTGTCGGGAGGGAGGCCTACAACATCGCCGAAATAGGCGTCGGGTGCAACTTTGGGGCGAGGATAGTCGGCAACGTGCTGGAGGACGAAAAGGTTTATGGCACCGTTCACATTGCCCTCGGCGACAATAGCACGATAGGTGGAACGGTGAAGGTGGGCATCCATCTAGATGGGTTGATAAAAGAGCCCACTCTTATCTTGGAAGGTAAAGAAATAATAAAAAATGGAAAGTGGCTCGTGTAGAGACCGATTATACAGCCAGCCTAGCTCCAGTCCTTTTCACGGCTAAGTAGATGTCGATAATGCCTAAGATGACCCAGATCGCGGAGAACGCCACGGCTAGGTATACCAAGCCCGCCGACGGTAAAGAGAAGAACCGTGAGGGGAAAACAGCCAAACCAGCTATGCCTACGGAGAGGATCCACCAGTTATGTTGGACGACCACATTGCCCATCGCCGCACCATCTTTTCCGCGGAGCCGTGGAATCGCCGAGAGGGCGATCAGGAGCTGAAATATACCTACTACCGCATAAGTTATGCCCGTGTAGAGGTTGTCTCCCCTTACGACAATGCCGACCGCTAGGAGCGCTATCCCCAGCACCGCGAACAAGCAAACCATCAAGCTCGAATATTTTTTGAAGTCCATGCTTACCCCCTCAAATCCCCGTATCTGGCAGGGCATGTTTGCCGATAGTTATTGGTATGCCCGCCTTATCGCATGGGATCGCCAGTATTACGTAAACTATGAACCCTAGTAGGAGGGCGTTGAGGGCCGGGATCCCCCAAGTGATCAGATAGCCTCCAACTACGGCACCGACCACCACCGCGATAATGCCGACCCAGTTCAGCTCCGGTATCACCATGCCTGGCTTGACTTTGTACCTCTCCGAAAGCTTCTCCCCCTTGTACCACCGATAGACGTAGAAGTCCGCTATCAATCCCCCAGCTATCGGCGGCAGCACTCTCCCCAGCGTGGATATGAAATTTATGAATGGCTGCATGCCGGCCCCTGCAGCGAGCCCCCAGTAAACGGCTAGGGCTATCCCGATGATGCCCAAAGTCACGGTCAACATCCATTTTTTGACCGGGACATAGGTGTTGATGGATAAGGCGCCGCTGTAGAGGTTATTATCGTTGGTTGTCCATTGACCAAAGAACACAAGGAGAAATGCCCCTAAGCCCAATCCGATCGCCACCATGGCCGCGGCAATGTTTGCTTCTCCCGTAGCGAGTACCATCGCGCCTGCCCCCACTAGTAGGTAGGGCATCAGGATCATGACCTGTATGATCCATGCGATGGCCCCATCCCTAGGCCTTGTAGTATATCTGGTCATGTCCTGCGTTATCGTTGCGCCGGCGATGTACATGCCCACCACGGCCGTTACTCCCGCCACGAAGGAGGCCGGATTCGACGGTGCGATCTTGAGGAGGCCAGAGAACCCTCCGGCAGATTCACCTATCGCCACCATGAACCCTATCCCTGCCAATAACATGAACATCGGGACTGTCAGGTAGCTCAGGACCGCTAAACCTCTGTAGCCTATGACCGCCGTTAGAATCATGAAGAAACCGCCCCATATCGCCGCCACCCAGATCTCTGATAGGAAGATCTTGGGAGCTATCGCATTTACGAATATCCCGAAGAACCAAGTTTGCACGGCGAACCATCCTATACCACAAGATATGCCGGCGATTATCGTCCCGAAGATCCACGCCCCGATCCTACCATACGGGAACCTCATGTTCACGTAGGTCGAGCAGCCGCTGATCGCGCCTATGCCGGCGGTGAGCCCGCCTATGACTGCTAGTATAGCGCAGCCAACCACGGAGACTATGATCAAATCCCTGAAGTTGAACATCGTGCCAAGAGCTCCCCCACCCATGATGGCAGCGATACAGGCTAACACTCCTGTGAAGATCAAGAAGCAGCCCATCATAGATCTTCTTTCACCGGGTGGGACTGGAACTAGGGCGTAATCACCGAATTTATCCTTCCAAGGGTACTTCGCTTCTGCCATTTCTAACCTCCATTTAGCGGGCAAATCTCTCTTAAAGGGGCTATTTAAACCTATTTCTAACGGGTTTGACGCGCATCGGACGGCAGATGGAGAGGGATAAAATCAGCCGAACAGGGCACTGAGGCCGGCCAGCGCTTCCTCTTCCTTCTTCTCCTCCTCCACCTTTTTCTCTTCCTTTTTTTCGGCCTTCGCTGCAGGTGCCGCAGCCGGCGTCGCCGCCACCGACGGTATGACTGCGCTCTTTATGGCTTCATCTATGTTTATTCCCTCAAGCGCTGCCACCAACGCCTTTACCCTTGCCTCGTTTACTTGAATATCCGCCGCTTGTAGGACCTTTGATAAATTGTTTTCATCGATTTTCTTGCCGGCCGCATGCAGCACCATTGCAGCATATACATACTCCATCTTCGCACACCTCCGTTAACCAAACAATGCTCCTAGACCCGTGATCTCCTCCTTCTTCGGTTTCTCTTCTTTTGATTCTTCCTCTCTCTTCTCCTCTATTTTAGGTTCCACCCCTGACGCGGCGAGCATCTCCTTCAGCCTCTCGTCTAACGCGTTTGCATCCCTCGCTAGAATAGCGCTAGCTAAGGATAACATCCGCGCATTTGCCTGCGCCAGCAATATCGGCAAAATCTCCGCGATGGGTAGGCAGGCATTTAGCGCCACGTTATGTGCTGCCGCGCTTGCTTTAGCCAATATGGCGCCAATGGTGACGTCGGTCGGATAATTGACGTTGATGGAAAGGTTTACCGCGTTTATGGATGCATCCCGAATTTGGTTCATCACCTGTGTTTCGTCAATGGCCAGCACGTCGCCCGGGAATATAGTACCGGAGTCGTATGCTGCTCGCAATTTTAGGTAGAGCTCAATTGGGTATATCCCAAGCTTTGCTAAAACATCTGCGACTTCCTTGGTTATGACTTCTCCCTGCTTGGCGATGTGGGCATCCTCCAGCACGACGACTTTGCCAGCCTGAATCCTGGCCTTGATGCCTGCGCGTTGGAGTTCACCAACTATAGGTCCAGGGGAAAAATCCGTCTCGCCCGCAGGGATCACGATATCTCGGGGCGATATTGTACCTGGTTTAGCTGGAGCATTTATTTTGTTCATTTGAAGCGTCCTGCTCAGCTTGAATGGGTTCAACCGCGAGAATATCAGCGCAGAGGGTCCCTCGAAATAATTCATCAACTCCTGGAGCTTGGGGTCCTTTTGCTCAGCAGCCCTCTCGATCGCCAACTTCAATAAGGTGTTTTTAGAAACCACTATTTCCGCCTGCCCATAGAGCTGTTGTCTTATCCTCTGAAATTGAGCAGCCGGAAGCCCTCCGATGTTTAAAACACCCACGACGGGATAACGGTCGAACATTTCGATCAATTCGCTTAGCACTTCCTGCTTCCAAGCTGCGACCTTTCTTTCAGCTTTCGCGGCCATAGCTTACACCTCTATCTTTACCGGCTTTCCCATTGTTGTTTTGAGGTATAATGAGCCAACTTGATGGAGGCCTCTCTCCAACCTGTGCTCTAAAACCTCTAGCACTGCCTGCGCGTTCTCGGCGAGTTGTTCGTCGCTCATGGTTTCTGAGCCTATCGGCACGTGTATCGTCGGTTGCTCGCGCGTGCGCAGGCGCACCGTTCTCCTGCCCCGCTCGATAAAGGGTGCTGGGTCAGCGGCTGGCGGTACGGGTTTCGGTATCTTTCCCCGAGGACCTAATATCGGGCCAAGCTGCTTTCCTATCAAGGGCATCAAATCGGCCTGCGCCAAGAAGGTATCGTAATTGTTTGCTATTTCCTTTGCACGCTTGCGGTTCTTTTGAAGTTCATCGATGTCATCCCGCGTTAGGAGCAGGTCTGCACCAGCCTCCCTCGCCTTTCGAGCTAGCTCTCCCTCCGCAAAAAAAGCGACCCTTCTGGGCTTTCCCGTTCCGTGAGGTAAAACTACTTCCTCATTTATCCTGTTCTCCGGCTTCTTGAGGTCCAAATCCCTAAAGTTGATCGTTAAATCGATGCTTTGAACGAAGTTTCGCTTTTCACTTGATTCTCGCACCCGCTTGATGGCATCGAGCAATTTTTCACGAGGTATTGGCATTGGGTCACCCCAGCTTTTCGTCGTATTTCCCCTCCTTGACCAGGCGTTGTACCTCCCTTGGATGCATGCCATCGACGGTTATGCCCATGCTCAAGCAGGATCCCAGCACTTCGTTCACCGCAGCCCTAAGATCCTTGGCGAGCATCGTGCTCATTTTTAGCTTCGCAATTTTGACCACTTGCTCGAACGCAAGATTTCCGACCACTTCTTGGCCAGCGGTTTTCGCCCCCTTTTCAAGCCCGAGCTCCTTCTTGATTAGGGCAGTGGTGGGCGGCGAACCTACCTCTATTTTAAACTGCTTGGTCTTCTTATCGACTATTATCTTAACCGGGACCTTCATTCCCTCGAACGAGGCCGTCTTTTTATTGATCTCGGAGACTACTTGCCCAACATTTATGCCTAACGGCCCCAAAGCTGGACCGATGGGTGGCCCTGCTGTAGCCTTTCCACCTTCGACCAAAACTTTAATCGTGGTCTCCACGGCAATCGCCTTTTCTTGGCTGAAGCAACTCTCGCAAATATAAGGTAGGCTGGCATAAAAAGCTGAGCGCTAGTCGTTCGGGCTTATTCTAAAACTTCAAGCCTTCCATACATGCCAGCGCTTACGTAAACTTCATCCCTGAAGAGCCGCGAGTAACCATTGCGAATGCGGATTCGGCTGCCTACTTTGACTCGGTCGATATCCTTGTCCCATAGTGATATCTTTATTCGACCTGAGTCATCCTCGCCTATGGCGGTCGTGACTCTGCCTTCGCGTCCGGATCTATCAACGTAGGGACGCGGTTCCTCAATCTCCACTATCCTCAGATCTAAGTCTATGTTGCGCATGGCTGGCTTAACCTCGCTCGCTTTCGTTCAATCACCCCCTCTTGGTCTTCTCTATGACCTTTACGTAGTCCCCGCGGACGGTCACAGGAATCGGCACAGTGGCCTCGAAGAGCTCGACCGTGATCTCCTCCTTCGCCTCATCTATCCGTATTATCCTAGCCCTCTCCCCTCTAAACGGGCCCGATATCAGCTCGACGATGTCTCCAACCTCCATGCCCTCGACCGCGGGCTTGGGCACTAGGAAATGTTCTATCTCTTTGAATGGTACCTCGCCGCTAACCAAGCCCTTGACGTGTTTAAGACCGAAGCGCGCCCGCGCCACCGCATTTTCCTCCGAGGTCTCGATGAACACGTACCCTTTTATCCCATCGGGCGCGAGCACGGCCTTTATGGGTAGGTTGGCGTTTCTAGCCTTGGTGGCTATCATGTCCGCCGCAGCTTTTTCTTGACCTATCGTCGTCCTGACCGCGAAGATGGCTGGCCTTTTGACCTCCTGTTCCTCCAAGATCTCAACCCCTCAAACAACTCCGGCCATCCCACCGACGGCATAGCTGATCATCATTATCAAAAACCCAACCAGCCCTATCAATAGGATCCCCAATCCAGTTATCTTGCTTATATCTAGATATTCTGCTCTTCCAGGCTTTCGGGCAACGCGCAACACACGTCTGCACTCGTATATGAACTTCCGCAACATTTACTTCAGGAACTCCAGCTCTAGATCCACGGCCTCTGTTGGCCTCCTCGGTAACTCGCCAGGACCGAGTACGTACGGTGAATGGACTCCCGAGAGTATTACCATCACCCGCACGGCATTTTTGAGATCCTCGGATATCTGTGCCCCCCATATTATCTGGGCCTCCGGATCGAGTGCTTCCGATACTTTCCCCACAATTTTCTCAGCTTCCTCCAGCGTCATGTCCGGGCTCCCGACCACGTTTACTAGTGCCCCTTTGGCGCCGGTGATGTCGACGTCCAGCAGCGGACTGTGCAACGCCTCGTCCACCGCCTCGATCGCCCGATTCTCCGTGTCGGACTCGCCTATTCCTATCATCGCTACGCCACCGTTCTGCAACACGGTTCGGACATCCGCGAAGTCCAAATTGATCAAGCCCGGTTTTGTTATCATCTCAGTTATCCCTTTGATCGCGTCCATCAGCAGCTGGTCCGCTACCTTAAAGGCAGCCCCGATGGGTAGGTCCGGTGCGATCTCCAGCAATTTATCGTTTGGTATCACTATCACCGTATCTGCTATCTCCCGGAGACGCGACAAGCCTCGCTCCGCATTTTGCCTGCGCCGTTTCCCCTCGACGGTAAATGGCAAGGTAACGACGGCAACTGTTAGGGCACCTATTTTCTTCGCAACCTCAGCCACGACCGGAGATGCCCCAGTGCCGGTCCCGCCTCCTAGGCCACAGGTCACGAACACCATATCTGCGGGATAAAGGTAGTCCTTTATCATCGCTTCGTCTTCCCTCGCCGCAGCTTCGCCCTTTTCCGGATCGTTTCCAGCCCCAAGTCCTCCCGTCGTTTCATGACCGATCAGTATCTTCTTATCGGCGGTCGTATAGAGCAAATCCTGCGCATCGGTGTTGAGAGCGATGGTTTCGGCGCCCTCGATGCCCACCGCCATCATCCTGGAAATCGTGTTGCAGCCAGCTCCACCACAGCCGACGACCACAATCCTCGCGCGCGCGCGTTGCAATATCTGCTCGAGTTCCTCATCCATGGATTTAGCTAGGGGCGAGACCCTTGTTTTGGTCGGTGCAGAAATACCCGGTTTCACCAACTCGAAGCCGGTTTCGGGCCTGAAAGCGCCAATTTCGGTCTTCTCCACATATATCCTCCACGATTATTTCGTGATGATTAGTTTTTGTTAGGTCAATTTAAGCTTTTGTATATAGACCAGAACCGCCTCTTTATATTGTCTGAAGGCCAAGCTCGGCGATGATCGCTTGTAATCGCCGACGTTGCTCGCCGCTAAGACCCTTGCAGTCCAGCGCGACGACTTCAACCCCTCCACGCGTTCTCGCGATGGCTTTCCGCACGAGCCCTCTATCCACGTCTATGTATGACGGCAGGATGTGGCCGATGCACAGGTCCGTGCGTAAGACGGCTTCGGTATGCCTTGGCGCATAATGAGGGCCTCCCAGCCCAAGGGCGTTCCTCCCCTCGACCGGTGAAGTGGCAGCCATTATCGCCCGCGCGGCGGCCGAGGCAGCTTTCTCATCGCGCCATTGTGCCGGCGAGCTACCCACCTCCACGAAAGTCACGGGCTCGTCGAGCTTGGTCGGTCCGTGGTGGGTCGCCTCCAGGGAAACATCGTACCGCGGGGCTAACTCGTCCCTCGCCGTCGCCAGCGCCTGGAGGGCGGCCTTCACCGTTGCTGGGGATGCGACCGCTAGCTCGCCGCTTCTCAAATCGCCTGGCACGTGGACGGTGAGCGTCGGCCTGCGCGACTCGCTGGCGTGCCTAGATGCGACGATTACTTCCTCAGCCGCGATCGGTAGCTCGGCGAGCTCGATCGCTTCGGTCCTGATTATCGCTAGGGACACATCGCCGTGAACGTAAACATCTGGCTCGCTGCTTTGCCTTTCAAAATCAAAGAACTCGAGCAGTTGTGCGGCGATGTTTTGAGCCGCTGGGTCTCGAGCCGACGCTATTATCAGCTTCATCCTTACCTCCTGAAGCCTTGCTCGATTGCTTCAACACTCTTAGTTTAGGTGGGCCCGCTGGGATTCGAACCCAGGACCTTCGCCTTTTCGAGGCACCTCGTCAAGGCGACGTCATAACCACTAGACCACGGGCCCGCTGGTGGACCGGGCGGGATTTGAACCCGCGCCCTCTCGCATGCCAAGCGAGCGCGATTCCAGACTTCGCCACCGGCCCACTGAGAAATAGTTGTAGTTGGGGATTTAAGTCTCTACCGTAGGCGCTGGCGTCCTCCATGGGGTTTCTTCACCTTCCAGCTGTACTGAACGATTCGGCGAGACCTTCCGTAACCGCAGGCCGCGCAGACCCCCTTTTGGGCGTGATATGCGCGCCTGCCGCACCTCCGGCAGCGGATGTGCATCACCTTATGGCGCTTGCCCATGGAGGGGGTGCCCTTAACCATGAGATCACTCTGCCGGTGAGATGAAGACGACGCTATCTCCGCGTATAACCATCGTGCCGTATCGCTTGACGGATTCATTGCCCTGTAATTCCTCGGCGTCCTCGAGCACTAGGTTTACGTGCATGTCGAAGCCGCCGAGCTTGCCCCTAAGTTCGCGGCCACCCTTTAGACTCACCAATACCGGCGACCCCAAGGCACGGTTCAGGACATCGAGCGGCCGCTGCATGGGCATGAAAATCATCAATCCGTCAGCAGCCCGGTATTTAAGCATATCGAGTACTTCTTAAAGCGATGTCGATCAAGCGAAGATATCACGCCAGAAAAGCTTTGCTCAGACGGTTGAGCATCGAGCTCCAGAATAAGTTCGGTAAATCGTTTTCCGAATTCATCATGGGCGATGTCGAGATAGTGGAGTTGGACGACGGTCGCCAGGTGATACTGTCGGGCGGAAGACCGATCTTGATCAGGGCGAAAGAGGGCATTTTTCCGACCCTTGCGACGCTCGATAGGGTATCCCTGAAACGCGTGGTCGTGGACATGGGCGCCGTCCCCCACGTAGCTAATGGGGCCGATGTCATGGCGCCAGGCGTAACCGCCGCTGATGGCGACATCTCGCCGGGTGACGAGGTGATGGTCGTCGACGAGCGCAATGCCAAGCCACTCGCTATAGGCCTAGCGTTGGTGCCAGGCAGCGCCATGAGGGCACCGAGGGGGAGAGTGGTGAAGAACCTCCATCACGTTGGAGACAAGATATGGTCGCTATCCAAGAGGGCCCAGGGTCTTGGGAGCCGAGAAAAGGGTTAAATATAGAGAAAATCATCGACAAATTGCTGTGGAGGAATAATCTTGGAATATTTAAAAAGGATTTTTAGGAGGACGCCTGAGCAACGGCCTGAGGCAGTGGAAGAGGTGCCAATTCTCGAGGTCGAAGAAGCTGTCAAGGGTAGGGGGCTGAGCGAGATCGAGCCGATATACGTAAAGAGCATGAATTTACAAAGCCTCGTCGACGTCCGCGAGGTCGCGGAAGAGTTGAGGGCTGGCAACATTGTGGTCCTCGATATTACCCCGCTAATGAACCAAGATCCCGCTGAGCTCAAGCGGGCGATCGATCAACTTAAGGGAATAACCCACGGGATCGGGGGAGATATCGGGCGCTTGACCGAGTCCAAGGTGATAGCCACACCAAAATTCGTCCGCATTCAGTTCAAGAAAACCGAAGCCTGATTTTTGGTGGCATCATGGAAAAAAGGGAGTTTGAGCTCCCACTCGAACGTTGCCCACTTTGTAATGTTGAAGGAAGTTTTTATATCAAGGGGCGAATCGATGATATCCCATACTTTGGCGAAGTTATGGAAACCTTGATGAAATGCGAAAGCTGTAAATTTAAGCATGCCGATGTCATGTGTCTCGGCGAACGCAAGCCGATGCGCTACGAGTTTCTAATCACCTCCGAAAAAGATCTTACAGTTAGGGTGGTGAAATCGAGCACTGGAACCATCAAAGTCCCTGAGCTGGGCGTGAAAGTGGAGCCCGGTCCGGCATCGGAGGGCTACGTATCAAATATAGAGGGCGTGCTCGATAGGATCGAGGAGGCCGTCAGGCTGGCGCTCGAGGGCGCAGACGACGTTCGGCGAAGGCGGGGCGAGGCAATCCTCAAGAAAATCGACGCCATACGCGCGGGCAAGCTTAAGGCGAGATTGGTGGTGATGGACCCCTTTGGTCATAGCGCGATCGTAGACGGGCGGGCGAGGAAGCGCGAGTTGAAGCAGAGAGAGATAAAATCGCTCAAAACCGGCCCAGTCCAGCTAAAGTGATGGCTAATGTAACCTGATTACCTCTAGGTTTGCCGGCGCCTTGGTCTCGATTTTGAAGAGCTTATGTATCGCGCTCGCTAGGTCTATACATTTGTTGTTCTCACCGTGGCAGCATATCACTCGCTCGGGCTTGGGTGAAATCCTTCTGACGTAGTTTAAAAGTTGAGCCCTATCCGAGTGTCCGCTGAATCCCTCGATCGTTCGTACTTCCATGTTGATTTTTACTTCCTCTATCTTGCCACCCTGGCCACGCAGCGGTATCTCACGCCAACCCTTTTGGATTCTCCGACCCAGCGAACCCTCGCACTGATAGCCGACGAAGACCAAACAGTTGTGGGGGTCTGGGGCCAACGCTTTGAAGTACTCGATCACTGGCCCGCCGGCCATCATACCCGCCGTTGAAAGGATAACGGCTGGCCCACCTTCTATTACCTCCGCGCGCTGGCTTGGGTCGGTAACCCGTATGAACATATCCGAGAGGAACGGATTCTTGTCCTGATGGAAGATCAGTTCACGCAGCTCGGGGCTTAAATATTCGGGATAGGCGGTGTGGATGGCCGTAGCTTCCCAGATCATCCCATCTAGATAGACCGGCACATCTCCGAGCAGTCCGTTGCGCCTGTAGTTTTCAAGCAGGACCATCATCTCTTGAGCTCTTCCAACCGCAAATACAGGTACTAATACCTTGCCCCCGCGATTGATGGTTTCCGTTACCACGCGAAGGAGTTCCTTTTCCGCATCCGCGCGATGGGGCTGGATATCATCGGCCCCTCCATACGTGCTGTCTATGATGAGCGTCTCCAAGCGAGGAAAGGTGCAGGTCGCCGGAGAAAATAGGCGGGTCCGGTCAAACTTCATGTCGCCCGTGTAGACGACGTTATACAGGCCCTCGCCGATGTGGATGTGCGTGATCGCCGAGCCCAAGATATGACCGGCGTTGTGAAAAGTGATCTTGATATCGGGCGAAATATCCGTCACATCGCCGTAGTCAAGGGGTATCGTATGCTGCACGAAGGTACGGATGTCTTTTTTGTCGTATGGCGGCGGCTTGTCCTCGCGCTCGGCTATCTCGAGGTAATCGAGTTGCAACAGCACCGAAAGGTCGCGCGTGGGCGGGGTACAATATACGGGTCCATCGAATCCGTATTTGAAGAGGTAAGGAACAAATCCCATGTGGTCCAAGTGGGCATGGCTTATGATCACCGCGTCGAGCTCCGATAGCCTGAGCTCAGGCGCCTCAAGATGGGGAAATGCTCGCTCGTCAGAGGCCACATTTATCCCGCAATCAAGGAGGATGCGGCTTTCCGGCGTTTGCAGTAAAAACGACGACCGACCGACCTCCCTTGAGCCTCCCAGCGAGGATATTCTGATCCAGCTGGCCTTTGCTCTCGGTTCGCGATAAATTCGCCTCCCGATCTTGCGCATTATCTCCCTGCACTCAGCGCTTGACTGGATCGCGGAATAGCGGATGTTTCGCACGATGTCGGATTGAATTGGTAGTGCGCGGACCACTTTGGGCGTCCAGCCAATCCTTCGCATGATTTCTCTTAGCAGCGACCCACCTTTCCCTATGGCGATGCCGGGCTTTTGGGCCTCTATTGTGACCTCACCTACATCGGGGTTGAAGATGATTTTTTCTAAGCCAGCTTCTGGAGGAACGATCTTGCGGATCTCATCCTCGGCTTTTTTCTGATCCATCAAAATAGATGGATCCGGGCGCAACATTATTCGTTTCCGGATCCTCCGCGCGAGTTCTTTGATCGCGTCCTCGTCCTGCATCAGCAGATCCGGATTGCGGCAATAGAGCACTATCTTTGGTCCTTCGATGTCTATATCTGAGATGGCATCGGCGAAGGGGGTTTCCTCTCGCACGATGCGCCTTATCTCATTTAAGAGATCTTCTGCAGCCATGGTGACACCTTTCCTTTTTTCTTACGCCAATTTTTTGATCTCTTTAGGCGTGAGCTCTCTATACCCAGATTTTGTTATGACGGCGACGGTTATCTCGTTACCAGTAGCGATGTCCCGTTTCATTGCCGCCTTGATCGCCTTGATGGCAATGGGTAACGCACTTTCGGTGGTCATGCCATTTCTGAACTCGCTCTCCAACACACCATAAGCGATCGGCGAACCAGAGCCAGTTGCGACCATCGTCTCCTCCGTGAGTGAACCATCGAGGTCTATGAAGTACAAGTGCTGTCCCGTGTTGTCTACTCCACCCACCAGCAAGTTGGCGATGTATGGAAACATCCGGTAAGCATGGAGCACGTTCGCTACCAGCCTCGCGGCCGCTTGGACGCTCATCGGGACGCCCTCTCGCATTTGATAGTATCCCGCCTCTGCCCTGAGGATGTTTACCAGATCTTGGGTATCCGCTACTCCTCCTGCAACGGTGACGCCGATGTTGTCTGTAATTTTGTAGACCTTACGCGCTTGTTTGCTCGCGACCAAATACCCCATCGTCGCTCTGGTATCCGTAACTAAGACTACCCCGTCCCTGCAGACCAACCCGATGGTCGTCGTGCCTTCGAGGTGTTTAAACCGACCGTCTTCCAATTTTGATACCTCGCGAAGAAATGCCGCGTTAGAAGCAGCAATTGAAATTTCTCATTACCGTATATAAACTTTTATCCACCTTACGGACAAGGAAGGTTAGTTCGCTGAGATGGTTGTTGTGAAGGAAGCAAAGCGCATAGAGCTGCCTCGCGAGGTATGGATGGGCCCGCGGGTGCTCAAAAGGATTGGAGATGTGTGCAACCGCCTTCATGTAGGAAAGCGTGCTCTTATCATCTCTGATTCGATAACTTTTAAATTGGCCGGCAGCAGCGTTCGTAGGATCCTATCGAAAAAAAACTTTGAGGTGGGGTACTCCTTGATAGAGCAGGCGGATGTGGCCACCGTTACAAGGATACGCGAGTTGATAAGAAAGGATCAAATTGACTTCCTACTAGGGGTTGGCGGGGGTAAATGCATAGATGTGGCAAAGCTCGCCTCATTCCGTGAAGGTAAGCCCTTCGTCTCCGTACCCACTGCGGCATCGCACGACGGCATAGCTTCGGCGCGCGCGTCCATCAAGGGTGCTCGACGCCCGGTTTCCATAGGGGCTCAAGCCCCCATCGCGATCATAGCCGACACGCTCATAATTAAAAGTGCTCCTCATCGTCTTTTAGCCGCGGGATGCGGAGACTTGATCGCGAACTTCACTGCGGTCCGCGATTGGGAGCTGGCCAACCGTGTTCGCGGTGAGCCCTTCAGTGAGTACGCCGCCGCACTTTCTTCCATGAGCGCCCAACTCATCCTGAAAAATGCGGATATGATCCGAGAACACACAGAAGAGAGCGTCCGCAAGGTCGTCAAGGGGCTAATAAGTAGTGGGGTGGCGATGGGGATAGCCGGCAGCAGCAGGCCGGCGAGCGGTTCCGAGCATTTATTTAGTCATGCGCTGGACCTCATCGCTCCCCAGCCTGCGTTACATGGTGAACAATGCGGCGTCGGCACGATAATGATGATGTATTTGCACGAAGGCGATTGGCAAGCGATCAGAGACGCTCTTCGAACGATAGGGTGTCCCACGAACGCAAGGGAGCTTAACATCCCTTCAAAGTACATCGTCAAGGCATTGACCATTGCGCACAAGATCAGGCCTGAGCGGTATACGATACTTGGCGATGGGTTGAGTAAAAGGGCTGCCGAAAGATTGGCTAAAAAAACCGGCGTTATTTAGTTTTCACGGAGGTTCAACTTATGTTTCTAATAGCTTGGCGCAGACCCCGTTTTCGACCACCAACTCAGCCGCATAGCCCCTGCTTATCGGACCCGGATTTACGATGAGCGTTCGGCCGATCTTATCGGTGTTTCTAGCTTCATGTACATGGCCGCATAGTGCTGCCAATGGTTGCTTTTGCTCAATGATTTGCCGCACACTTTTGCTTCCGACGTGTATTCCGGCCTCCGTCCGATCGACGCGCGTGTCATAAGGAGGTGTGTGCGTTATCAGTATCCAATTATCGTCGACTCCCAGCGTCAGCGCGGTGAGTTCTTCCTTGATTTCGGTTTCAGTAAACTCAAATGGCGTGTTAAATGGGGTCAGATTAGAACCGCCGAAGCCTACTAGGGTTAAACCCCCGATTTTCATACATTTTGCATGAAGATTGACCTGATGTTTTTCGAGGACCTCCAAGATAGGTTTGGGGTCACAGTTGCCCGGCACGGCCAAGATAGGCACGCCTGTCGCTTCTAGTCTTGCTAACATACTTTCGACCAAGCTTACTGGCCCGAAGTTTGTCAGGTCACCGATCAATATCACATAATCGTATCCGCGTTGAAGAAATCTCAGCAAGTTGCTGTCCGCATTTGGTGATCCATGAAAGTCGGTTGCCGCGAGAATTCGCAGCTTAATCACCGATAATTATAACAGCTAACGACTATAAAAAAATTTAGATTTCATCTCTTCAATCATTTCTGAGAGTATTGTTCTTAGTGACGAAATTATCAGAGGAAAATCCAATGCTTGTGTTTAGTTTTCATTTTAACCTTTTAAAATGAATTATCGCATCAACCACTTTTTGAAGTTCCATTCGAAATCGCTCAAGATCGGAGTCGTTTTTTATCACCAGCATGGGCGCTTCAACGTGTTTCGATAGCTCTTCGTGATCATCTCGTGCATATGTTTTCTCCATTTCCTCCCGTGAAACGAGGTGGGCATCAAGTCCTTGTTCCTCTCTCGCGCGTCGAACGTTGCGCTCCCAGCATACATCGAATGGGGCCTCGATGTAAACGATTATCGAGTTTTGCATGACCTCCGGCGAGAAATTCTTAAAGGCCCTAACGTAGCTGTCTCTCGAGAACTCTATGAAAAGCAGGCGACCTTCGCTCTGTAACTTGAGCGCCTGTTCGTTTAGTGCCTTCGACAGATCGTCCCAAACTTTGTCGTCTATAACTTTTACGCCACCTTCTGGCGTCGGTCGATGTCGTTTATATTCTACGTCCTCCTCGAAGATGCGTTTGAGAATCGGAAAATCATCTATCCGCATTATTTCACCTTTATAACCTGTGGCTCTGAGCAGTTCTGCGAGCAAACCGTAGGCGATGGATTTTCCGCAACCAGGTCTACCGATAAGAAAGACGTTAGGCATGATATCTCCCTAAAATATCTTTTAAATATTCGGTTTCCTCGCGTAATATCTCACCACTTCGTATGACGTGTTCCCGATCGCTTGCCGCCGTCTCAACGACGACGATTTCCGCACCTTTTTCTATTATCAGCCCCAAGTATCGCTCGAGGTTCTCTTTCTTTAACATTCCAAGCTCGAGATGGAGCGGAGGGTGAAAAACTCGTTTATGGGGGACATAGTCGTTCAAGTGGATTTCTTTGAACAACCCATTGGGTATTTCCTCGACGATGTTTTCGGGGAGATTTAAAATACGTTGGCTTGCATCTACTCGAGTTAGCCAATGGCCAATGTCAAAACAGAAATAAACATCAAGGCCCATCCCCCTAACTTCCTCGAGTACTTCACATACCTCCACCGGTTCCGAAAAGAGACCATCGAATGCAGTATTGTTCTCCAAATGAAGATCGATGCCGCGTTCAGCTGCAAAGGAGGCTAGTTCGGTAAGGCTCTTTATTAGGCTGGTTTTTATCTGTTCTCGATATTTGCCGTTCTTGTGATAAAATGGTACGACACCAGGATGGAGAACACAATATTTGCATCCGATATCCGATGCAAATTCTAAATAGCGCTTTTGTAAATCGACGGCTATCCTCCTATCAAGTTCATCGGGCGCACATAAATTCGCTCCAACGTAGGAGTAGGGCAGATGAAGCGAAAGCGAAATAGCATTTTCCTGGGCGATGTCTCTCGCTTTTTGTTTGTCCTTCTCGCTAAAAGCCAAGTACGGATTGGGCACGTTACCATCCAACTCAACGTGATCGATGCCAAGTGCTTTTGCCGTAAGGATTTGCTTGGTTATGTCTTTCTTGGCCACTACCTGAACGGCTGCGTCCATGTCCGCGACCGTTAATTCGCCCGCTAAAAATCTACGCCTGCTTTCGGCGTCTAGGTAATCGAAATAGAGCAGGTTTGTGAAGTTCCTGCCGAGCCTCATCCGTTTCACCGTTGGGAATATGACTTGGCCTTAAATAACTTTTGTATTTTTAAAACAGCGTTTAAAAAAGGGGTTTACCCTTTACTGGAGTTTTACTTTACGTAATCTAACCAGTGTAGATACTTCTCGATTTTTCCGCGAACCGCTTCGAAGAACGTATGCTGAAGTTCTTTAGTTACGCGTCCAACTTTGCCCGTTCCTATCTTGCGACCATCTATTTCCCTTATCGGCGTGACCTCCGCGGCAGTGCCCGTGAAGAACGCCTCATCCGCTTCGTAGAGCTGATCGCGCGAAATATTCTCTTCCCTAACCGGTATACCTTTATCGCTGGCCATCTTCATGACGGAATCCCTGGTGATGCCTCCGAGTGCACCGGATGAAAGTGGGGGGGTTATAAGAGTCCCGTTTTTTACTATAAAGATATTCTCCCCGGGCCCTTCGGTGACGAACCCCTCTACATTTAACAGGATGGCTTCGTCATAACCAGCCTTCAGAGCCTCGAGTTTCGCGAGGATTGAGTTGGTATAATTTGCAACCGTCTTTGAGTGTGGCGGGAGAATCCTCGAATCGATGCGGAGCCAAGATGAGACCATCGCCCTGATCCCCTTCCTCAACCCTTCCTCGCCCAAGTAAGTGCCCCAGGGCCACACGGCGATCGCCACGTTCACAGGAGAACCCGTGGGGTCTAGCCCCATCACCCCATAGCCGTAAAACACGATCGGCCTAATGTAGCATTCCTCGATTTCGTTCGCCTTTATCGTTTCCTTCACGGCGTTCACCAGCTCCTCGAAGGAATACGGAATTTTCATGTTCATGATGCGAGCGGAATTTTCCAGCCTTTTTATGTGATCCTTCAGCCTGAAGACGGCCGGGCCATCCCTGGTTTTGTAGCACCTGATCCCTTCGAACACCCCAAGGCCGTAATGCAGGGTATGCGTCAATACATGCACTTTGGCTTCTTCCCACGGCAATAGGCGACCATCCATCCATATGAATTTCGTGGGCGATATCGCCAAGTAAGCACCGCCACGACTATTTATTCGGACTATTTAAAATATCCGAGTTCGGAAAGCGCCCCGCGCAGAGCACTCATCGTCGCGGCCACCTCGCGCTCGCTGACAACGCCCATGTTCCCGATCCTAAACATGGCCCCCTTCAATTTACCCATCCCGCCAGCTATCACCACTCCATACTTCTCCCGCATTATGGCGCGAATATCCTTGTCGGCTATTCCCTGCGGGTTCTTGACCGCGATAACGGTATTTGAAAGCCAACGTTCATCCGCGAAAAGTTCTAGCCCTAGCTCCTTTATCGCGCCATAAAAGGCCCTGGCGCACCTCTCGTGCCTTTTTATCCTCGCCTCCAAGCCTTCTTCCATCAACATGCTTAGGGCCTCATCCAGCGCGAACCAGAGGGGAAGGGCGGGAGTAAACGGTGTCTCCTTCCTCTCGTGGAACTCGCGGATCTTAAGCAGGTTGAAGTAATAGGTTCGGGATTTCGTTCGCTCGATGACTTCCCAAGCACGGTCGCTAACCGATATCATGGACAATCCCGGAGGGCAAGCCAGACATTTCTGACTCCCCGTAATGCATATGTCGATGTTCCACCTGTCGACCGGTAGCTCGTCCCCACCCAAAATCGAGATCGCGTCGACGATGAAAAGCAAGTCATGCTCTGCCGCTATCTTCCCCACCTCATCTAAGCCCCGCATCGTCGCTCCCGTCGACGTCTCGTTGTACACGACCGCTATCGCCTTTACCTCTTGCTCTGCAACGGCGCCGGCTATTTGTTCAGGTGAGGCGGCTTTCCCCCATTCAATGGGTATCTCGATGGGCACACCACCAAAGACCTCGATCTTCTCCTTTAATCGTTGGCTGAAGACCCCGTTGACGGGAACCGCGATTTTGTCGCCGGGGGAAACGATGTTGCCAATGGCGCACTCCACGGCACCTGTGCCAGAAGATGTGAGGACGAAGACGTCATTTTCCGTTTGGAACGCATACTTTAATTTTTCAAGTAGGTTGTCGTAGAGCTCACGAAACTCAGGCCCCCGATGGTTTATGATGGGCCTCGTCATAGCGTTTATAACACGGTCCGGCACGTTGGTTGGGCCGGGTAACATTATGAGCTGTTTTCCCTCGACCATAGCTCACCCCATATCTTTTGAAGCTCATACTTCTTAATCGTTTTCGTTTCGGTCTCAGCCCGGCGGTAGATATCTGGAGCACGATTTTTGAGTGGTCCTGAGAAAAGTCAGAGTTTAGCTAAGTACTCGCTAGCTATCTTTACCGCACAGTACTTGCCGCACATGGCGCAAGTGGTGGGGTCGACGACTGGTGGACGTTTGCGCCTGAGTTCCTTAGCTTTTTCTGGATCGATCGCCAGCTCGAACTGTCTCGTCCAGTTTAGTTCCTTCCTAGCTATCGCCATCTCGGCATCTCGGTCCACGTCGATTCCCTTCGCTATATCGGCTACATGAGCAGCTATCCTAGCAGCGATTACGCCCTCTTTTACGTCTTCTAGGCTTGGCAGGCAGAGGTGCTCGGACGGCGTCACGTAGCACAGGAAATCGGCCCCCGTCCAAGCCGCCATCGCACCCCCGATCGCCCCGACGATGTGGTCGTAACCGGGGGCGATGTCGGTCACGATCGGTCCCAGCACGTAAAATGGTGCTCCCTTGCAGATACTCTTTTGGAGCTTGACGTTTGCCTCGATATGGTTAAGCGGGAGGTGTCCTGGCCCCTCGACGATTACCTGCACGTCCTTCGCCCAGGCCCGCTCCACGAGCTCGCCGAGTGTCAGCAGTTCCTGAAATTGCGCTCGATCGGAAGCATCAGCCAAACAGCCGGGCCTCATGCCATCGCCCAGGCTGAGCGTGAGGTCGTATTCCTGGGCTATTTCCAACAGGTAGTCAAACTCCTCGTAGAGGGGATTTTCTTCATCATGGTGGATCATCCAGGCCACCAAAAAGGAGCCTCCCCTGCTCACCACGTTGGCCAGCCTTCCCTGGCGGCGCAATGCTTCGACAGCGCTTTTGGTCACGCCGCAGTGAACCGTCACGAAATCCACACCGTCGGTCGCATGCCTTCGAATGACGTTGAAAATATCGTCGGAGGTCATATCTACCAAGCTACCCCTTTCCGCGGCCTCGATTGCAGCCTGATAAATCGGAACCGTCCCGACCGGCACCTCGACGGCCTTCAAGATCCGCCTTCTCACCTCGTCGATTTCTCCGCCTATGCTAAGGTCCATTACTGTGTCTGCCCCATATCTAACAGCTACTTTGGCCTTCTCGACTTCTTCTTCTACGCTCGCGTAGTCCGGCGAGGTGCCGACGTTGGCATTCACCTTCGTTCGCAATCCTTCGCCTATACCTTTGATTTCTATGCGCTCGCGCTTGACGTTGCGCGGGATCACGATCCTCCCTTGGGCGAGCATCCTCACGATGTATTCGATCGATTTTCCCTCGGCCCTCGCCACGGCTTGCATCTCCTCGGTTGCCGCGCCGCGCCTTGCCTCAGCCATCTGCATGGGTCTCGCTTGTATTATTCGTCTGTCGTTAAATATCTCTAGTCCAAACAGGAAATGAAAGGTATGCCGCCGATCGCGCTCATCTCGGATTTGGGGACGAGGGACTACTTCGTCTCCGCGATGAAGGGCGTCATCCTTTCGATAAACCCAAATGCATCGATCGTGGACATCACGCACGAGCTGCCGAAGGGTAACATCACAGTTGCCGCGTTCACGCTCGTCAACGCGATCGAGACCTTCCCAGAGGGCTCCATAGCAGTCGCGGTGGTGGACCCCGGCGTAGGCACGAAGAGAAAATGTATCCTCGTCGAGACGAAAAACAAAATGTTCTTCGTAGGTCCAGATAACGGGATCTTCACATTGGTAGCCGAGCGATTCAAGGTCAAAGGGATTTACGAGATAGCGAATAGGGCGTTGATGAGGCCGTCGATTTCGGCAACGTTTCACGGGCGCGACATCATGGCCCCCGTGGCGGCCCACCTAAGTCTTGGTTTAAAGCCATCGGAGGTCGGGCCTAGGCTGCGGACCTTCAAGAAGCTGAAGATCCCAAAGCCAAAACTGGTTAAGGGCGGGATATCCGGTTGCGTGTTGAACATCGACGACTTTGGAAACGTCATCTCGAACATCGACGCTCGAACGGCGTTGCGGCTATTACGGCTCAACCGTTTCGCGCGCATTAGGTTCAAAGGTAGGGAATTCCCCGTAAAGTTCGTCAAGACCTTCGGCGATGTGAAGCCGGGCGAATATCTGTGTTACATCGGCAGCGCTGGTCTGCTGGAAGTGGCCAAGAATATGGGAAACCTAGCCGCTGCGGTGGGAGCGGAGCTCGGCGATGAAATCGTGGTCGGGGGAGGAGTTAAAAAGTAAGGGCGAACAATAAAGCGTGGTAACTTCATGGTCAAGCGCGGTATCTTGATCGGCCGCTTCCAACCACCTCATAAGGGCCACGTGGAGGTGGTGAAGCAAATCTTGCGAGAGGTCGACGAGCTCATCGTTGGCATAGGCAGCGCCCAGGAAAGCCATACCCTCGAGAACCCCTTCACGGCCGGCGAGAGGATGCTCATGTTGAGCAGGGCGTTGGTGGAGGCCGGTGTAGATCTCTCGAAGGTCCACATCATCCCGATCCCTGATGTCAATAACCACGCGATTTGGGTGGCGCACGTCGTCTCGCTCTCGCCGCCATTTTCCGTTGTTTACTCCGGTAATCCCTTGGTCCAGCGGCTGTTCAAGGAAGCGGGATTTGAGGTGAGGACGCTCCCAATGTTCAAGCGAAGGATCTACTGGGGGGCAGAAATAAGGAATCGCATGATAAAGGGCAGGCGATGGGAAGATCTAGTGCCAAAGGCCGTGCTCGAGGTCATGCAGGAGATCAAGGCGGTTGAGCGGTTGAAGGATCTATCGAGGACGGATTATCCTCTTCGCTGAAGTCGATTCCGCTCGATGCGCCGTAGCTTATAATCGATTCTTACCCCCTCCGCTTCCAAGATCCTTGCCTTAAGTCGTGCGCCGAGCGAGTACCCTCCCAATCTCCCGTTCGCCATTACCACGCGATGACAGGGAACCACAAGAGGATAAGGGTTGAGCGATAATATGCGGCCAACCGCCCTTGGATGCGCTCCGGCCAGCCTGGCCAGCTCAGCGTAATCGACGGTTTCGCCGTGGGGTATACCCCGTACAAGTTTGAGGATTTTCTTGGCCAATGGACTCAGGCGCGCGAGGCTAAGGCGGTAGTTGAACTCCACTCGCTCCCCCCGAGCGGCCTTCAATAACTTGGAGCAGACCTCTAACCCGAGGGCGTCTCGCGCCAAACGAGCTTCTCGACCCGAGCGTCTGATGGCGTCCATCATGGTCTTTCGCTCATCGTAGCCCACGCTCGTTGCCAGCAGGGTCTCGTCCTCGACCACAGCGGCGGCCACGAGCCCCCGATCGTCGCGCAACAGAGTTATGGTTGGCATGTGATCGGCCTCTGATTTTTATCTTCAAGCAATAATATCCGCATCGATGAAGATGATAGCTATCGATGGGGCGATGGGTGAAGGGGGAGGGGCGATCCTTCGCACGGCGCTCGCCCTCAGCGCGGTGAGCATGAGGCCCGTCCATATTTACAACATCCGCGCCAAGAGACCAAATCCAGGATTAGCGCCTCAACACATGCACGGCGTGAAAGCGTTGGGGAGCCTCACGGGTGCCAAGATCGAAGGGCTTCGGCTCCGATCGACCGAGCTCAGGTTCGAGCCGGGAGCGGTGAAGGGCGGTCGTTATCGCGTCGACATAGGCACCGCCGGTAGCATCACGCTGATCCTGCAGGCCCTCATGCCTGCCGCCGCCTTCGCCGATGGGCCTGTGGAGGTGGAGATAACCGGCGGCAGCGACGTCCCCATGTCACCTCCCGTGGACTACCTCATCAACGTCACTTTGCCTACCCTCCGCAAGATGGGTTACGATGGGGAGGTCATACGCGTTAGGCGGGGTCACTATCCACGCGGCGGGGGCATCGTTCAAGCGGTCATCCGACCCGTGCGGAAGCTCAGCGCGATCCGCATGATCGAGCTGGGTAGGGTCGTCGGGATCAAGGGAATATCACACTGCGTCAAGTTGCCCGAGCACATCGCCACCCGCATGGCGCACGCTGCGAAGTTGGCCCTCTTGAGGGCCGGCTACGCGGACGTCGACATAGAAATCGAGGCCTACGACCCCGCCAAAGACCCCCATCTAGGTCCAGGTGCGGGCATCACCCTTTGGGCCGAGGGGGAGAGCGGCTCGATCATTGGCGCCAGCGCGCTGGGCAGGCCTGGAAAGCCCGCCGAGGAGGTCGCCCGCGAGGCAGCGAAGGTCTTGCTCAAGCAGCTCGGGACAGGTTGCGGGATGGATCGTTATCTGACGGATCAGCTGATCCCGTACATGGCGCTAGCCGAGGGCACGTCTGAGATAACCAGCGCTGAGCTCACCTCTCACGCGTTGACCAACATCGCGCTAGTCGAGCGGATCTTGGATGTCAAGTTCGAGGTGGATGGCCAAATAGGCCAGCCCGGCAGAATTCGAGTCGAGGGATTAGGATTCACTAGACCCCAACGTCTTTAGCGCCTTCTCCAACAAAGCCCCCACACCCTCGCCGCTCGAAGCGGAGATGAAGAGCACGTCCGGGCAGCTCCCGAGCACCCGCTGTCGCTTGGCTTCATCTATGAGGTCGCTCTTGTTTGCAGCGGGCAGCACCGGTATTTTCGGAAAAAGCTTTCGGATCTCGTGGTAGAGGCGAAGTTGGCTCTCGAACTCGAAGCCGCACGTCTGGGTTGGATCGAAGAGGAAGATAATCGCGTCCGCCAGGTGGTTCAAGGCGGCGATGGCTTGACGCTCGATCGGGTTGCGCTTGGCGAGCGGGCGGTCCAGCAGACCCGGGGTATCGATTACCTGATATCTCCTATGACCGCGATCGAAGTACCCGAGCTGTAGCCCCTTTGTGGTGAACGGATAGCTGGCGATCTCGGGCTCGGATCCGGTAAGTTGACGCAGTAGAGTAGTCTTGCCGACGTTTGGGTAACCCGCTATCACGATGGTAGGCATGTCAACGTAAACCGAGGGAAGGTCAGCTAACTTCCTCGCTGCCTCGCGCAAGAACTCTAGATGGGGGCTTGCCCTCTTGATGATGGACGATATCCTACCGTAAGCCTGCTTTCTGATCTTACTCGCCTCGGCGGGGGATTCAGCGGATCCAAGTCTTCGCAGGTGCTCGCGCTCCAGTTTGTCGATGACCTTGATCACCCCGTTTATCGCGCCGAGCGACTTTCGCATCCTGTCGATGTCGACCAGCGCGTCCACGAGCTCCCGATAGAAGGGGGGCAAATCGGGTAACGAGGGGGTATCCTTCACCACCTTCGAAAGCTTGTCCCTAATGATCCGGCTTGCGACCACGATGCGCTCCCGCTCCCGCCTCCTCGCGCCCTCCAACGGACCTCCGACTACGCGCAGGGCGGAAGCTGACTTGGAGGCGCGCCCGAAGGCGGCTGCCAGCAGATCCTTGGGCTCAGGGGCGATCGGCAATCGCTTAAATTGTAGTTTCTCGGCCAACGTCGACCCCGTCCGAACTGTGGAGTTTAAACAATATATCCGGCGCGTGATCTTCCCTTTTAAATGGCCTTGAGCCCAAGTTACCCCGGGCGAGTTGAACTCCATACCGGTAGCGCTGGTACTAGGGTTCGGCTGGCAAATCGCGCTTCTGTTCGCGGAGCGATCACGCTTGCCTAGGGCGCCGAGACCGACGTTGGCTAGGCTTCTATCGCTTGCCGAGTTGGATCTGCTCTCCACGCTTCGCTCCGAGCTCCTGCGCTCCTCCGAAGATCGGCCTTGCTCCCAAAAGTTGCGCGAAGTGGGTGCTTGGCTTGAAAGATTGAGTGGTCGCGATGAAGGGAGGATCGAAGCTGGACAGGTTGATTCAGGCGATAGATGATCTCATCAGGCTTTCTCCGTCGGAACTTCCATCGGTCAGCGAACAGGCAGTGATGATTGCAAGGATCGCAGAGGGTTTACGGAACCTCGGGCTAGACGCCGAACCCGACGAGCGCTTGCGGGAGCTAACGCGTGCCTTCAATTCCGCCGCCGCGAAGCTCTCGCAATCGGTGTCGAATTCGAAACGTGGACCCCTTAGGTCCGATTGGGCGAGGCTCGCAGAACGCGACTTGATCGTGGTCAAGGAAGAAGCGCTAGCGCTACACGAGTTCTTGTCGAAGAACTACGAGCGTTTGAGGTCAGCCGTCGAGCCGGCGTTGGCAAGGAGGGGTCGCGACATAGACCTACGGAGGTTGGTCGAGGAGTTGCGGAGGGAGCGAGCGATGGACGAGCGCACTTGGGCACTCTTCGTGGGCTACCTTGGCGAATCCGGTCGGCCCTGGCAGAGGGAGCTAGAGGACGAGAAGGTCCTGGAACAACTCGTGCGCATCTCGAGCTGGTTGTCGGACCTCAAGGAGTTGAGGGGCGGAAGGGATGTTCAACAAGTCGCGGGAGCACGAGCTGGTGCTGGCAGAACATGGTAGATGGCTAGGAAAGCTGAGGGATGGCTTGTACTCCAACGAGCAGAGGTTGCGCGCCCTCGAGCATAGGGTATCGATGCTGGAAGGGCATCTCGTAGAGCTTCTGGAGCTTTGGAGGAAGCTCGATCTAGAGCTGGCAGGGCTCAAGGTTTGGTTTGGAAAGTCAAAGGCGGTAAACCGGGCGGGGGAGCGGGGCGGTGACCTGTAAGCATGCGACGTTCAACTTTGGCGGGATGCGGGTGCTGGAGTTCAAATGCGGCGATTGTCCACATGGCGCTTCCGTCGAATATTCGGAGGTCTGCATGCGAGAGGTTGTCCAGGAGCTGACACTGCACGCCGACTTGGATGCCGTGGTCTTGGCTGGGCTGTACGAGCGAGAATACAGGGGGCAAGCGCTGGCCGCGTTGAGGGAGATGGCGGAGGTGGCGAGGGATTGCTCGTACCTGCTGCTCAAGCCTCTGACGCTGGCCGACTGCAGTCGCTGCGAGCAGGAGCGGGCAGGGCGGTTGAGGCGCCAGCTCGAGCTGATGTTGGGTGATCCCTCCAGGGCGCACGCTGAGCTGAAGGGGATGATCGAGGAACTCCGCGAACGAGAGGGCAAGGGCGCCGAGATGTGCAGGAGATGCCGTGGCGCCTTCTTGGAGGGCGTGCTCCACCCCGTGCTTTCGTCGCTCGCGGGGGCCAAGTTGGTTAAGGAGGTGGAGGGGGAAAGGGGACGCGGGGGCTACGCCAAGTTGCTGCAGCCGCTCATCAAACCCCGTTTTCTGACATCTCGCCTGCTCCTGGAGCCGCCCCAGGGGGCCAAGCTGGTCGATGCCTATGAGCTAGAAAGCGCAGAGGTGCGGATCTACAGCCTGCCGGACGAGCTGCAGCACATTTATTTCCTCGTCCCGTCGGAGTACCGGTTGCCCCCCGATCGGGTTTCCCTGTTGCATAAGGTGAGGTCTACCCTGCTGTCGGATTCGGAAAAATTTTCGGCGAACTTCCTCGCCGAGCGCGACGAGTTCGAGCGTACATGCGAGGAGCTCATCGCCAGGGTCGCTAGGGAGGATCAGCTCGACGTCGATAAGCGGGACATAAGGGCACTCGCCCGTTGTCTAGCGAAGTTCACCGTCGGCCTCGGGGTGCTGGAGACCCTGCTCTCCGACGATAGGGTGCAGGACGTCTACATCGACGCCCCCGTTGGTAGAACCCCGGTCCACATCTACCACCGCGACTTCGAGGAGAGCGTGAGCAACATCTACCTCACGCCGGGCGATGCCGAATCGCTCGTCTCCAAGTTTCGGGCCGTAAGCGGTAGACCCTTCTCGGAGGCCGACCCCGCGCTGGACCTCGACCTGGGGGGCGTGCGCGTCACCGCGATAGGGCGTCCGCTGAGCCCGGAGGGCACGGCCTTCGCCCTTCGCAGGCACAAGCCGACGCCCTGGACGCTTCCCCAGCTCGTGCGCGCGCGATTCCTTACGCCCCGCGCCGCCGGCCTCCTCAGCCTGCTCGTCGACGGGCAAACCTCGCTGCTCGTGACCGGCAGCAGGGGCGCGGGGAAGACCTCACTGCTCGGGGCCCTGCTGTTGGAGATCCTGCCCAAATTTAGGATCATAGTGCTCGAAGATACCGCGGAGCTCCCCGTCGCCCAGCTTCGCTCGTTGGGTTTCAAGGTGCAAGCCCTCCGCGTCCGGGCGGCGGTCTCGGCGAGCGAGGTCGAGGTGAGCGCCCAGGATGCGCTCCGCGCGGCCCTCAGGCTGGGCGAGTCCGTACTCGTCGTGGGCGAAGTCCGTGGGCCCGAGGCGGCATGCTTGTACGAGGCGATGCGCATAGGTGCGGCTGGGAATTCGGTCATGGGCACCATCCATGGCGCTAGCGCCCGAGACGTTTTCGAGAGGGTGGTCAGGGACCTAGGCATCCCTCCTAGTTCCTTCAAGGCGACGGACGTCATAGTAGTCGCATCGCTTATCAGGCGCTTGGGCGGCGTTGCCCGCAGCAGGAGGGTGACGCAGATCACGGAGCTCAGGGACGGATGGCGGGAGGACCCCGTGAGCGAGGGCGGGTTTTTGGACCTGATGAGCTACGACTCAGCGACGGACGAGCTCAAGCCCACGCGCGCGCTCGCAGGGCTTAAGTCCCGCGTGATCGCGGACATCGCGAGGAAATGGGGCACCAAGCCCAGCGAGCTTTCGAAAAACCTCAACCTCAGGGCAAAGATCTGCGAGGAGTTGATCAGGGCAGCACGCGAGCTGGGCAACCCCCAGATCCTAGAAGCTGGGTTCGTGGTGCGGTCAAATCTCGCCTACCACTCCTTGCTGGAGCAACAGCTAAGGCACGGTACCATAGACTACGACGAGGTTTTTGAGGGTTGGCTAGCGTGGCTTGGGCGCGAGCTCTCTCCGCGCCAGCTGGCGCCTCGCGCTCCAGAGGGTTGAGCTTGGAGTGGTTGGATGTCCTCTACACAAAGGCCTGTAGGTGGGCCGGCGGGTTCAAGGCACTCCGGCGCGTGAAGTTCGGGAGCGACGAGCTGCGGGAGAACTTGGAGCTGGCAGGCCTAGATATACAGCCGGACGAAGTGGTCGCGCTTTCGCTGTTCGCCCTTTCGGCGTCCGCCCTGCTGGCGGCGGCGGTCACCGCGGCTTGTCTAACGCTTGGCTGGCCGATCGCCATCCTTGCCGCCCTCCTCCCTTTGCCTCTCCTCGCCTTTGCATCCGTGGGCTGGTATCCCAGCTGGCGCGCCGCGCGAGAGCGCGTCCGCGGGCTCGGCGAGGTACCGATCTTGATCAGCTATATGTCGATGTCGATGAAGATATCGCCCAACCTCGAGCGCTCCGCAAGCTTCGCGGCGGAGTGCATCGATGGGCCGCTCGGGCGAAGCCTCCGGGAAGCGCTCATGCGTGCCCACCTGCGCGCGGCCGCAGACATCGGCGAGGCGCTGGAACAGTTCGGGCGAAGATGGGGTAGGTGGTGCGGGAGCCTCAAGCGATCGCTACACCTCATCGAAGGCTCGGCGGCAGAGCGCTCGGAGGCCAACCGCTTCCACCTCTTGGACAGGGCCGTCGAGGCGAGCTTCGAGGGCGTGCGGGAGCAGATGCGGAACTTCGCGTCAGGGCTGCAGTTGTCTACTTCGATGGTGTACAGCATAGGTGTGCTTTTACCGCTTGCCCTTCTCGCCGTCCTGCCGGTGCTGACCACGGTCAACGTAAGGGTTAGCGTCTGGGAGGTCGCGGCGATCTATTGCGTCGTGCTGCCCGCCGCCGTCTACGCGCTGAGCAGGCGCGCCCTATCGAGGCGTCCGGTCACCTTTCCGGTGTCTTCAGCTCCGGCTGCGGCGCATAACGCGAGGGTGTGGTTGCTTGCCTCAGCGCTGGGCACGATGCCCGTGCTTGCGGGTTTCTTACTCGGGACCGGCGATGCACGAGCGCTCTCCTGCCTTTGGGGCATCTCGATCGGCGTCGCGGCTTACCTTTACCTCTCGTGCGCAGGGGCGTACGAATGGCGAGCGAAGGTGGAGCGGGTGGAGGAGGAGTTCTGCGACTCGCTGGTGCAGCTGGGCAACAGGATAGCGGAGGGCAAGCCGGCGGAGGAGGCCTTCGACGGCGTGGCGAGCTTGATGAGGGGGACCGAGATATCCCGCCTGTTCTCGAGGGCCTCCGCGAACATCAAGTTCGGGGGGATGGGGCTTCGTAAAGCACTTTTCGACGAGGAGCACGGGGCCCTTCGCGAGGTCCGCTCGAGGACCATAGAGGCTACGATGCGCTTGCTCGTCGACGTCATCGAGCGCAGCAACAAGGCTGCAGGCGAGGCGGCGCTTCGCATGGCGGATCATATAAAGGCGATGAGGCAGCTCGAGCTGGAGGTGCGTCACTCGCTGGGCGAGGTCGCGGCGTCGATGCGCTCGGTTGCCCTATTCTTCGCCCCGCTGATCGCCTCCGTGACCGCCCGCCTTCAGCTGGCGTTGTCGAGCAAAGCCTCCTCCATACCTTTTCTGAGCTCTGGTCAATCGCTCTCGCCTCCCTCGTTCCTCTTACTGCTCGGGGTCTACGTCTTGCTCCTCACGATGATCTTGCTTTCTTGCGCGGTCGAGATCGAGGTGGGTGACGATCCGCTGATGAAGCGCGTCATCATCGCCCGAGCGTTGCCGATCGCCATGGCGGTATTCACCGTCGGTGCTCTCGTCAGCGGGCAGTTCGTCGCTGCCCTCGTAGGGTGACTTTGGCCGCGGATGGGCAAAGGTTTAATTTGCGGTGACATAATTTTTTTCGGTGCGGCCGTAGTCTAGCCTGGTCTTGGCGCGGGGGCGCCGCCAAAAGGACACGAGCCTGCCACACGTAGGGCGAAGCTTGTGACGCGGGTTCAAATCCCGCCGGCCGCACCACTGTACGCATTGAGTCCACAACAAGATTTCGACCGTCAAGCAGGTGGGTGGAAGGAAAAGCTTCGGTTGCTCAAGGCTCATATTTCTATGAATACAAAGAGCTCAAGCCCTACTGAATCGAACGACTGAGCCGCGTCAGCCTTCCGTGTGAGATCGTGTTCCTTGCGGCAAGGGAGTTTTTGCGATTCAAAGCGGTCGCGATTGAGATAACTGACACGCCCGGTCACGTAATAAGGCCAATTCCAGCGCCTTTGCTCCTTTGAGCTTCAAACGTGGTTCGTTATCGCCTTCGGTCATGTAGTTTAACCTCCTTAAAGGGTTTCCCTGTAATGGATTGTTGCAGGAGTAAGACTTGAGGCCTTAACGGTATTCGTATTTCCCCCGCAGTTCTCTAAGCATCTGCTTAAGTTCCTGCCTAGATGGAAAGCTGATGGCACCTACTGGACATCGCGGCCTACATGACTCACATCCCACTAGGCAATCGTAAGGTCTTGCAACCACTGCCTTGTTGCCCTGCTTTTCGTAAACATGTTCGTGGCAGAATTCCACGCAGATTCCGCAGCCAGTGCAGAGCTCATGATTAATTGTTGGAAACCATTTGATCTCCTTTCGGGGTATCCCTAGATACGTTTTCTCCTCGCTCATGCTTCTCATCTTCTAACGCATTCGCCTGCTAGGGACTGGTTGTGACGTATCCATACTTCTTTCTTAACTCTCTAAGTTGACGCTTTAACTCCTCTTGAGATGGAAAGCTTATAGCCCCGGTTGGGCAGCGTGGGGCACATGATTGGCTTGGCACATTACAGTTGTATGGGTCGTCAACAACAACTTTGTCGTCTACTCGCTTGTAAACCCTCATGTGGCAGTAATCAACACAGAAGTAGTCACATACCTTTGGATCGCATTTACTATAGTCAATCGTCGGGTACCACTTAATCTCCTTTCTTGGTAATCCGAAGGGATTCTGCGGAGCCATGACCTTCGGTCCGTAGTACCGCTCCTCAGCGAGGTATTTCTCCTTCTTTTCCTCTGCCATTTTATGCGCCAACCACCTTACTTATAGCTTCCTCAACCTTCTTCATGGCCTCCGCCGTTTCCATATTCCTCAAATCTAAAGAAATCACTTGCTTGTCAAAGTCCAAGCCCTTTTCAGCAAAAACGTCCTTAAGCATTTTTCTCTGCATCCTTGGGTCGCATCCGCCTATGATGTATATTTTGTCTTTATCCGTTTCCTTCAAATAATCCCTGAAAAAGTTATCTCCATCCGTCACGCAAAGCTGAGGATGGATTATGGCGTACTCTACGTCAAGCTCATTTCTAACAAAATTTATTAACTTCCACAAATCCAGATTTGCAAATCCAGGACATTCACCAGTGCAGAAGCACATTATAAATCTGGGCAATTTCCTTTCGCTCATATCCTTCACCTGGCTTGGAAAAAATATAAATTGGTATTTAAATTTATCGTTGGAACATTTTATAAGGAAAATCGCGTTGAAGCCCTCACTCGAACGATGCGATGGAATAACAGTGGACGTTGGGCACCGTAAATGTGACTTTTCCATCCTCTACCCGGAAGTTCAGTATCATCCCATTCGCGTCGGGGCTCACCATCCTCAGCCTCCTGCCCTCGAGGCTTACCTCTTCGGGTATCGTCAGCGTCACCTCCACGTTTCTCTGGTCCGAGAAATCACGAGCTCCCCTGTCGTACTCGTAGTTTATAAGGTGGGCGAGGAGCGAGTCACCCCTTCTGTACACCACTATCCCCAGCTGCTCCGAGGCGTTCGTCTCTAGGCCAAAGTCCAACCCCATGCCTTTTAGGGTCGAGACGAGGGCGAAATCGTCGACGAGCTCATCGCACTTCAAGACCCTCCCGCCGAGCATCGAATACCGCGAGAGTAGGTCCTGCGCTTCCTCATCCAGATCGTAGCCTCTGGGCACGATCACGACCCCATATTTCCGCAGCTCCTCCAGCGTCAGCCGCTTCTGCACGAACTTGCCGTCGCCCCTGTAGACGACCTCGAACGGGATGTGGGCCTCCTGCAGCATCACCCCCACGCGCTGGAAGCTACGCCATGAGAGATCCGCTAGCCACAGGAGCTCGTTGGTCAGGGTGGAGTGAAGATCGTGGAGCACCGCCACGCTGGCGATCCGCTCCAGGTTCTCGTAGTACTGGGGGTGCTCGGTGAAGAACTTGGTGTATGAGGAGATCTTCTCCGCGGCCAAAGTGTAGGACCCGCCCCCGTAGGTATACGCCTGGTACGGGATCAGGAACGAGGCGCCGCAGGCGCGGGCTTCGGCGAGCCAATGTCTCCAAAGCCACCACTCGTCCTCTGAGAGCTTGGCGAGATCGAAGACATCGGGGAAGGCCGTGAATGGCTTCTCGGGGGCGATCGCCTCGGCTAGGAAGTAAGTGGTGAGGTGCTTCCCCGGAAGGGGCCTGAGGTAATCCAACCATTCGTGCTCTTCGGGCATTATTGGCATCTCGAAGATGGCGAAGTCCAGGTAGGGCACGTAGATCTGCTGGTTGGGGCTCAGACCGTAGAGGTTGCCGCCTATCAGTAGCTCCCTTCCCGCATAACCCTTCGTATGCTGGATGAGCTCCCTGATGAAATCCGCCCTGGCCGAGTACTTGGCTTGGTAGAACTCGAGCAGGAGCTTGGGGTTTGGGTCCTCCCACTCGCTCGTCGCGCCGTGCTGGAGCAGGTATTGTCTATAGTTGAACGATGACAGGTTCTCTATCCCGAAGAGCGAGCGCAGCCCTTCCTCGGAGTAGTGCTCGGCCAAATAGGAGTTAAAGGCCTGCATGCAGTAGTCGCAGAAAGCGCCGGTATCCCCGATCTCATCGATGAGGATGGCGTCCACGCCACCATCGACGTGCTCCTCAAACCTCTTCATCAAGAACTCCCGCCAGAGGGGATGGTTGCTGCACATCGCGTACTGCTCCAGCCCTAGGAAGCGGAGGGGATCGCCGTAGATGTCCCTCTCGCACGCCTCTTGAATTAGCTGCTCGTTGTCCGCGCAAGCGGACTGGACGGTGGGGGGACCCGAGCAGACCACGAAGCCGTTACGGTGCAACGTGTTCACGTAGCTCCTATCGTATTCGTTCAACCCCCCGTAATACACCGACCAAGTGGTGCCCGTGGCGCCTATCTCTTTAAGATATTCTATGGGGGGTTGGTCGAATACCCACAGGTTTCCCTTCTTCAGCCACTCGCGGGTGAAGTTATAGGGGAACTCTTCCTCTTCCTTGGGTTTCTCCCCTTGGAGGATCAGCAAAGCTGAGCCGGCGATGATGACCAAAACCAAGGCAGCGGCGATGATCACCTTCCTCATCCTATTGCCACAATTTGTCTCTCCGCTTGTCTTAAATAGACTGAGGTTCGGGTCTAAAAATCGCTGCCGTTCATCGCAAAAGGGCCGAGAAACCGATATAAATATGGGCCCGTAGTTTACTTCGATGCAATGATCATCTGGCCCTTCCGAAAGAAGAAAGAAGAACCAAAGGCGCCACCTTGTACCTGCGCGCTGTGTGCGCTCATCGGCACGCTGGAACCAAAGCTCAAGGATAAGCCTTATGCTCAATCGCTTCGCAAGTTTTTGGTGGCGCCCCTCGCTCTCGAGGACGGGAAAACTCTAGGCGAGCTGCTGAAGGAGGCGAGGGATAACGCGAGGAGGGGGAAGTTGGAGGAAGCTAGGAGGAGCTACCACCTCCTCGTCGGCAGGGCCCTAGCGCGGGATGCCACGCGCGCGGGGCAGGTGAGAAAGTACCTAGCGGAGTACATGAACTTCCTCACGCGGCGAAGGCTGCCTGGCTCGGAGTATCATCCTACCAAGGCAGACTTCACGGCGGTGATGAATCACCTAGATGAGATATTGAAAGCGGTCAGGGACGCGTACAAGAAGCCCCAAGTCCCGGAGGCGGGGCCTAAGTAGCGCCCCAGCTCACCCGTCGGGCCCCACCCGAAGTATGTTGTAGCCAGCGGCCTTCCTCAGCCTGTTCATCACCGCTAGCCCCATGCCCACGGGCTCCAGACCCTCGGCGACGACTAGATCGATGCCCTCGGCGTCGAACTCACGCAGCAGCCTGAACAAGTTTTTGGCCACGCTTCTCGGGTCACGCCTGCTGCCGGCGACCTTCACCACGTCCGCCCGATACCTAGCCGCGGTCTCCTCGGTGGCCATGACCCCCACCCTCTCGCCCAGCCCCCTGCGAGCGTCGACGAGCTCCTGGATCCTGAGGCAGACCTCCTCGATCGGACCCTCTACGATTATCATCTCCGCCAGCGGGGCGTAGTGGCGGTACTTCATGCCCGGTGAGCGAGCGATGACCTGCTCCACGGGCGCCTCCGCCTTCGCGGCTGGGTGGACCTCGACCTCGCCTATAAGCTCCCTGAGCTCCTCCACCGTCACCGGGCCTGGCCTCAGCACCGTCGGTGGCTCGGTCGTCAAGTCCAGCACCGTCGACTCCACTCCGTAGCTTATCTCCCCGCCATCTATCACCATCTCTATCCTCCCCGAGAGGTCCCTGAGCACGTGTTCGGCGCTCGTTGGGCTGGGCCTTCCGGCGAGGTTCGCGCTGGGGGCGGCGATCGGCACTCCCGCCTCCGCTATCAGCGCGTGCGCGATGGCGTGGCTGGGCATGCGAATCGCCACGGTATCGAGGCCGGCGGTGACCGCCTTGGGCACGGCTTCGGACTTTGGGAAGAGCAGCGTTAGGGGGCCCGGCCAAAACCTGTCGATGAGCCCCTCAGCGATCCCCGGCACCTGCTCCGCCAGCACGTAGACGTCCTCCTTCTCGGCGATGTGTACGATTATGGGGTTGTCCGCGGGCCTGTTCTTCGCCTCGAAGATCCTCAGCACCGCCCTCTCGTCGAGCGCGTTCGCTCCAAGCCCATAGACGGTCTCCGTCGGAAATGCCACTAGGCCACCCCTCCTGAGCACTTCGGCCGCCGCGCGGATCTTCTCCGACTCGGGCTGTCGAGGGTCGACCTTGAGCACCACGGTGTTCATCGCCTGTCCCCTCGCGAGGCCAGCCTCGCTATTAAGGCGGCGAATACTCCCGCCCCAAAGCCGTTGTCGATGTTGACGACGGCCAGCTTCGGCGAGCAGGACTGGAGCATGGTCACCAGCGCCCCTATGCCTTCGGCACCAACGCCGTAGCCTATGGACGTCGGCACGCCTATCACTGGCACGTCGACGAGGCTCGAGACCACCGAGGGCAGGGCTCCCTCCATGCCCGCGACGACGACGATCGCCGCGACGCCTTCGTCGATCATCCGCTTGAGGGGCTCGAAGAGGCGGTGGATCCCCGCCACGCCCACATCGTATGCCTTCAAAACCTCGCAGCCCATCACCTGTGCCGCGACGGAGGCCTCCTCCGCGACCGGGATGTCCGCGGTGCCCGCCGCGAGCACGCCTATCTTACCAGCCTTGGGGAAGGCGTACCCCCTGCGCCTCACCACCATCGTCCTAGCCCTCTCGTTGTACTCTAGCTCAAAGCCCTTGGGCAAGCGGGCCTTCAGCTCCTCCAGATGACCCTTTCCGGCGCGGGTGACCAGCGCGTAGCCGGCTTCCCTCGCCATGGCTATCGCCGCCCTGGCCGAGTCCTTCGGACTCTTGCCCTCCGCCAGGATCGCCTCGGGCACTCCCGTCCTTATGGCTCGGCCGGTGTCGAGCCTCGCCAGGTCCGCGATGCGCTTCACGTTGATCGCCGCCAGGCGGCGCTTCGCCTGCTCCACCGTGAGTTCTCCCGAGAGCAGCTTTCTGAGCACGTCCTCCACGTCGAGGTCGAGCGTTTTGGCCATAGCGATCCGCGACTTTCTATTATCACCGAATATCCTTAAATGATGGCGCGGTGAAATTCAAAGGGATTTCCATGGAGGTCGAATTGCTGGGCAAGAGCGTCAACGCCCCAAAGTTCCTCGAGGTGCTCGAAAAGGAGTTCGACTGGTTCATCTCCTACACCCTACTGCTGGCGGAGAAGCACTTCGAGGATCCCGAGACGAAGAGAATATACATAGCTATCGTCTTCGTGGGCGATTACCTCTGGGACATCCATACCATCAGGTTCGAGGAGGTAGTGTACGAGAAGGACCGCACCCGAAGGCACAAGGTGGTGGCCCCGCCTCAGGCGGTGCTCGAGCGGGTGCTGGCAGAGCTCAAGGTAGCCTTCGAGAAGGCTAAGGAGCTGCCGCCTCAGATAAAAAAGCGGTTAGAAGAGACCAAGGCAGAGCAGGCCAAGGCGGAGTAATTCACCTCGAGAGCTCCCTTGCTCTCCTCGCCGCAGCTTTAACCGCCTCTTTGATCGCTTCCTCGACCTTTCTCTCCTCCAAGACCTTGAGCCCTTCTATAGTGGTGCCCTTGGGAGAGCAAACCATTCTCGTCAGCTCTTCGAGCCCTTTTCCCGAGCGGAGCGTCATCTCCCCCGCCCCCTTCGCCGTTTGGGCGGCGAGGCGCAGCGCGACGTCAGGCGAGAGGCCGAGTTCCACTCCCGCCTGCTGCATCGCCCCGATGATGAGGTAGAAGTACGCGGGGCCGCTGCCGCTGAGTCCCGTCACCGCGTCCATCGCCTCCTCCTCCACCTCTATCGCCTCGCCCACGCTCGCGAGCAGCTTCTTTACCAACTCCCTGTCCTCGGCGGTCGCCCTAGTGCCAGCGGAGAAGCAAGAGGCCATCTCGCCTACTAAGCCGCAAATGTTCGGCATGACCCTTATGACCCGAGCTTCCGTTTTGCTCTCGATGAACCTCGTCGAGACCCCCGCGGCGACCGAGATCAGGAGCTTGCCCTCGGAGAACTCGCGGATCTCCTCTAACACCTCCCCTACAACGTCGGGCTTAACCGCGATGAATATGACGTCGCTCGAGGCCGCCACCCTCTTGTTGTCCGTCGTCGCCTCTACCCCGAGTTTTTTCAGCCCCTCCAGCTTGCTCTCGTCGGCATCGCTGGCGATGATCTCCTCGCCCCTAAGCGATCCAGCTCCGAGCAGGCCCGTTATCAGCGAGCTGCCCAAGTTGCCGCATCCGATGAATCCAACCCTCATCCCCGTCCCATTTCCCCCATCTGTGGCGGGCAATAAAAGCCATAGCTCAGAAGGCTTTTAGGGCGACCGAGCAATTTTTTATTGTGCCCCGGTAGCTCAGCCGGTCGGAGCGCGCGCTTGGTATCGCCGACGAAGAGCGCGAGGTCGCGGGTTCAATTCCCGCCCGGGGCTCCAAAAACTGCTACACCAAGCTAAGGGTCGCGATCATCCCAGTTTCCGT
This sequence comes from uncultured archaeon, assembly GCA_937921735.1. GTDB lineage: Archaea > Hadarchaeota > Hadarchaeia > Hadarchaeales > Hadarchaeaceae > CAKZTQ01. Next base: position 113,282 of record CAKZTQ010000011.1, read on the forward strand.
CGGTTTGAACGTGAAGCCCAATTTCTCGCAAAGCCTGACCATCTTCCTGTTTTCCGGGGAGATTATCCCGTATATGCTCTCCAGCCCCTTCTCTTGAGCTATGGATATCAGCATGTCGACGAGCTCAGTCCCCAACCCCTTCCCCTGATACTCATCGGTCACGACCACCGCTCTGAGAGATAAACGCTATCTCACCTGGCTCCGGACTCTCTCTCAGGAAGGTGGCGTTGAGGCCCAGATGAGGCCTTATAAAACCGATCTCCCGGAAGCCAGCAGATATTATAACAACCCCATCCACCCCCAGCTGGCCGCACTCCTCGACCAACTTCGGGACGGTCTTGTTGGGGGTGGCGATGACGGCCAAATCTATGTGATCGTCTATGTTCAGCACGCTGGAGACGCATTTTATTCCCAACACGCTTTGCCTATTGGGGTTTACTGGGTAAATTTTTCTACCGTTACCTCCGGCGAGCAGATTTTTCATTATCTGGAGACCCACCGAACCTTCTCGCTCCGTGGCCCCTATGAAGGCTATCGTCCTGGGATTGAACATGTTCTCCAATCGACTCATGAAGATCAATATTTGATTGGCTATCGAGCTTAAAACATCTTGCTGGGAAATTCCGAAAATTCTGGTTCACCGTTTAGAGCTGGTCTTGGTGCCTTAAAGGAAATTTCACTAGACGAAGAGATACAACGCGAGCGAGAGGGTCGCGATGGAGACAAGCGTCGTCACCACCATCGCGTCGGCCGCGAAATCGCTGCCCACGCCGAACCGATGCGTCAGGATGAATATGAACACCGCGACCGGCGTCGAGGCCTGTAACAACGAGGACTTGAAAGCTAACCCCCCAAAGCCGAGGGGTAAGGAGATGAAAAGCACCACCAGCGGGTGGAGGACCAACTTGAGCGCGCTCACCAACGCCATCTCCCTCGCGCGCTTGCCTGGCCTCGACCCGCATAGGAAGGCACCCATCGCGACCAGCGCGACCGGAGGGGCACTTTCGGCGACCATCTCCCAGAGCCGGGGGAAGGGTAAAGGAAGCTTCGCCCCGGAGAAGATCAGCCCTAGTATTATTCCCCAGATTAAGGGCACCCTCCAGATCCAAGAGCCCACCGAGGCCCTTTCGGAGGAGTAGCGCCCGAGCATCAGCACGCCCAGCGTCATGGTAACGATGAAATAGATCGCCACCGTCAACGAGGCGAAGGGCATGGCCCCTTCCCCTAAGGCCAAGCGGTTGAGCGGGAAGCCCATGTAGGCGACGTTGCCCGAGAACGCGCAGAGGATGAAGACCTCCCTTAGCCCGTCCTCTAGCTCGAGCGCCGCCGCAATCGCGCTGGCGATGCCCATCACTAGGAAGATCCCGGCGAAGTTCACGAGGTAAAACCTTGGGTCGAACACGGTGAAGAAATCCACCTCGCGCAGGCTCATGAACACCAGCACGGGGAAGCCCACGTAGTAGACATAGTCGGTGAGCACCCTCGCGCCCGCTCGCGTGATGATCCCCGCTTTCCCCAGGGCCCAGCCCATCGCGATTATTCCGAAGATGGGGACGATGGTCTCGAGGAGTATCCCGCTCACCTTCGCGAGGTTTTTCGATTGCGGACGTCTCTTCTGACGCCGTTACTTTAAATATTGTCGAGTAGAGTAAGCTTGGGTTAGGTCATGCAGGAATGGTTGGCGGGTTTAATAGTCTTCGTGGTCCTGATAGTACTGGTCCTGCTCTCGTTCGCCATAAAGATCCTGCGCGAATACGAGCGGGGGGTGCTCTTCAGGCTGGGCAGGTTCGTGGGCGTCAAGGGTCCTGGCATTTTCTTAATAGTGCCAGGCTTCGACCGCATGGCCAAGGTGGACCTTCGAACCATAACCCTAGACGTGCCCAAGCAGAGGGTGGTGACGAAGGACAACGTGAGCGTCGACGTCGACGCCGTCGTCTACATGAGGGTCTTCAACCCTGCCGACGCGGTAATGAAGGTCGAGGACTACATCCTCGCCACGAGCTTGCTCTCGCAGACCACGGTCAGGGACGTGCTCGGGCAGGTGGAGCTCGACGACCTGCTGACGAAACGCGAGGAGCTTAACAAGAAACTCCAAAAGATACTGGACGAGGCCACGGATCCCTGGGGGGTAAAGGTGAGCGCGGTCACCATCAAGGACATCGCCCTACCGGAGGCCATGCTTCGAGCCATAGCGAAGCAGGCGGAGGCGGAGAGGGAGCGAAGGTCAAGGGTGATCATGGCGACGGGCGAGCTGGAGGCGGCAACTAAAATGGCGGAGGCAGCGCAGCGCTACCAGAAGAACCCCGCAGCGCTGAGGCTGAGGGAGCTGCAGACGCTCACCGAGATCGCAAGGGAGAAGAACTTGATAATCGTCACCCCAGCACAACTTGGCTCCCCCATCGGCGAGGTTTTGGGGCTCACCGCGGGGCTGCGAAAGCAAAAGGGAGATTAAGTCATTTCCGCCTCTCGACGATGAGCTCCATCCCCTTTACGTCTACGACCACCACTTCCTCGCCCTTCCGTATTCGCTCCTTGGAACTGGCCGTCCAGAGCTCGCCCCTGACCCTCACCATGCCCTTCGGGTCGATGGCGGTGACGGCGGTGCCGACCTCACCTATCATCGCCTCCCTGCCGACCTTGATCGGCTTCCTCCTGAGGGAGCGCCTGACTATCGCAAGCAGAAAGGCGAAGACGATGACGAGGCCCAAAAGTACGCCCTTCAGGATGTCCCCGGCCACCCGCACCCACGGCTCCTTGTCTATCATCATGAAGCCGAATATCAGGCTGACTATGCCCCCAACCCCGAACGCCCCGAAGCCGGGGGTGAAGATCTCGATGCCCAGCAGTATGGTGCCGAGGATGATGAGCGCCACCGCGGCGTAGTTCACCTCGAGGACGCCTAAGCCCCACAGAGCGAGCAGTAGGCATATGCCACCTGCTATGCCTGGCACGCCCACGCCCGGGGTGGTGACCTCCGCTATTATGCCGAGCAACCCGGCGATGAAGAGGATTAGGACCACCTGGGGGTCGCTCAATATCCTGAGCACCCTGTCGAACGCACCCATCTCTATCGTCCTCACCTCAGCGTTTGAGAGGTCGATGTAGTTCAATAGCTCGTCATACCCGTCCGCGGTGAGGTCGATGATGCCGCTCTCGAGTGCCTCTTGGGGACCCATGGTGCGGTTCTTCGTCACGAATTCCTCAGCGACGTCGGCTGGGCGCCCGCGGTAGGTGGCGATCTCCCTGATCCAGCCGATCATGGCCTCGACCGTCTTGTTCTCCGCGGGCTGTGGTTGCGCAGCCCCCAGGACGGTGCCCAAGTCCATCGCCGCCACGTTTGAGGCAAGCAGGATGTAGGTGCCTGCCGAGTACGCCCACGCCCCCTCAGGCGTCACCCACGCGACGATGGTTGTCCTAGCCGTGAGCATGCGGTCGACGATGTCCTTGGTGGCGGAAACCAAGCCCCCCGGCGTGTTGAGCTTCATTATCAAGGCGGCGTTGTCCCGCTCCGCTTTGGCGATGGACCTTTCGACGAAGTTAGCGACGCCGGCGTCGATGGTGCCCTCGATTTTTATCGCGTACACGAGCTCTCGCTTCCCAGGCCTTGCCCGAACAGCGGCTGAGCTGCAGACGATCGCGAGAAGCGCTAGGAACGCGAGGATTCGAACCCTCGTGCACCCGTCCCTTCGGCGATTCGGCGAGCGCAAGTTAAGGTCGCCCATGCAATATTCCTCCGTGAAGGTATAATTATTCGCCGCCGCGCGTTACGAATATCCTTTCGGGTGGGCCGCGTTAACGGATAAACGTCGGTCTTATCGTTTATGGCGAGAACCGAAAACCAGATGTCCTACATCCGTGGCGGTGACCTATTTAGGACATCTTGTCTCATTTGAGACCCCGTGACCCCAAAGAGTTACTGGGCATGGCGGTTCATTGGACATTTGAGGCACTGAGCGTCCTATTTGTGACATCGGCGGTGGTCGAACGATCTACCAATAGCGTTTTAAGCACCACTGGCTCAGACCATAGTGTTCAGCCAAACGAGGTCCGCGCTGGTGTGAGCATGGAGCCAACGAGCAAGGTCACGGTTCTCTTCGCGATTCTGGGCGTGATCGCCGGCTCCCTCTCGGGCCTCATATCCCACGTGGGGGTTGCCCTGCTCCTCGCGCTCGTCTTCTTCTATGGGGGGTACAGGTGGTGTCGTTCGATGTTCGGCATCGCGAAGCCGTCCAAACCCCAGCAACAGGCACCGCCCCAGCCCCAGCAGCCGCAGCCCACGCAGCCGCAAATGGAGTCTGGAAGGAAGATAGCGACGACGGGCATCACGCCCTTCTTCGTCATGTGGCTGATATTTTGGATAATGACGTACACCATTAAATTGGCCGCCTGAAGATTAGAGTTCGATGGCATCCATCGCCGAGATTTTCCCCTACCCGGAGGTCCGCCCAGTTCAGGCGGAAATGATGGAGGTCATCAGGGATGCCGTGACGTCCGGCAGACACGCGGCGCTTGAGGGCTCCACCGGCATGGGTAAGACCATAGCCGTGCTCTGCGGCATCCTTGCCTCCCCCGAAGCTTCCGCGCGAAGGATAGTCTACTGCTGTCGCACGCACAAGCAGATGGATCGCGTGGTCGAGGAGCTCTGCGCCCTCCGCTCCAAGCTGCCCATCTCCGGGATTTCCATGCGGGGCCGCCGCGAGATGTGCATCAACCCGTTGGTGCGGAGGTTCACGGAGAGCGCGGCGGACGCGGCATACGCTTGTGGCATGTACAAGAAGCTCGGAAAGTGCGAGTTCTACGAGAACATGCTCGAACGCGAGCGAAGGGTTGCCGAGCTCCGCGACGCGATTTCGTCGCGCCCCACGTTCGCGGCCGACCTCATCGAGGTTTGCAAACAAGAGGGTTTCTGTCCGTACGAAGTGGCGAGGGAGGCTCTAGCGGAAGCGAAGGTGGTCGCGGCGAGCTACATTTACCTGCTCGATCCGACGATAAGGTTGCTTTTCCTGAAGAGCATGTGCGCTGACCTCTCTGACCTCATCGTGGTGCTGGACGAAGCCCACAACTTGCCGGACATAGCCGTGGAGTTGGCTAGCGACTCACTCAGCGCGACCTCCATCGCCTCCGCCGCCCGCGAGGCCAAGGAGTTCAAGAACGAGCTCGCGTTTCGTGCGGCGAGGTGCCTGAACGAGCTCCTCGGGGAGCTGGCGAGCGAACGGATAGGCGAGGAGGAGGGCGAGGAGCTCCTGCGCGGTCAAGAGCTCTTGGACGCGATCGCGGGGGCGTTGAAGCGAGAAGGGCTTGACTTAGGGTTAGAGGCGCTCGTCTCGTCGCTCAAGCGAATCGGCGAGGAGCACATGCTGCAAAGGATAAGGCGCGGCGAGGTCCCCCGCTCGCACGTCAGGAAGCTCGGTGGGTTCTTGGAGGCGTGGATGGCGACGATGGAGGAGCCGAGCTACATACGCCTGATCTCGAAGGCTCGGGGTAAAAGGGGACAGGAAGTGATCAGATTGGAGATCCAAGCGCTCGACCCCAGGGTCATAACCAAGCCGTTGATCGAGGGCGCGTATGCCACGATAAGCATGTCGGGCACTCTGGTCCCCTTGGAAGCCTACAGGGACATCGTGGGCCTGCCCGAGGATACGATCGTCGCCCAGTACCCATCGCCTTTTAAGGAGGAGAACGTGCTCGCGGTCGTCGTTCGCGGCGTCACGACCAAGGAGACCCATCGCGGGCCGGAGATGTACGCGAGGCTCGCCGAGCTGGTAGCCGAGGCCGTCGAGGCCGTCCCCGCAAACGTGGGCGTGTTCACAGCCAGTTACGAGGTGCTCGAGGGCCTGTTGGCGGCTGGGTTAGAGGCAAAAGTGAGTAAAAAACTGTTCGTGGAGGAAAGGGAGATGTCATCCTCGAAGAACGATAGGTTGGTGAGGGATTTCAAGTCCTGCGCGGATAGTGGCGGGGCCGTGCTTTTGGGGGTGATCGGGGGCAGGAACGCCGAGGGCGGGGATTTCCCCGGAAACCAGATGAACGCCGTGGTGGTGGTCGGTATCCCCTACGCGAGGCCCGCTGAGCGCGTCAGGGCGATGGTGGATTACTACGAATCCCAGTTCCCTGGCAAGGGGATGTTTTACGGTTATTACCTGCCCGCGCACAGGCGAATGTGCCAAGCGGCAGGTCGGGCACATCGCCTGCTCACCGATAGGGCTGCCGTCATCTTCTTGGACTGGAGGGTCGCGACGGCCTTCGTCAAGCGCAGCATCCCCAGCTGGCTACGGAGCAGGCTCGAGGTGATGCGCGGCGAACCCGGGGAGCTCTCCCGACGCTTGAGGGAGTTCTTCGGCCGGAGATGAGCGAGGCGAAAACGCTTACGTTTTGTCGTTTATATCTTGGTTCGAGGAGGTGTTATTTGGGGGCTGGCTTGCCTTATGTCCAACATCCCTTGATCAAGCCGAATTCCATCGAGGCCAGGACATATCAGCAGGTGATCTTCGCCGCGGCCATCGAGCGGAACACGCTGGTCGTCCTCCCCACGGGCATGGGGAAGACCCAAATAGCGATAATGGTCGCCGCCCATCGCTTGGCGAGCGCGCCGGAAAGCAAGGCCCTGATGATGGCCCCAACTAAACCTCTTGCCCTGCAGCATCGCCAGAGCTTCCGCCGCTTCATGGCCCTCCCCGACCACGAGCTTCAAGTTCTGACGGGCGAGACCCCACCCGCCAAGAGGCAAGACCTATGGCAGAGGTCGCGGTTGATCTTCGCGACCCCTCAAGTGGTGGAACACGACCTGCTCGCGGGCAGGCTTTCGCTCGAGGACTTTTCCCTGTTGATCTTCGACGAGGCCCACCGCGCGGTCGGCGACTACCCCTACGCCTTCATCGCTGAGCGCTACGTGCGCGAGGCCAGAGATCCCTTAATCTTGGCGCTCACGGCATCGCCGGGCGCCGACGCGGCACGCATCGAGGAGGTAAAGCGCAACCTCTTCATCGAACACGTCGAGATCAGGACGGAAAGGGACATCGACGTCAGACCCTACGTCAAGCCCGTCGAGGTAGAATGGCGGAGGCTGGAGCTGCCCAAGGAGTTCGTCGAGGTAAAGCAATTGCTGGAGGGACAGCTCAAGGAGCAGCTGGCTTTGCTGAAAGCTCATGGGTTCATCCCGGATGCGCGAGGGGTGGGCAAGCGGGATCTACTCGAGGTCCAGAGGAAGATCCAGGCCGCCATGCAAGGGCTGGAGCGCCCCCCGGAGAGGTTTTACGCGGCGCTGCTGGCTCAGGCCGTGGCCATCAGGCTCTGCCATGCGATAGAGCTGCTCGAGACCCAAGGGCTGGCCGCGCTCGAGCGCTACTTGGTAAGACTGTTGCGGCGAGCCCGCATGCCGGGCGCCACCAAGGCGCTCAAGGCCCTGGCGGACGATCCCCGCACCTGGCGCGCCTTTCGCTCGGTCCAGAGACTGCGCGAGGGCGTCGAGCACCCGAAGCTGGAGGAGGCGGTCAAGGTGCTCAAGGCCCAGTTCGAGCGAGAGCCGAGCTCACGCGCGATAGTCTTCGCCCACTACCGTGACTCCGTCGACAGGTTGTTCGAGGTGCTCAGCAAGCTGCCTGGGGTGAGGCCGGTCAAGTTCATCGGGCAGGCGGCTAGGGGGGCGGAAGCAGGGATGAGCCAGAAGGAGCAAGCCCGGATCCTCGAGGCGTTCAGGGCAGGCGAATGCAACGTGTTAATAAGCACCTCCGTGGGCGAGGAGGGACTGGACATCCCGAGCGTGGAGCTCGTGCTCTTCTACGAGGCCGTGCCCAGCGAGATCAGGTACATCCAGCGGAGGGGGAGGACCGGGCGCGCCGGGCCTGGGCGGGTAGTGGTCCTGCTCGCTAAGGGGACCCGCGACGAAGCCTTTTACTGGTCCTCCGTACGAAAGGAACAGCGGATGCGCGAGGCTCTGGCGAAGGAGGTCTCGCCGCAGCGAGAGGGTCAAAAGGTGCTGAGCGATTTCATCCAGCCAGAGATCAAGGTCATCGTCGACCACCGCGAGATGGCCTCAGGCGTCGCGAGGGAGCTATCTAAGCTGGGGGTCGAGATCGAGGCACGCCAGCTGGACGTGGGGGACTACATCCTGAGCGATCGCGTTGGAGTGGAGAGGAAAACCGTGCAAGATTTCCTGCAATCGATCGTGGACAAGCGCCTGCTGGAGCAGGCGAAGCTATTGGCTGATACCTTCGAGCGCCCGGTGCTCGTGCTCGAGGGGGAGCCCGAGGACCTCTACTCCCTCCGCGCCATCCATCCGAACGCCATAAGGGGGGCGTTGGCCGCGGTGGCGGTGGACTTGGGCATCTCGATCCTCCCCACGCGCGACGAGGCGGAGACCGCCGCGCTGCTGGCTTCGATCGCGAAGAGGGAACAGACCGAGCATGCTCGAGAGCTGGCGGTGAGGGGGGAGCCCAAGGGTCTAACGCTTCCGGAGCAGCAGAGGTTCATCGTGGAGGGGTTACCCGGCGTCTCTGCGGTGCTCGCGGAGAGACTGCTGGCGCACTTCAAGACCCCAGAGCGGGTGATGATGGCGTCCGAGGAGGAGCTTCAAGAGGTGCCGGGCATAGGAAAGGTGAAGGCGAGGGAGATAAGGCGGGTGCTCACCAGTACCTACAACCCCGACGCCGCATGCTAGAGTCGAGCGATGGCCTCCTCGATCCTTCCCATCGCCTTTTTGATGTTGTCCATCGAGGTAGCGTAGCTGAAGCGCACGTAACCCTCGCCGTACGGTCCGAACTCGCTTCCAGGAACCGCCGCGACGCCAGCCTCGCGCAGGAGGTACTCGCAGAGTTCCATCGATTTCATCTCGAGCCCGACGATGCTCGGGAACGCGTAGAAGGCCCCCCTTGGCCTGTAGCACTCGAAGCCCTCGATGGAGTTCAGGCCGTCGACGATGACATCGCGACGTCTACGATACTCCTCGCGCATGCGCTCGACGCAATCCTGCGGCCCTCGAAGGGCGGCGATGCCCGCGACTTGGACGAAGGAAGTTGGGCAAGTGGTCGACGCCTGCTGGATTTTGACCATCTCCGCCACCAGTTCCGCTGGGGCAACCGCATAGCCAAGCCTCCAGCCCGTCATCGCGTAGGCCTTGGAGAAGCCGTTGATGTATATGGTGCGCTCGTGCATCCCGGGCAGCGAGGCGATGCTGGTGTGCTCGCCCTCGTACACTAGGCAATCGTAGATCTCGTCCGAGAGCACCCATAGCTCGCGATCTATCGCGAGGTCGGCTATTGCTTTAAGGTCCCCCCTCTCCGCGACCGCACCCGTGGGGTTGTTGGGGTAGTTCAACAGCAGTAGCCTGGTCTTGGGCGAAAGCTTTTCTTGGATCGCCTCAACCCTCGGTCTGAAGCCGTCCTCTTGAAGAGCCTCGACGTAAACCACCCTCGCGCCCACGAGCCGCGCGATGCCCTCGTAGGTCCAGCAAGGACTCGGGATGATGACCTCATCGCCTGGATCGAGCGCGGCGGCCATAGCGCAGAAGATGGCGTGCTTGGCGCCTGGGGTGACGATCACCTCCTTTGGGCTCGCTGCGATGCCTTTCGAGGATAGGTGATCGGCGATCGCTTCTCGGAGCTCCGGCAATCCGGCGCTGGGCGTATACTTGGTCATCCCCTTCTCGAGCGCTTCGCTTGCCGCTCGCTTTACGTGCTCAGGCGTGTCGAAGTCCGGCTCGCCTACCTCCATATGGATGATGTCGCGCCCTTCCCGCTCGAGGCGCTTGGCCAAATCCAGCATCCTCAAGGTGCCGGAGGCCGGCATGGCAGCCATGCGTTTCGCCGGTCTCATATTATCCCCCTCAGTTGTTGGAGCGGCCATTTAAAAAGGGAGCGGGCGAGGTTTTTTTACCCCCGGATTCCTGAGATAACCTGGGGCATTATTTGGAGGTCCTCGAGGCGATAAGGGGGCGGCGAAGCATTCGAAAATACAAACCCCAACCGATCCCCGATGAGGTCGTCGAGAAGATATTGGAGGCCGGTCGATGGGCCCCATCGGGCGGGAACATCCAGCCCTGGATATTCATCGTGGTGAGGGACCGAGCGACGCTGGAAATGATCCGGAAGGTCTCCCCCGGTTACCTAGGTACCGCTCCCCTCGCGATCGTAGTCTGCTCTGACAAGCAGAGGGCATTTCAGGTGGGCGGTAGGCTCGGTCGCGATTACATGACGATCGCGGACTGTGCCATGGCAGTTCAGAACATGCTCCTAGCCGCGTACGCGTTGGGCTTGGGCACGTGCGTCGTGAAGTCGTTCTCGCCCATCGCAGTCAGGGAGATCCTCGAAATTCCAGACGGGATAGAGCCGGAACTGATCGTGGTGGTAGGATATCCGGACGAACGACCCGTGGTCCCGCATAGGTTTTCCATAGAAGAGATAACGTATTTGGACAAGTATGGCAACAAATTCGTGAGGAAGGGGCCCTAAATGCAGGAAGAACAGCGCACCGAAGCGGAGGAGCGCCTTTTCGACATCTTAGTGTTCTTGGCGACCAGCGCTAGGGGCTGCATCGACGAGCCGCCGCTTTATGGACCATTTAGGCTGGTCGACGCGCTCAGCAGGCTCATCGACGTCTACGGCCACGTCCCCGGTTTAAAAAAGGACCCATTTCTGACCGAGATAAAGGCGGAGATAGACGGGAAAAAATTTTTGGTCATGAGCGACCCCGAGGGGTTTAAAAGATTCCTCGATGAGTTGGTCCGAAAATTTACGGTGGAATTGAAGAGGAGATCGGGGCAACGATCCTAGCCCAGCGCTGGATGGCTTTTTATGAGCTAGAGGGGAAAAGCTACTCGGGTCCGCATGCATTGGATAGACAAGGTCGCCAGGGCACTGGTGCAACGAGGCAAGCGTCACGTCATAGCGAGCGGCATCTCCATCTCGGGGCATATCCACATAGGTCATTGCAACGACGTCTTCATCGCCGATGGCATTCGAAGGGCCGTTGAGGAGCTAGGTGGCGAGGCGGAGGCGATCTGGTACGCCGATGACTTCGACCCGATGCGCCGCGTACCTTGGCCCCTGCCCGAGAGCTACAAGCAATACTTGGGCATGCCCTACAGCAGGATACCCTCGCCGGATCCCAACTACGAGAACTTCGTGGAGTACTTCTCGAAGCCCTTCGTGGAGTCGCTTCGGGAGTTCGGCATAAAGGTAAGGGTATACTCGGGCAGCGAGGTCTACCGCAGCGGGAAGATGGCCGACCTCATAAGGACCGCACTGGAGAGGTCGGATGAGATCCGCGAGATCCTCAACCGCTTCCGCGACCGACCCCTTCCCGAGGGCTGGCTACCCTACGATGCCGTCTGCGAGAAGTGCGGCAGGTTGGCGACCACCATAGCCTACGGCTGGCACGATGATTTCGTCGAGTATAGGTGCGAGGGTTGCGATTACGTCGCTGGCTGCGGTCACGAGGGAGAGGCGGACTTCACCAAGGGCGAAGGGAAACTGACCTGGCGCGTGGAGTGGCCCGCCCGCTGGAAGCTGCTGGGCGTGACCTGTGAACCCTTTGGCAAGGACCACGCGGTGGTGGGGGGCAGCTACGACACCGGCAAGCTCATCGCCGAGCGGGTGTTCGGCTGCGAGGCGCCCTATCCGGTACCCTACGAGTGGGTGAGCCTGAAGGGGAGGAGGATGTCCTCGTCGAAGGGGGTGGTGTTCACTTTACCGGAGTGGCTGGAGATAGCCGAGCCCGAGCTCCTGCGCTATTTCATCTTCAGGAGCAAGCCGATGAAGGCCAAGGAATTCGACCCTGGGCTACCGCTCCTGGACCTCTGCGACGAGTACGACTTGGTGGAAGGAGTCTACTTCGGCGAGGTCAGCGTGGGCGAGAGGCGAAGGGAACAGCTCAGGCGGATCTACGAACTCTCACAGGTGGGAGCCACGCCCAGCTCGAGGCCTCAAAGGGTATCCTACAGGCTCGCGGCGGTGTTGGGCCAGGTGACGCGCGACGAGGCGCACGCGGTGGAAGTGCTGGTCGCCAAGAACATCCTCGTGAAGCCGCGCGAGTTCGATGTTAAGATGGCGCTCGAACGCTTGAAGCGCGCGCGTAACTGGGTCAAGAAGTACGCTCCAGGGCACATGCGCTTCGAACTCCTCGAGCGCTTACCGGAGGAGATAAAACAAAGTTTGAGCGATGGGCAAAAGGCGGGGTTGAAGCGGCTGGCCGCCGACCTGGGCGCGAGAGATTACAGCCCGATCGAACTTCATAACCACATCCACTCCGTAGCTCGAGAGCTTGGGGTGGAGCCCCCCTCGCTTTTTAAGGCCATATACTTGGTGCTCATAGGCAGGGATTCCGGTCCGCGCGCGGGTAACTTCCTCTTCGCCTTGGATAAGGATTTTGTGATCAAGCGCTTCGAGGAGGCCGCGTCCTAGCTGTTTCCCTTAAGGCGTAGCTTTATGGCGGGGTTTTCTTTGACGAGCTGCTTGAAGACCGCCTCGAAACTTTCGTCCGGCGCCAGCTCGCGCTGCAGAAATATGCCGGTGTGTCCCACATGCACGCGCCTCGTTAAAATGCGCACTCGCTCCCGCACTATATCTATGCTGACGCCGACCTTCTTCGCGATCTCGGATTCGCGGCCTATGACTTGGCTCTCGATGTGCCCGTCGGGGATAGGCTCGATCAGCATCAACCGCTTATCCACGCCTGGCACCCTCACCCCCTGCTCCACCTGCTTTAGGTCAGCGGCCCCGCCGAAGTAGTAGAACTCGAGCTCCAACCGTTTCGGCTTCATCAACGGGAAGGTGACCAAGTAGTCCTCATCGATGTAGATGTGTGCCTTAGGAAGGTGCCAAGGCGTGGCCATCACTATCTCCCTCCTTATCGGGTGGAAGCCCGCGTTTCGCAGCGCGAGCTCGATGGCATACGAGGGCTGCAGATGCAGGACGAAAACGTCCACATCGCTGCCGAGCTCCACATCTCCTCTCGCGACGCTGCCGTGCACCACGGACTCGATGCCCTGCTTAGCCAGCGCCACCATGAGGTCGCGGGCTATCGCCCTCAGTTGCCTGAAGAGCTTCCAGCGCTCCTCGCTGTAGATCACCTTCACCGAGTCCGTGATCCTAACGGGCCTGACCATGGTATCAAAGCTCTACCGCGCGATCGCCGATGACGAAGGATTTGCCCGAGAGGTGCAAGAGGGGCTTGACTTGCTCCACGTTCAGCCTCCCGCCCTTCAGGGCCCCCTTGCGCACGTTCATCGCCACCACCCGTCCAGCGACAACCACGTACTCGGGGCCTTCGTGCGTCCACTCCAGCTTGCATTCGAGGTTCACCGGGCACTCCACCACGCGGGGAGGTTTGACCTTCTCGGACGGCTCCCAATGCAGGCCAGCCTTCTCCAGCTCGTTCACGCCCCGCGGGAAGCTCCTGCTGCATATGTACATCTGCTTCTTGATCTCCGCCGTCACGAGGTTGACGACGAACTCGCCGGTTTCGCCAACGTTGTGGTACGTATCGCCCTCGTAGCCCGTGGAGAACGCCAAGATGGGCGGGTCCATCTCGACGGGCATCACGAAGGACATCGGCGCCGCGTTTATCCTACCCAACTTATCCACGGTGGTGATGAGCACGATCGGCCTCGGCGCCAGTAGCTTGTAGAAGTCCTCCAGGGCTATGTTCGTGCGATCACCTCAAGCTTTCCTCCATCCACCTCATGTAGCTTGCCGAGCCCCGCTCGATGGGCAGGGCCAGCAGCTCCGGAACCTCGTAGCTATGCAATTCCGCGACCCTCTTAAATAGGTTTTCCAGCTTCTCCTCGGAGGTCTTCATGAGCAGAAGCGCTTCCTCGCCGCGCTCCACTTTACCCTTCCAAAGATACGTCGAGGCCACATTGGGCACCACGTTCACACATGCCGCGAGTTTCTCTTCCACCACCCGCCTCGCGATGCCCTCCGCCTCGTCCCTATCCCTCGCCGTCGTGAGCACGACGTAGAACATGCTTCACCCAAGGGGTTTAAGTCATAGGGCGTTATTAAAACTGCGGGAGCATGTCCCCGTTCAACTGGCTGATCTTGGTCCTGCTGTCGGTTGCCCTACTTTGGGCGATCCTCTACCGCCTCAGCCGTTCCTACGATCTGAAGAGGCGCGGCATAACGATCGAGGGGGGCATGCTGATGTGGCGCACCAAGCGAGGCCTCTGGCTCATCGACCGCATCGCCCGCGCCTCCAAGCGGGGTTGGTTCGCCTTCGGCACAGCTGCGGCCATTGTGGGGGCGATCCTCATGGTATTCGTATTCGTGAACCTCGCCGTGAACGCGGCGGTGACCGTCCAGCGACCGGAGGCGGCCGTGCCAGGCGTGAGGTTCGTGATACCCGGCATCACCATCCCCCTCGTCGCCGGGCTCGTAGCCATCGCGAGCGTGCTGGTGGTGCACGAGGTGGCCCACGGCATAGTGCTCAGGGCCCAAGGATTGCCCGCGAAGTCCGTTGGGCTGTTGCTTCTGCTGGTGATCCCGGGCGCGTTTGTGGAGCCCGATGAGAGGAAGCTGAATGCCTCACCCGTGCCCGAGCGGCTGAGGGTCTTCGGCGCGGGGTCGTTCGCGAACATAATATTCGCGTTTCTGTGCCTCGGGATAATCCTGCTCGCGCTCGCCCCCAAGCCGGGAGTCTACGTGTTGGGGGTCAGGGAAAACGGCCCGTCGCAGGACATCTTGGAGCCGGGGATGAGGCTATACGAGATAAACGGCGTGACGTTGGAAGGCGAGGAGGACTACTATAGATTGATGAGGAACATCCAGCCTGGGGAGAACCTCACCGTCCTGACCGATCGGGGGTCCTTCGTGATCACCGCCGGCAAGCATCCTAGGGAGAACATGGGTGACTTGGGGGTACTCCCCATCTCCGCGATCTCGCGCTCCAGCTTCGTGAACCCGCTCATCGTATTTGAGGTCGCGATCTTGGAGTTCTTCGGCTATCCCGTGTTCCACCCCTACGTGTATTCGACCAGCCTGCCTTGGGGCTTGGTCGACGTGCTCAAGTGGATGTTCCTGCTCAACGGGGGCATTGGGCTCTTCAACCTCTTGCCCGCGGTGCCGCTCGACGGGGGCTATATCTTCAGGGGGTTGATGGAATGGCTGAGTTCCGCCAAGCTGGCGAAAAAGGCCAGCTATGCCCTCTCCATCCTCGTGCTGGTGATACTTGTCATAAACATCGCCCCCCTGTTCTGGTGATGGGTTGCCCCGCATCGTGGTGAGGGTCAAGGTCTTCGGTCAAAGGCGGGATCGCAGGCTCTTCCTTCCCGCCCGCGCGAGGGTGCTCGATCTGCTCGAGCGGTTGGGTTACAACCCCCAAGTGGTGGTGGTGAGGCGCAACGGCAAGGTGGTGGTGGAGGAAGAGGGTCTGGCCAGCGGCGACGTGATAGAGATCATCCCCGTCGTCACCGGTGGTTGAGTGCTTAAGTGCAGCCTTTGCGGGCGAAGGGCGGTCTACGATAGGCGTTACGCAGGCGTTTTGCTCTGCGATAGGTGTCTGGCGAAGAGCGTCGAGAGCAGGTTTCGCAGGGCGATCTCGGAGCACAAGCTCTTGTCGCCCGGCGAGAGGGTGGCCGTGGCGATCTCGGGGGGCAAGGACAGCATCGTATGCCTCCACCTATTGGCGGACTACTGCCGCTGGAGGAATTGTAAGTTGGTGGCGATAACGGTAGACGAGGGAATAAAGGGCTACCGCGACCGCAGCCTGCCGATAGCAAGGGAGAACGCGGAATTGCTGGGGGTAGAGCACTTCGTCGTGAGTTTTCGAGACGCGTTTGGGGCGACGCTTGATCGGATCGTCCAACTTGCGAGGCGTCGCCGCACCGGCCTCAACCCCTGCACTTACTGCGGCGTGATGCGCCGCTCGCTGCTGAACCAAGCCGCGCGGGAGCTAGGTGCGGACAAGCTGGCCACGGCGCACAACTTAGACGATGAGGTACAAGCGATAATGCTCAACTACGTGAGGGCAGACCTCTCGAGGCTACATCGCCTAGGGCCAATCTATTCGCCGCGGGAGGGCTTCGTGCCGCGTATAAAGCCCCTTCGCGAGATCCCGGAGAAGGAGATAGCCCTCTACGCCCTACTCCGAGGGCTGAAGGTCCACCTCGACACATGTCCCTACGCGGGCGGCATTCACATTGAGATCAGGGATTTTCTCAACAAGCTCGAGGCAAACCACCCGAACACGAAGTTCATGATCCTGCGCATGTTCGACAGGCTGAAGCCTGAGCTCACGCGATGCACGCCGCGGTTTGAAGTAAAGATGTGTGAGCTATGCGGCGAGCCCACCTCGACGAACATATGTAAGGCATGTGAGCTTCTGAAGCAACTTGGACTTTCCAAGCGGCGAAAAAGGCTTATTTGCTGACGTCGAGAGGTTAATCGGCGGCGAGCTAGGCGGGGGGTTAGCGGTCCCCTGTACCAGAAATCCGCTACATGCTGGGCCGAAGCTCGAGGGCGGCGCTCGGAACCGCGCGTCGACCCGGTCGCCGGCGTGGAAGTCCCGTCCCGCTGGGTCGGCGGTGGTGGGGCCTTGGCCGGAGGGCTGAGGCGAACTGCCTTCGCCTGCCGAATCCCCCAGGGGCGGAAGTCAGCAAGGGTAGGCAGGACGTGCGGCGCTGGCGGCAAACGGGACGGAGCTTGGGACCGGCCATCGCCGCGCGGGGAAGGCGTCCACCTCGCGCGCGCTCGCCGCCTCCGCCGGGGTGGCCCAGCCAGGCAAGGCGAGGGGTTGCTAACCCCTTTGCGCGTAAGCGCTTCGTGGGTTCAAATCCCACCCCCGGCGTTCACGAAATTCGTTTTTATTAAGCCAATGAAGAAGTGAAAGGGAACTGAGTTCACGGTTACCTGGCCGCTCAGGTGATACCAATGCCGACCAGCAAAGCAACGGAGGGATGGAACGTCGTCTTGGTGAGCTACGAGGGCGAGGAGCGCAGGCTGCTGGAGGAGCTGCGTGGCCTGGGCGAGTTCACCACGGTGGGCTTCAGGAGCCTGCTGTTGGGCAGGGTCGGGGAGCTAGGTGCTTTCCTGGAGGCGCTGAGCGGGAGGATGCCCTTCTCGCTGAGCAGGGTGATCCCGCTGGAGGAGACCTTCTATGCATCGCCCGAGAATTTGCTCGATGAGCTGAAGAGAAGGCTGGAGCCTTTCGCGGACAGGATCGAGGCGGGAGAGACCTTCTGCGTGAGGTTCGAGCGAAGGGGGTTCAAGGGCCTCATCTCCAGCAAAGAGATGGAGCGTCAGCTGGGGGGCCACCTCTATCGCCTGCTGGAGCAACGGGGGAAGGGCCCAAGGGTGGATCTCGAGGACCCGGACAAGATAATTACCATCCAGCAGCTGGGGAATCTGCTCGGGATAGGTCTGATAGATAGGGAGCTCAGGGAGAAATATCCTCACGTCCGCGTCAAGTGAGGCCGCGTTATCGCTAACACCCCAGCTTTAAGCTCTCCCCGATAAATTTAGCTTGATGCCCATGATGGATGAGATAGTGAAGTCGTCGCTCTCGCTCTTCGTGATAATGAGCCCGTTTACGAGCCTCCCCATCTTCATCTCCTTGACCAAGGACATGGGCGAGGGGCAAAAGGCACTCGCGGCTTCTCACGCGGTAGGCACGGCGGCGATCGTACTGTTCGCGTTCCTATTTTTCGGGCGGGCTATCCTCTCGGCGTTCGGCATAAACTTCCATTCGCTGAAGATCGCGGGCGGGATACTGCTGATGATATTGGGAATCGAGATAGTGTTGGGCCTATCGCCGGCCAAGTACGGGCTCAAATATTCCCCCGCAATCTCCTTGATCGGCACGCCCCTGCTCACCGGTCCAGGGGTCATCGTGACCACGATGATACTCGTCCAAGAATATGGATATCTCGTAACCTCCGTGGCTTCGATCGCGTCCCTTCTTGCAAGTTGGTTCATCCTGTGGTGCTCCCGCTACATCAGCAGGTTGCTAGGAAGGTACGGGCTGGAAATCGTCTCGAGGGTGATGGGCCTCCTCCTCGTGGCGGTCGCGGTGGAGTTCATGTTGACCGGCATCAAAGCGAGCCTCTGAGGTGTCACGCGAGGCAGAGCCTGAGCAAGATCGCGAGGCAAGCGGGCCCGACGACAGCGGCATGTAGGGCGGATTCTATCCTGTCACCCGTGAAGATCGGTCCATTGCTGTAAAATCGCTCCCGCCCGATCGCGTAGCCGAACGGCCAAAGCCAGAAGATGCCGAACCTAGTTAAGGAATCTATGAACAGGTGGCTCAGATACCCCAAGAGGAAGAAGATTACCAGCGAGCGAGGGCCGGGCACCAGTACGGAGACGGTGACCGAGAAGGCCACGAGAGCCCAAAGGTTGTGAAACATTGCCTTGTAGAACCCCCTCCTGAACCCAAACTCTTGCGTCCTCCTTGAGATAAGGGACTTGGCCCTTCTGAGCAGTACCCTTTCCAACAGCCAATCGGCGTCGGGGAGGAGGGTCCCAGCCAAGTAAAGGAGAGCCGGGAGGAAACTCAAGTCTGGAAAGCAGTAGAACGCGGCGGAGATGAGTTCCACCGAATTCAATCTCGCCTCCATCCATCTCCTCGCCGAGTATCGGCTGGTTATAACTTGATCCAGCCCCTTAAAAAGCGGTATTTTTCATCCGTATTTAGTCCTGAATCCTCGAACACTTCCGCAGACCCAAGGGCCTCGCGCCAGTTTTTTAACCCCGCCGATCTAAGTTTGCGCGGATCCACATGCCGGAGAAGATACCCTCGCTGACGGGTCGGGTGATATTCCAGTACTTCTACGACGTGGGCGGCGACGTAGAGCTCGGTAGGATCCCCAGGGAGAATCTAAACATCATAGAGAGGCGTAGGGCTAGGGGCGCGAGGATCTTGGCCCCCAAGTACGAGGAGGTCGGTCTTCGTCCCCTAGATGTAGACTTGGGGGCCCAAAAGATAGATGGGCACAAGGTCACGCTCGAGGGCCACGTGTTCCCCATAGGCGTCATAGGCATCTACGCCAACGTCGAGTTCAGAGACGCGAGCTTGGACAGCGTGATAAAGCTGGTGGGGCTTAACGAGCGCAAGGTGAAGGTCGCCGGCAAGGAGCTCGACTTCGACGAAATACCGCGCTCCCTGTTTGAGGACCTAAGGCGAAAGATCGAACCAGCTATAGTGTACCCCTACCCGCCGTTCGAGCGCCCGGAGGTCTACACCCTAATCCTCATCGCCGAGTCCGACCCGCCGCTTGGGGCTCAGGACTTCCTAACCAAGTTCCCGAAGCAGACGGCCGGCTTGCTTAGAGGCGAAAGGGAATGGGCCTCCCTAAGCGACAAGGAGACGGAGGATGCGCTGAAGTGTTATCTTACCTATTCCGACGACGACATCATGTTCATCGATTGGTACGCGACGCTGATAAGCGGCGCCGTCGACTACCTCGATGAATTCGTGCACATGATCGAGCTAGCCAAGATCCAATTGCTTGAGCTCAAGACCTATGACAGGCTGTTGGATCAGCGCCTCGAGCGAGCCTATGGTTCCCTTCGTGGGGTCTTCCGTGGGCCGAAGATGGGGATAAGCTGGGGTAGCCGCCATTATAGGGAACTCTCCAAGGCGGCGAGCGATCTCGCCGAGCTCAGGGTCGAGATCCTGGACCTGGTCGAGGACATGCGCAACATCACCAAGTTCACGGGGGAGTGGTACCTAGGCAAGCTTTATCGGCTAGCCTCTGAACGCTTCAGGATAGCCGACTGGCTGGCGCTCGTCGACAAAAAGCTCGACAGGCTTCAGGAGTTATACGCCATGGCCATGGAGCGCATCGACGTGCACCGCGCCACCACGATGGAATTTCTGATGATGATCCTCATCGCTGCCATCGTGGCGCTTGAGGTGTTGATGGTGTTGGGATGACTTTTTTATCCTTTACCTCGGAATTAAGCATGGGCCCGTGGTCTAGCGGTTAAGGAGGGCCAAGCCCTTAACAAACGCCACCCTTACAGCTCGTTGGGAAAGGTGGAGATCGGGGGTTCAAATCCCCCCGGGCCCACCAGAGCTGATAACGGACCCATGAGGCTGCGGCATTACCACTCGTGCCTCGCCTCGCCCCCGCAAAACTCCGTTATGTACCCCAAAGCAACTTCGCCAGCTCGCGCTAGCAAGTCCCACCCGATGCCCGGCACCCCGCAGACGAGGAGCAGGACGTTTTTAGTGGATTCGACCACCTTGCTCAAGTCGGAATCGCGGTATGGGTATATCGCCACGAGCTTCTCCTCATCGGCCACGACAACTTCGCCGCCGCCTAGCCTCATCGGCTTCCTCATCCCTATGCCGAGGAACTCCTCGCCCTCCCTCGCGAACCGCAAGGTGAGCTCCCCCTTGAGCTGCTCCTCGTCGAAGGCGGCGAGTGCGATGCAGGTCTTGATCGAGGCCAAGTTGTAGGCGTCCACGACGTTGTTCACGCTGGGTATCGGCTTACCAGCTAGGACCCGTCTTATCAACGCCTCGGCAGCGGGTCTGACTTTGGTCGGGTCTATGCCCGCGCGCCAGAAGAAGTCACGGTAGGTCCTGAATATCGGCACGTCCTTCAGCGACTCCAGCTTGTAGCTCCGTCTGACTTCATCGTAGATCCCCTCGGCGAACCTCTTCAGCCGCTCTTCACTTCTACCCACCTTTACCCCGTTCACCCGGCCGACTAAAGCGCAGATATCCGGAAAACGTCTCCTGAGCTCTCGCTCCACCTTCAAGCTCACGTCTACCCCAATTCGGATTCTCGGCTAAGCTTTTAAGCTTCCCCCGGCAAAGGCAGGTTTAAATCACTAGGTATAGATTTCCGATGGAGGTGATCGGACGCAACTTAAGAAGGTGAGGATGGACAAGGTCGTTGGTTACGCGTTGCTCGCTGTTGGGCTAATCATAATAGCTTTATCCGTCCGTTCGATGTACAACGTCTTCACCGGGGGCAGCTCCCCGCCGTCCGTCATCAGGCTGAACGACGTCAAGATCCCGATACCTTCCGGCGAGGGTCAGCCCCGCGAGGAGGTCCTCCTGATCGCCGGCGATCAGGCCAGCAAAGTCATAAACATGGGGCTCTGGACGATTTTGATGCTCTTCGTGGCATCGGCTGGTGCTAAAATAGGCGGACTTGGCGTCAAGATGGCGAGGGAGATAAAAGTCGAGGTCAAGCGCGAAGATTGATGATTCTTTGCCCAATTCAATCATCGATCGACTCGCCGGCCTCGTTCACGCGAGCGATTTGGCACCTTTTAAAAGCGAGCTGCATCTAAATTAAAATTTGATTGACAGCTGGATTGGATATGACGAACTTCATCTACTTGCTAGGACCGGCAGGGTGCGGGAAGTCCACGCTCGCTGATGCCTTGGCTACCCAGCTCTCCGCTCAGGAAGTAAACCATCTCGTCATGAACCTAGACCCCGGCGCCGAGTGGCTTCCTTATACGCCTGAGATAGACATCAGGACACGCATCTCGCTGCAGGAAGTGATGCGAACCTATAGGTTGGGCCCCAATGGGGCCCTAGTGGTCTCCGTGGACCTTATGGTAGATCACCTACAGGAGCTGAGGGAGCTCGTAAAGGCGAGGGGGGTAGACTACGTGCTGGTCGACACACCTGGTCAGATGGAGCTTTTTGCCTTTAGGGAGACCGGCGTGAGGATAGTTAGGGGATTGGGCGAGAGGGCAGCCATCTTGTTCCTCATGGATTCCTTCTTCGCGAGGAGGGCTAGCGATTTCACCTCGATGCTAATGCTGGCCACCTCCGTCTACGCGAGATTTGCGCTCCCCCAGCTGAACGTGCTCTCGAAGGTTGACATGCTTGAGCCCGAACTTCTTGAGAGAGCAGTTCGATGGACCGACGATTATGATGCGCTCGTCGACGATCTGTTGCTGGAAGCCCATGAGCTGAAGAGGGAAGTATCGATGGGTTTTTTCGAGGCCGTGCGCGGCGCGGGGTTCGCCGGAAGGGTCCATCCCGTCTCAGCGCTGAAAAACGAAGGGATGCTTGAACTGTTCGCCGCCATACAACGTGCGCTCGGGACGGAGACCGAGCTTGACCTCCAGAGGGAGGAAGAACAGTACTGACGGCCAACCCCGCGGGTGCATTTGTAGAGCATCAAGCCCTTCTCCTCCCCAAATCCATCACGAAACAAGGGATCAAGCTCATGAGCGTTTCCTCCTCCGGCCTCTCGAGGAGCAAGGGATCGATGTAGGCCACGACAGTCCTCCCCTCGGCGCTGGGTTTTATCCTCCAAAACCTCTTCAGATCCCTTTGGGCCAGCTTCACGCGCTCGGCTAACTTGCCGGATTTCCCCAGCTCAATCGATTCTACGTAAAAGTCCGTTATCGCGTAGTCGACCAGCCTTAGGTTGAACTTGATGTCTCCGTCGGACAGCTCCTGCTCGGTTTTGAGTTCGGAGACCACTGCCTTCTTAAAATCCCCAAGGCTTCTCTCCTTCAAGACGATCAAGGGACAGACGAACTTCGATGCCTGAAAGAGCGAATCAATCGCTGGGTCATCCCTTAGCTTTGGCACGACGACGAGGTTTTTCCACTCGATGGTAAGCCCCAACCCTTCCGAGACCGCTAGCCACCTGTATCTAAATTTCCTCCTGAGCCACTCAAGCTCGCGCGCGGCTTTGACACCTTTGGAGCGGTATAAGACACCCCGCAAGTTCTTCACTAGGCAAAGATATTTCGGCCCCTGCATCGATCTTCAATGCGAGTGGATAGCTTAACCACTTTGCGGCAATGATTTATCTTCGGGCACCGAATTTTCTATAAATGTACTTCATCTTCAAGCACGTCGAACATTCCAACTACCGCGACAAGCCTGGTGAGTACTACCACTATACCCAAGCTTCGCCGAACCATGAGATGGTGAGACGGGGCGCGAGGGTGCTCTGCTATCAAAAGGAGACGGACCAGATCTTCGCAAAAGCGCACGTGGGCAGGGTTGAGTGCAAACTCATCCGAGGCGTCAAAAATTTCTTCGCCTATTACTCGAGCTACAGGCGGTTCAAGCGCCCCGTGTTCCTCGACGAGATCAGGGGGCAGTTGAGGCTCCGCGACCTCCGCCGCCCCTCGCCTGGCATCATCCCGCTGGACAAACATACCTTCGAGAGGATGATTGAGATCATCGAACGGATCCAGCGGTCGGGCTGACTCGGACCAAGAGAAGCCTAAGTTAGCCCGCTAAGCCCGCTTGGGCATGTGGAGCTTGAGCCAAGCACGTCGGTATAGCGCCCGGTACTTGCCGCGCTTGTACGGGCGTGGCTGCCATTCTTTTAAGCTCTCCGTCCTGCAGCGGGGGCATAGGAGCACGAAGTTATCTACGTCATCCTCCCCGTTTGGGTCGAGCTTGTACATGCCGACCCCTCGGGAGGAGCAGAGCTCGCACCTGTCGCCCAAGGACGTCTTGATCTCCAGGAGCTTGGGCGAGGCCAGGATCGAGATCGCCGTCGGCACCTCGTCCAGCGATGGTACGGTTAAGTCAGGCTCTACCTCAGCATCCTCGATCACGGAGGAGCTCAGGAGCACCGAACACATTCCCGCTGCCTTAGCCCCGACCACATCTTCTTCTAGCGAGTTCCCGACGTGGGCGGCCTCATGCGCCTCGACGCTCAACAGCTCAAGCGCGCGGCGGAAGATCTCTGGACTGGGCTTCCTGACCCCCACGTCGCGCGAGATCACGACGACCTTGAAGTAGTCCAGCAGCCCCTCCCTCGCGAGGAAATCCCTCGATAGACCGCTCATCGAGTTCGAGATTATCCCAAGCTCGTAGTTTTTCTTGAGTTCTGAGAGCACGTCGCGGGCCCGTGGTTTTAGGGCCATCCGGAAGTTCTCGCTGTAAATCCTCATCACCCCCTCTATGACTTGAGGACTTGGAGGCACGTGAAGCGCCCTTAGAACTCCGGAGTAAAATTCCTCAAATTTTACTTCCGCAAGTCTTTCCCTTGTCTTCCTCAGGTCTTCGAGGGCCGAGCGCATCGCTCTCTGATATTCCTCCCGGCTCACCTCAAAGCCCAAGTCCGCCAAGTACTCCAAGAACTTCTTTTGATAAGTTCCTAGATCGAGACCGTCCTCAGCAAGCGTCCCGCCCACATCGAAGGTAACCGCCTTAAGCATGTGCCCCCCCAAGGCCCTTTGCCTTTTTTGGATTTACCCCTTGGGCTCGCCGAGTGGAAAACGATCACCTACTTTGGCCCCGAGGAGCAGCTTTACGCTGAGCGCCACACAGCAGGCGGAGGCGACGAGCGCCGCAATCGCCTCCGGGATGGCGACCGCGGGCCAAGGGAAGACCCAGACTATGCCAGCCAAGACACCGGCGATGGCGATGAGGGACCCCAGCCTCCTCTCGCCAAGTTGCACGAGCGCCGCCCCCAACAGCCAGAGAGATATCACTAGCAGGGCAAAAAATGCGACGGACACATAGAAATGGATGTCGCCGACCGTTTCCGGGAAGATACCCACAGCACATAGCGCTGCACCGGTGAGCGCCAACACAATTGCTCCCGCGTTGCCCAGCGCCCTCCCCCTGAGTGGAAAACGGAGGCCAAATGCGAAGGACGTGACAAGGGCGCCGGCGGCGATGAGGCCGGAATTGAAAAGGGGGGCCGACCGTTCCTCGGCCCCTAGGTCGCTCAGCGCGTTACCGGTCCAGCTGAACCACGGCGAGCGAGAGATCGCGAGCGCTATCATCGAAAAGGCCAGCGCCGGGGCGACGACGCCACATAGCCCGGCGAGCCGTAGGAGAGTCCCCGATTTCATGAACTCAACTGTAAAGATTCAGATCCTTTTGCTTAAAAGTGCGACCGGACAAATGTCGGAGTTTTGTTACACGTAACTTTTGATGTTAACCACTTCCGGTTTACAAACACTTTTTATTTACCGTTTAATATCAATTTTCGAACCGCGTCGGGTGAGGCCTTGAGGAGCTGGGGGATTGTCGCGTTAACGATCGCCGGCGTGTTGCTCCTGTACCTCCTTATCCCCAAGGGCGGGCAGGGAATCGTCGCATTCTGCGGCGCCGCTTCTAAACCCGCGCTTGAGGCCGCAGCGGCAGCTTTCGAGAGGGAGACCGGTATAAGGGTCGAGTTATACTTCGGGGGCTCGGGCGACGTGCTTTCGAGGATGGTGCTCTCGGCTAGCGGAGACCTGTATATCCCGGGCTCGCCTGAGTACATGACCAAAGCCATCGAGCTCGGGGTAGTGGAGCCCTCAAGCGTAAGGGTACTAGCCTACCTCGTGCCTGCGGTCATCGTGCCCAAGGGCAACCCAAAGGGCATCGCTGAGCTCCGCGACCTCGCTAGGCCCGGCGTTAGGGTAGCGATAGCCGACCCGGAGTCGGTCTGCGTCGGCGAGTACGCGGTCGAGGTGTTGAAGTGCAATGGGCTGTATGGGGAGGTGAGCGCGAACATCGTGATGTATGCCGAAAGCTGTTCCAAACTGGCCGCGCTTCCCGTCATGGGCGTGGTGGATGCCGTCATAGGGTGGGACGTCTTCCACGCGTGGAACCCTAATGAGACCGAAATCATCCACCTTGAGCCCTCCGCGAGGGTGCCCAAGCTGGCCTACGTGCCCGCGGCGATCTCGCGCTACAGCAAGAACCCCGACGCCGCGAGGCGATTCTTGGACTTCCTGAGCTCGCAGAAGGGGCGCAGGTGCTTCGAGGAGGCGGGCTACTTGATCGCGGAGGAGGAGGCTAGAGGATATGCGCCTCGTGCGGACGTGCCTAAGGTGGTGAGCGATGAAATTGGACGGGAATAGGTCCTTCAGCATTCTGGCTCTCGCTTCTCTCCTAGCTCTCTCCCTCTTCTTCAGCGCCGTGTTGCTTTCGGTGCTCCTCTACGCAAGCCCCCGCGAGTTCCTCTCCTCTCTGCTCTCGAAGGAAGTGCAGTTCTCCATTCAGCTGAGCTTAGCCACCGCGACCATCGCCACAGTAGCCTGTATGTTCTTCGCGGTCCCCGCCGCCTATGCCCTGTCCAGGTTCAGCTTTCGCGGGAAAGGGGCGATCGACCTCCTTCTTTATCTCCCCATCGGTCTACCTCCGGTGGCACTTGGGGCAGCCCTTTTGATCTTCTTCGGCACGCCAGTGGGGAAGATCTTTTCGTCAAAGTTCGTCTTCGAGGTACCGGGTATTGTCTTGGCTCAGTTCGCCGTCATCAGCGCTCTAGCGACCAAGATCCTGAAGGCGACCTTCGATAGCATAGACGAGGAGTACGAGGCGGTGGCGAGGACGCTGGGCTGCACGAGATTTCAGGCCTTCCGCAGGGTGACGCTGCACCTCGCTAGGGGAGGGCTTCTGACCACGATCGCCATCTCTTGGGTGAGAGCGGTGGGGGAATTCGGCGCCACCGTGATGCTGGCCGGGGCAACTAGGATGAAGACGGAAACCCTGCCTATCGCCATCTACCTCAGCCTCCAAGCGGCGGATGTGGTTAAGATGTCCGTGTTGATCATCGTGCTGGCCGTGGTCAGCTTGGCGGCATTGTTCCTCATCCAGAGGTTTGGGGAGAGGTGGCCAATCATATGATCTCGGTCGAGGATCTTAACCTGCGATTGGGTAACTTCGCCCTCGTCGACGTCAACCTTCGCGTGGGCAGGGGGGAGCACCTGGTGATCCTCGGGCCCATAGGCAGCGGCAAGACCACGCTCTTGAAGTGCATCGCCGGCATCTACACGCCCGACAGCGGAAGGATAAAAATAGACGGGAGGGACATAAGCAGGTTGCCCCCGGAGAAAAGGAACCTTGGCTACGTGCCGCAGGACTACAAGTTGTTCCCGCACCTGAACGTCGCCGAGAATGTCGCCTTCGGGCTTAAGGTTAGGGGGCTCTCGGACGTTGGTGAGAGGGTGAGGGAAGTGCTTGAGTTGGTAGGCCTACCCGAGCTCTCGAGCCGGCGCGTCGAGCAGTTGAGCGAAGGGCAGAAGCAATTGGTCGCCATCGCGAGGGCCTTGGCGATTAAGCCCCACGTTTTGCTGCTCGATGAGCCCTTCGCGAGGCTGGATTCGGTGGCCAAGGCTAGGCTGCGGGGGGAGTTGATGAGGATCCACGAGCAGACGGGGACCACCATGATCCACGTTACCCACGACTTCGAAGCGGCGCTAGGACTTGGGGGCAGGGTGGCGGTGATGGACGGGGGTAGGCTATCGCAGGAGTTACCGGAGGTGGCAAGATATCTGCAGGAGAGATTGGGATACATCCCCGTCGACCTCGAGGGAGAGGTCTAGTGCCCTTTTTGCAACTTGGTGATCTCCTCGTGGAGGGCGTCGAGGCGCTTGAGGGCTGGGTGCCCCCGCCCGAGTGAGGCCTCGAGCTGGGCCCTCGCCTCCTCATAGGAGATCTCGCCGGAGCCGGCCACCAACTTATCCGCGTAGGTGACGATCTTCTCCTCCAGCGAGATGGGGAGGTAATCGCGCTTGGGGAGGCCAAGTTCCTCGGCCTCCTTTGCCGGGATGCCCGCACCGAGGTGACGCTCCGCAAAGCGAGCGAGCTCCTCCAACCCCCTTTCCCTTAGTATCCTACCTCCCTCGACGCCGTGCGGGATATCGTGCGTTACCGCTCGCCCTATGTCGTGTAGCAGGGCGCCGAGCTCCACCAATCTCAGGTCCACGCTGTGGCCGCAGGCTTTAATCCGTTCGGCGATCTCCAGCGCCTTTCGCGCCACCGTTAGGCAGTGCCGGATCACCCGCCTCGAGCAGCCCACGTTACGCAGGAGCTCCAAGGCCTCGTCGCGGTTCATCCTCGCCACCATCGATACTGCGGCGCGCGCTTTAAAAGTCCTTGACCCGACGACTAAGCCTTTGCCCGATTTGCATCGGTGATCGACATGGGGCCCAGACCTCTCTGGAAAACGTGTAAACTTGGCCCTAGTTGGACATCAAAATGACTCGAGGCGGGAAAACCTCAACCTTAGCTCTCCGTCAGGTTCTGCTTTAGATTCTCTATCTGGCGCTCGAGCGCGTTGATTATGCTGCTGTTGTCGAAGTACTCCAGCTTTTCCCCGCACTGGGGGCACTTGAAATCGTTTTCCGTCGCGTCGTCGAAGGATAGCTTAACGCAACCCTTGCTGCAGCTGAAGTACATCGTCGCCCGTTCCTGCTCGAGTCGCTCTTGAAGTTTTTGAAGCAATAGGCGCCTGTTGTTCGTGAGGTATTCTAAAGCCCTCTCCGGTTCAATACGCCAGTAGTATATGTACCACCCACTGTCCTCATCCCGTATTCTTCGATAGCTGACCACGCGGTTCTCGTATAAGTCGTACAGTATCCTCCTGACTAGGTTTATGCGTATGCCAGTTCGTTTTGCCAGCTCCTCGTCGGTGGCTTCTCCCTTGGCCAAAGCGGCGGCTACCTCATAGCCATTTTCGCCCGCGACCCTGAGCAAGATCTCTTTAAAAACTGGGTCTTCCAGTATCTTCCCTCGGTCCACTGGATTTCCCCCCAATAAGCAGGTTGAAATTCTGTTTAACTTCAAATAAATATTTATTGGAACCCCTAAAAAGCATACCACCGGTTTAAAGTGCCTATCCCCATTCACGCCAGCCTTTGGACATTTTTCCCCTTTTTCATCGGAATTATCCTGAGTTTTGCGCCATCGAACTGCTTCTTGAGCTCGGTGCCCCTAAAGATCCTATCGAGCAAGATCGCCAGCGCTGCAACCTCGGAGTGCGGTTGGTTGCCGACGGCGACGTTGAGGTCGGCCAACTCGAAGATTTCCCCCGGTACCTTTTCCGCCCCAATTGCGACCAGCAAGTCCTTCCCCCCTAACCTCGGAAGGACATCGTCGAGCGGCAGGCCGTACATGGTGAGGTGGACCACCATCCCGCCTTTCGCTTGCCATTCGTCCACGGCTTTCCGCCAAGGTATACCGCTTTGGATGAAGAAGTCCCCGCCCCAAAGTTCGACCACCTTGCGCACGCTCCGCTCTACACGCTCGTCCCTCACGTCCGCGAGTATCAACCCATCCGCGCCGAATGCCCTAGCGACCAAGGCAACGTGTGTCGTGATCCTCTTATCCCTTTGAGGTCGATGGCCCATGCGCAGGACGACGATCTTGGGCAACTCCGATCACCCTAGGCCGCCCCACCGTCGAAAATCTCCGCTCGAATCGAATCGAGCAAAACATCCAAGTTGGTGCCGAGCTTGGCCGAGATGGGCACGACCGGCAGCGCGATCTCGCGGAGGATCCTTACCCTGCGCTCCAACTCTTGTGGCTGGAGCAGGTCGATCTTATTGAGGGCCACTACAACTTTCATGGGATGTTCTGACAGTATCTCGCGCGAGGTTTGTAACTTCCTCAATATCTCGTGCATGGGTTCGGAGATATCGACGACAAGCACTACCAGCTCCGCGAGGTATATCTCCTCGAGCGTGGCCTTGAAGGCCTCTATGAGCCAAGGGGGTAGGCCATCGATGAAGCCGACCGTATCGGTGAGGAGGATGATCTTGCTCGACCTCACCGCGCGGGTGCGGGGGGTAAGCGTGGTGAACAACATGTCGTCTACCTCCGCCTTCCCGGCGGTCAGGGCGTTCAGCAGCGTGCTCTTGCCCGCGTTCGTATAGCCAGCTATCGCCACGAGCTTAAAGCCCCGCCTCCTCCTCAACTTTCGCCGCTGTTCTCTAGACTTCGCTATCGCCGCGAGCTTTCGTCTGAGGTTGGCCATGCGCCGCTTGATCATATCGTAGTACACGTCCACCTCGTACTCGCCGCCGCCGCGGAGACCAGGTTGCTCCGGCGACATCAGCGCCCGAACCCTCTCCCTGATCCTAGGCAACTCATACGCTAGCTTCGCGTACTCCACCTGGAGCTTAGCCTCGGGAGAGCCGGCGCGCATGGCGAAGATCTCCAGTATCAGCTGGAACCTGTCGATAACTTCGACGCCCAGCAATTGCGAGAGCTTAAAGGCTTGGGACGGCGTGAGCTGGTTATAAAATATCACCCGCTCAGCCCCTGTCCTCTTGACGAGCTCCGCAAGTTCCTGGGCCTTACCCCTCCCTATTTGGTAGGCCGGATCAGGCTCGCGCACCTGTTGGAGAGCGCCGACGATTTCATAATCGAGCGTCCTCGCTAGGGCCGCCAGTTCATCCAATTTAGAGCTTTCGCCGAACTCCCGGCGCTCCGCCAACACGACGCGCATCGATATTATTTGGATGACCAAGCTCAAAAACGATATCGTCCGTCTCGCGTTTAATTATCGAGAGCCATGGCGCCAGTTCATTCTATCAGCTCGATGCCCAGCACGCGACGGATCTTTTTTACAAGTTGCTCATCCGGCACGAGGGTACCCGCCTCCAACCTTTTCACCACCGAAACGCGTTCGGACAAACGCTTCGCTAGTTCCTCCTGCGTCAGCCCTAGTTTCTCGCGAGCTTGCCTTATGCGCTTCGGATAATCCTCCGCGAGCTCGGGCATGTCGAACCAAGGTTCGATGGTAAGCTTGTGCTCGACTTCCCCGAGCTTGCGCCCCATGCTCGAGCACCGCTCGCAGACCAGCATCACGACGCCATCGATTAAAACCCTGCGCGGTTCCCCTGTTATCTCCAGACCGCAGACCTCGCACTCCATCGAAGCACCGTGGTTGTGTTTTACAGGACGGAGGTTTATTTCTACTGAAAGCTTATATCAAAGTCCCCCTCATCATTGTTTGGAGGACCTCTGATGGCAAATGCTTCCAAGGCTAAGGAGCCAGCGCACGAGGATACTTACGTGATGGATTACATCAAAAACTTGGAGCAGCGCGTCCGCAACCTTGAGCACGAGAAGCGCTCGCTCGAGGGCGAGTACGCCCGCATCCAGCGTGAGCTCCACAGCCTGCGCATGGAATTCGAGCGCCTGCGAGCTCCGCCCTTGATCGCCGCCACCTTGCTCGATGTCTTACCGGACGGTAGGGCGATAGTCCGCAGCAGCACTGGGCCACATTTTGTGGTGAGCGTTTCGCAATTCATCTCCCCAGAAGATTTAAAACCGGGGGCGAGGGTGGCCCTTAACCAGCGCACCTTTAGCATCATGGAGGTGCTGCCCTCGAAGAAGGATCCGATGGTCTTGGGGATGGAGATCGAGGAGGCTCCTAACGTCACCTACGACGACGTAGGGGGACTCGACGAGCAGATACGGGAGATACGGGAGACGGTGGAGCTGCCCCTCCTGAGGCCGGATCTGTTCAAGAAGGTAGGCATCGAGCCACCTCGCGGCGTGCTCCTCTACGGCCCGCCGGGCACGGGTAAGACCCTGCTCGCCAGAGCGGTCGCGCACGAGACCAAGGCGACGTTCATCCGAGTCATAGGCTCCGAGCTGGTGCAGAAGTACATCGGCGAAGGCGCTAGGATGGTGCGCGAGATGTTCGAGTTGGCGAGGGAGAGGGCACCCAGCATAGTCTTCATAGACGAGATAGACGCCATAGGAGCTCGCAGGATGGATACCTCGACGAGCGGAGATCGCGAGGTCCACCGCACGATGATGCAGTTGCTGGCGGAGATCGATGGCTTCGACCCGCGCGGCGATGTGAAGATCTTGGCGGCGACCAACAGGCCCGATATCCTCGACCCGGCGCTGCTCAGACCAGGGCGCTTCGACAGGCTCATCCAGTTCCCGATGCCCAACGAGGCCGCGAGGGCAGCGATCTTCAGGATACACGTGAGGGGCATGAACCTAGCGGATGACGTGAACCTGGACTTGCTGGCGAAGGAGACGGAGGGGGCAACCGGCGCCGACATCAAAGCCATTTGCACGGAGGCGGGCATGTTCGCGATCCGCAGGGGAGACGAGCAGGTCACGCAGGCGGACTTCGTGAAGGCGATCTCCAAGGTCTTGGCCGTCGTCAAGGCGCCGCCCAAGCCAGAAGTGATGTTCGGATAGACTTGAGTTGAATTCTGCCCTATCTCCGCACGTATGGATAATTTTCCTCCAGCCACTCGTAGGGATCGAACTCGGACGCAAAATAGGTGTACTTCAACCAGTTGTGGGCGGGATAGGCCTGCATCCCCCACCTGAGGAGCTCGGCGTTGATGTTTACCCAGCTCTCGCCGAGCTTCACGTAGATCACCGCCAGGAGCCTGCCGTATATGTCGCGATAGGGCCCCTTCCCCGTGGCGTAGTCGTCCAAGTCTAGGTAGACGTGCGACCCCGGCGGGCAGAGGCCGACGATGAAGTCCCTAGCTTGGTAGCCTCCAGGGTTGCCCAGCTCCGGGGCATCTATGCCGCCCGAGAACCTCACGCTTTCGGTCCTAGCCGCGTAGACGCCGGTTATGGACTCGTGGACCCAGGTCAGGTAGACCGCGATGGTATCGCCATCGTAGACGGCGGTGACGGTGCCGCTTGCTTCGTACCACGGCTTTAGCGCTGGTTTCACCACGAAGGAACCGGATAGCCCGCCCACCTCGACCACGTAAGTCCCGGCGTTTTTCTCGCGCAGGGTGAACGATACCCTCTCGGCCGCCCCGCCCGCGAGCACGACCACCTTGTTGTCGACGACCCTCCCGTTTATCTTCAGGACCACCGCGTACGAGCCCTCCAGCTCGCCGGCGTTCTTCACCTCGAGCGATACCGTGACCGACCCGCCCACCTCCACCTCGCTCGGCTCGATCTTTAAGTTGGATAACTCGAACGTCGGGGGCTTGGGGACGCGAACGGTGATGTCCCTAACGAGCCCGTCCGCCCCGATCTCGTGAGTGCCCTCCACCTCCAGCACTAGGGTGAAGTCGACCGTCTTGGTCTGGCCCCCTGCGAGCACCACTTCCTGCACGTCGACCATTTCACCATCGACGGTCAGCGCCAGCTTGTAGGTCAACGTGGCCTTACCAGGGTTTCTGACCCTCACGGAGGCCACCATCGGCTGACCCGCGATGGAGGAGTCGGGGAGCTGGATCGAGAGCACCTCGATTTTAGCCGTCACTTGGCGCCGGGCGAGGGCCCAAGGCAGACATACGGCGAGGACCGCAGCTATCGCCACAATAGCAACAACAATTCTCTTGCCCCTCGATAGCTTCCGTCCGCTCATCGTGACCGATATTAACCTAGGTGGATTTTACCCTGTCGAGATGGTCAATCCTTTACGCCCTTCAGCCAATTCCTGAGATGCGCGCAGAGATCGTCCAGGAACAAAAATCCGTTTATAGCGAAAAGAGGAGCGGCGATCGACCCCAGCTGGGAATTCAACAATGCGGCGAAGATCCCCAGCGCTCCCCCGACGTATCCGTGGTGCAACCTAAACCTACCTATCTCCACCCTTATCCTGAAGGGGTTGCCCAAGCTTCTGAACTTGCAGCGGCTCAGTTTTATCCTCACGCCCCTCCTCCGAGCTTGTTTTTCCTCGTTCATTTAAAACCTTTGGGTCGATAACTCTACGCCCCTAACGCGAGGATAAACTCATTAAAAGGGCGAGCGCAATTGATCTTCGAGGTGGTAGGATGCAGGCGATAGTCTACATCAGGACCGATCCTGGAAAAGCTTTGGACCTCCTCAAGAAGGTCAAGGCCCTGCCCGGCATCAAATTCGCCGCCGCGACCACGGGGAGGTTCGACATAGTTGCGAGGATAGAGGCGGAGGACCTAGAGGCGATCGGGAAGTCGGTCGTCGGCGAGATCCAGAAGATTCCGGGGGTTAGGTACACCGAGACCTCC
>CAKZTQ010000012.1 GCA_937921735.1 uncultured archaeon
CAGGTTGATGGAAAACAAGTCCGGTTAATTGGAGTGGCCCCGCCGTACAGCCTTTAACTCTATCTGCGGGAAGTCGCTACGTGAAGAAGATGCTAGACTCTGTTAAACTCTCTCCAACCTTTTTCTCTTAAGC
The DNA here is from genome assembly GCA_937921735.1 of uncultured archaeon. Lineage (GTDB taxonomy): Archaea > Hadarchaeota > Hadarchaeia > Hadarchaeales > Hadarchaeaceae > CAKZTQ01. Next base: position 134 of record CAKZTQ010000012.1, read on the forward strand.
CTAGGGCTAAGCAGTTTCACGGCACGAACTCAGCGAGGCTCGGAGCTCCTCCACAATCTCTCGCGCCTCTTTCTCGGACTTCGATCCCATACATACGATTCTGCCTGATGGGAAGATGAGGACGGTTTTCCCCTTTGACTTGTAGACTGCGCCGGGGAACCTTTCAGGCTCGTAGACGAGCCCCATGGACGCTGCCAGTCGCTCCAGGTTGAGACTGAAGCCGAGCTCGGATGAGACTACGATGTTTTCGACTGATATTTCAGGCTCCTCAACCGCCACGCCCCCGGTCCGCAGCATTTCAACGAGCTTCCTAATGGCCCTTTCAGCCTCATCCCTGGATTTTGCCCCCGTGCAGATGATCTTTCCCGAGCTGAACATCAATAGTGTGACCGCCGGCCTTGCGAACTCGTAAACCAGACCTGGAAACTTTCCGGACTGCCATTTGGCGGTCGGGAGCGCCGCCGCTACAGCGTCAAGTTCTAAACCGTGCGGGAACGTCGCTAGCAGAATCACGTTTTCAATCGCGATCGTCATATCGCCATATCGCCATAGACGATGCCTAAAAAGTTTCCGCCTCTGCATTTTTAAGTGCCGTCCAGCCGTCTTTTTTGATCCGGCCCCGCGCCTCCGCGTCGGCGGGCCGGGGGCAGGCTGTGAGGTGAACCTGCAGCCTGGCGAAGTGGGGAGGCTAAACTGCGGAGGGGTGATTTTCCATGACTGAACAGTTTTCCAAACCATCCTTTCCCGAGAACATTGCGTTCGGGGTTTGCGGTCTCGGAAACCCTGAGACGTTCTTCGTATCGCAGATACACCTCGACGAGCTCCCAGCCGTGACTGGCGCGACGATCTACGCGGCCCCGCCGCTAATGCAGGAGCTCCGGGAAAAGCGGCCGTTCTACATGCGGGAGGAGTTCGGCAACAAGTTCGTCGAATTTGATGGTGAATGGGTTAAAACGCAGCACGCAGCCTTCTACGAGCTGCCAAACGGCGGGCTAAAGCTGAAGTACGCAAGCTCCTACTGCTACATCGTAGGCGCTTACGCTTACATAGATGAAAGCGTCGAAGGGGAACAGCTCCTCCGGAAGTTCCGCGAAAAAGGCCTTGCGCCGCTCTACCACTGGCAGTCCAGAAACCACTTTAACGGCGGGTACGCGGTAACCCACCGCGACCTGCCGGACGGCTACCTCCTCGATAACCGGAGATGGGAAAGATATGCGCCGAACGTCATACCGAAATGCGTGCCCAGCCTCCAAGACGTCAAACGGAATCCAGAAAAGTGGCCGGGCAATAAGTTTGCCAGATACTTCTCTTCCCGTTAGCGCATTATAACTTGAAGGCAACCTTTGTAATACGAATGACAAAATCTGTATCACAAAAAATGCCTAAAAGAAGGTTTTTGTGATACAGACGTTATTGTTTATATCACAAAAACAGGAAAAAACGCATGTTTCGTGATACAGGAGGGATGAAATTGTTGATAAAAGCACCGATAAACCGAGATTTCGATGCAGGAATGAGAAGCTTGGGCTATCAGGTTAAGGTGAGAGATGACTCGTATGTGGTATATCACGGTGTCTTTGGACTGACTTTTAATATGAAAGCCCTTCGACTAAACTACCGTGAGTTCGTTAAGTTCTGTAAGACTATATCCGTCGAGGGTGGGCGGAAAATCAGAAAGGGTTCAAACCTTTACATTATCCCATACAGAAATCGCTTCTTTCCAGTCAGAATGTCAGAAGATGAATATGCGGCACTGAAAGAATGTGCTAAAGCTGAAAACATGTCCCCGCAAAATTTCTTTCGAGAATACTTGCTCAGAGCCTTGGCAAAGCGGAAGGAGTTGTGATCAAAGTCCTCAGGCATAATGCTGAGCGCTATACTTGCGAGAAAGGGATGAAAAATGCCTTACTTGGTGAAAGTTCCGAAACGGTTTGAGGACCGGTTTTCCTTCCACCTCAAAAAGGTGGGCGAGGACGACCAATACGCCTTCTTCCAGGGGATAGATCAGGCGATCGTCCCGCTGAGGATGAGCTGGCCGGAGGCCCTTGGTCTTGTCAGAAAGGTCAAGGTTGAAGGCGGCTACAAGAGGCTCCCGAGGGTTGCGGAAATAGACGGGAAAGACGTCCCGAACCCGGAACCCGTGCTCGTGATCCTGCCGAAGCGCAGCAGGATCCTCACAGTGAGGCTCTCGGACGAGGAGTACGAGCTGCTGAGGGAGGACGCTTACAGCGTCGGGCGCAGCGTCAGCGGCTGGGCGAGGGAGCTCGTCATGCGCCTAGTCTACGAGTACCTGCAGCGCGAGAAGTTCAAGGAGGCCATGCGGAAGGTTAGGGAAAACCGGCAAGGTGGCTGAGCTCCCCCATTTTTCCAAGCCTAGGGCTGAGCGGGGCGTCCAAGACCTGGCCCCGGCTGGGCTGTTAAGCGCTTAACGGCATAGCCCAGTCCCTAGGAGGCATATGCGCGTTTTTTGGAGGTG
>CAKZTQ010000013.1 GCA_937921735.1 uncultured archaeon
GGGCTGGAACAGGAGTTCCACGAGCAAGAGCAGTTCCGCCAACTCCCCTCCCTCTTTTGGGCCGTCCCCGCGTGCCGCAGCGGCGAGCCCTAGGTCCCAGATCCCCGATCGGCCTGTTGCTCTGCTTTCTTCCGCTTCAGCCTCTCTTCCAGGGCGTAGATCACGATGTCGAACAGTATGCCGACAAGCGCGGCCGCCCCCCACGCAATCGCCAGTCGCCCGACCAGCCCCCAGCGCTCTGAGAAGTCAACCTTCCCAAGGATCCCCAGCACGACGAAGATCCACGGGGTAAGGGTCGTGGCGAACCGTGCGTTGTCCTTGAGCAGTGGGCCAATCGGCTTCATCCTGGCGCTCCCTGTCACGGTTTCGTCGTTTTCTCCCCCTTCAGCTCCCGCCATGCTTCCTTCAGGCGTCTTCTCGCCTCCGCGTCTTTCCGCTCCAGAAGCTCGCGACGCGCCTTATGTCGGGCTTGTCGGCTCTCCAGCCTCGCCTGCAAATGCTTCAGCTTCTCCCGCAGGTTCGCGCCCACCTCTGGGTCGACCAAGGCGCTAATTCCGAGCTGACTGAAGAACAGGACGGAGAAGACCATGAGCGCTCGCAGCAACTGAAACCCCCAGGGGTCCTGTGGTCGCGGAACCAGTCTGAACACGATGCCCCAGGTCATGGCGGCGCTGAAGCCCAAGGCCACGCCGGCGTGCCGCCGCAGAAATCTTCTCAGCATGAGGGTCCTCTAGCGCCCCCTGCGGATGCCGCGGATGATGAGCCCGTCAATGAGCCCGTCAACACCCAGGCTTCCTACGGCGCCACCAAATCCAGCCACAGCCACGTCCCGCAGGGTTACCGGTGTCGAAGGGTCCAAAGCCCGGTAGATCGCCTCAAACCCCGCCCCTGTGACGAACCCCGTCGTTGCGCTTACTGGCAACGGGTTCTGCTGCGCGATGGGGAGTTTCCCTACTCCATGGCCAGCAAGGCCTCCAAGCGCGCCCGAGGCTGCCGCCACGACCACGTCCTGAAGGCTCCCTCCGTTGGCCGCGGTCGTCACTGCGCTTGCCACGCTGCTTCCTGCCATCCTGGTGGCCAGCGGGTGCTGCTGAGCCATCATCACAGCCTGTTCTGCAGAGCTCACGCCTCTCAAGGTCAGGGATGTAACTGCCTCGGATGCTCGCTGGCATCCCTTCTGCACGCTGGTCGCTGCAACCGTTCCTGCCATGAATGCCAGCTTTGCCACCTTTGCCAGTTTAAGGATGAAAAGGACTTCCCCGTCCACCTCTGCCAGCTCTGCGTCGTCCATCTCGTCACCGATGGGAAGAACAGGCGCGGTCTGCGCAACCTGGACCGCCTGGGCGTAGCTGAGCTGCGCGAACACCGGAACCACACCGACCACGGCCGCGAGGGCCACCGCCACGACCTGGGTCCACCGTGACATCCCGATCACCCCCGGTTAAGGATTACTAGGTCGCTGCCCCCCTTTGTCAAGTCCTCCGATGGTCGACAAGCGTCCCCTCCTGGGGAAGGTCGCGCTGTGGAACAGCGCATTATAATGTCCAAGACGCGCTGCTGGTCACTTCCCCACCACCCCCGCGTAGCGCAGGTCCCGGTGGGGCAGGGGCTGGAACAGGAGTTCCACGAGCAAGAGCAGTTCTACCACCGAGTCACTTCTTCGAGAACGTCTCCTGGATTCTCCACAGTGCCACTCCAATCACTGTGGCGACCCCGATGAGGATCAGGAGCGGTTCCCATCTTCTGAATACCCATGCGGAGAAAGCTCCCCCCATGAACCTCCCTTGATGAACTCGCTCAACAGAGACGCGAATCCAACGATTGCAGCTAGAGACAGAGCGAAGGCCGGGACGGCCAATGTCGGACGGAGTCTCCACAGCATGGACATCACCTTTCTCTTTACGGGGAACGCTAACCCGTTCCTCGGCACGTTCGCCGTTCAGGAGGAGACTGCTGTAGCCACCGGTGGGTCAGTCATCTACCCCTTGGAGTTCGCCCGCCAAGCAGTGGGAAAGGAAGCGAAGCGATGACACCAATGATAACCAAACCTACGAGGGTCTCGACGCGCAGAAACCCAGTCAATCGCCTGGTCGCATCGCCCCCTGTTGGCATCAAGACAAATGCCGCTACTACACCCCACGTGCTGAGGAGGAGGACCAGAGTCAGGCCACGCACTACCAAGCGGGCAAGGAAGCTACACTTCTGTGCTGCAGTTATCAGCTTTCGCCCCCCCAGCGCCCCAAGAACAGGGATAACGAAGCCAAGGCCCACAATTGCCACCACGTAGCGCCACCACTCTCGGCTCTGTAGAACTTGCAGTGACGTTATCATGAGGGCGCTCAGCACCACCCATAGGATGCTGGCCAAGATGATCATCCAACGTTCTCTTTGTCGCATGACCTGCACCTCCCGGGGTCTTCACTCAGAGAAACGCCGCTTTCACTCCATCCGACGCCCTACCGCCAGAGGATAACACCGCAAATCATCGCGGCCACTCCTGCTTGGGCCGAATACAGAAGGTCCCGAGTGGCTTGGTATGTGATCCACGCGGTTATTGTACCTACAGCAAGTAACCGGGCCAGGATGAGAACTGTCTCCCAGTACCAGAACTCGACCAGTTGTCCTTCGACCTCGAGGAGCTCCTCATCCGGAACGTCCTCTCCGAGCGGGAACACCACGACAGGTTCAGGAAGAGCTTGGGCGTAGCTGAGCTGCGCGAACACCGGAACCACACCGACTACGGCCGCGAGGGCCACCGCCACCACCTGGGTCCACCGTGACATCCCGATCACCCCCGGTTAAGGATGACTTCGATTATAGGTCGCTGCCCCCCCCCCTTGTCAAGCCCTTCGCTGGTGGACACTCGTCCCCTCCTGGGGAAGATCGCGAGGGGGAACAGCGCATTATAATGTCCAAGACGCGCTGCTGGTCACTTCCCCACCACCCCCGCGTAGCGCAGGTCCCGGTGGGGCAGGGGCTGGAACAGGAGTTCCACGAGCAAGAGCAGTTCCGCCAACTCCCCTCCCTCTTTTGGGCCGTCCCCGCGTGCCGCAAGGCACGTAATTCTCCACGTACCTGCGGACAAAGGAAGCTATTCCTTGCGCATCGCACTTTGTGGCAGAGGCTACTCGCTCACGCTCTTCTCTCTGCAGGCAATAGACACAAGACATGTTGCACTGAAGGGTGGGGAGTA
>CAKZTQ010000014.1 GCA_937921735.1 uncultured archaeon
CCTGGTGGAAACCGTGCGGGCCGCTGTGCGCCCCCTTGGGGTGCCCCACCGGGTCCTCCTGACCCGGGTGGATCCGCGGAGCCTAGGGGAGGCCCTCGAGGCCCAAACCGCCCTCATGGAGGCCGGGGTGCCCGCCTTCCATGCCTTCGTGCGCGCCTACAAAGCCCACGAGCGGGCGGCCCTGGAGGGCAAGCCCATCACCCGCTGGCGGGGCCCCAACGCTCGGGAAGGGGAGGCGGACTACCGGCGGGTGGCAGAGGAGCTCCTGCGGGAGCTGGGAGAAGGGGCCTTGGCCCTAGAAGAGGTGCGGGAGGGGGCATGAAGCGGAAGCGCCTGGCGGAGCTGGTGAGGGAGGAGGCGGGGACGCTGGCCACCCCCCAAGCGGAAGCCGCCATGGCAGAAGCCCCTACTCAAGGGGAGACCCCAGAACCGCCCGCCCAGCGCACGCCCAAGTACCTGACCTACGTCCGTAAGGAGTGCCGCCTCCGCCCGGATCAGCTGGACGCCCTCACTGCCCTGGCCAGGAAGCTGAACCGGGAGAGGAAAGGGAAGGGGGAGCGGATCACGGAGAACACTCTGATAAGGTGGGCGGTAGACCTTTTATTGGAGAATAAGCAAGGTTTTCTTGAAGATAACCAAACTCGTAAACCCAGGGAGTAAGTGGAAAAATGCCAGGGCACGCAATGAAACAAACAAAAACTAAAAAAACGCTAGAACGCATACGGATACAAGGGTACAGGTCATTCAAGGAATTAGAGATTACACTTGGACCCGTAAACGTGCTTATAGGCGCAAACGGCTCTGGGAAGTCTAGCTTCATTCAGCTTTTTAGAATGATGAACCACATGGTCAAAGGGGACTTTCAAACCTATGTAGCAAAAGCCGGTGGGGCCAGCTACCTGATGTACTATGGACCAAAGGTAACAGATAAGATAGAACTAGAGTTTCGGTTCAAGGACAAACAACATGCGAATGGATACTCAGTCAGCTTGGCGTATGCAAGCCCAGATAAACTTTTCATAGAGGCAGAGAAGTACTACTTCCATGATGTTAAAAGCTACCCTCGGCCATACTACGAAGAACCCGATGCCAAACTTTTCCCAAGAAACGAGTCTATCTTACCCACATATGCTAGGGAAAAAGGCAGTGTGGCCAAATACGTTTACGAAGCAATGCAAACGTGGCGAGTCTATCACTTCCACGACACGAGTGATTCTGCCAGAGTAAAACAGGCTGGTAGTATCCATGACAATGAGTTTCTACAACCGGACGCCGCCAACTTGGCTGCCTACCTCTACTACCTTCGCGAGAAGGAAGGCGAATACTACCAAAGGATTATCGACGTAATCCGGCTTGTTGCACCTTTCTTCGGCGACTTCGTTCTTCGTCCAGATCCTCTCAACCCGGAAAGAATCCGTTTAGCATGGCGCGAGCGAGGATCAGACCTAACCTTCAGCGCCCATGCATTATCAGATGGGATGCTCCGCTTCATATGCCTAGCTACACTTTTTTTGCAACCACCCGATAAACTCCCCAAAACCATCCTCCTTGATGAACCCGAACTGGGGCTACATCCCTCGGCCATACAAGTGCTAGCCGAGATGGTTAGGATAGCGGCACAACATACCCAAATAATTCTCTCAACCCAATCGGTAACACTTGTCAACCATTTTAGGGTCGAAGAACTTTTGGTCGTAGAGAGGGTGAAAGACGAAGACGCAAGCCCCGAAAACCCTAGATGGACGACTGTTATAAAGCGACTAGATTCCGGAACACTTAAAGACTGGCTAGCCGAATTTAGTCTGGGTGAACTTTGGGAAACAAACCTTCTTGGAGGTAGGCCATAGCAATGAAATTGGTCTATGTTCTAGTAGAAGGAGAAACCGAAGAACGTTTTTGCAAGCAAATCTTGGCAGAACACCTCCCAGGGGGTACCGTTCTGAAACCCATACTGCTAGGCGGTGTAAGCTCCTATGGAAAGATAAAGGATCGGCTACAGAGGTTACTAGGAAACAACGCAGCATGTTGCGTAACGACTATGCTTGACTATTACGGTCTACCTGGGAATTTTCCTGGAAGACAATACGTACGCAAGCTATCCAACGCAAGCCCATACAGAAAAGTAGCATTTCTTGAAAATGCGTTCAAAAATGACATCAACAACTCCCGCTTTCTCCCATTCATAATGTTACATGAGTTTGAATCCTTACTCCTAGCAGATCCGGAGAAAATTGTCCAAGAGGGCCATTTAAGAGGATTCGTAGCTAGAAGATTCTTCAAAGATATCGGAAATCGTCCACCGGAAGAGGTGAACGACGGACCAAACAGCCACCCGTCAGCCCTAATCAAAAAGTACTTTCCTGAATTTCAAAAAACCGTTCATGGGCTTCGTATCCTCTCAAAAATAGGCTTAGACACAGTTAGAAAAAGATGCCCTCACTTTAACGGTTGGATTGAGAGGCTGGAACACCTTATTCCCAGCTGCCTTTAGAGAGTCACCCCAACACATCCGGCAACGCCCGAGCCGCCTCCTCGAGGCGCTTGCGGCTAACGTGCACATAGATTTGGGTGGTGCTGATAGAGGAGTGGCCCAGGAGCTCCTTGACCTCGTCTATGCCCCGGCCGGCCTCCACTAGGGCCGAGGCGTAGGAGTGGCGGAGCTTATGGGGGGTGATCCGGTGCCAGTCCTTGAGGCCCGCCCTCCTGGCCACCCGCTTCACCATGGCCTCCACCGCCCGGGGGGAGAAGGGCTTGCCCCGGTTGGGGCCGGAGGTGTGGCTCCAGATGTGGGGGCTGGTGGGGTGCCCCTCGAGGTTCCGGTGCTTCAGCCACTGGTAGAGGGCCCGCTGAGCAGTGGGGGAGAGGACCACCACCCGCTCCTTGTCCCCCTTGCCCCGCACCCGGAGGGCGTGGGGAATCCCGTCTTGATAGGTGATGTCGGAGTAGGTGAGGGCCAGGGCCTCAGACAGGCGGAGGCCTGTGCCGTACAGGAAGGCCAGGAGGGCCCAGTCCCTGAGGCCGATGCGGGGGGAGCGGTGCTTGTAGGCGGCTTCCAGGAGCCTGGCCACCTCGGGGGGCGTGAGGTAGACGGGGAGGCGGCGGGGGAGCTTGGGGCGCTTCACCCCCTCGGTGGGGTCCTTGAGGATGGGCAGGCCTTCCACCTCGGTCAGGTAGCGGAAGAGCTTGCGCAGGGAAGCCAGGACCCGGCCCACCCGGTGGGGGCTCACCTCCCGGGAGGCCAGGAAGGCGCGGATGTGCTGGCTCCCGATCTCCTCCCAGCGGGGAGGCCTCCCATAGCGCTCCCGGTACCAGGAGGAGAAGAGGGAGGAGTCCAGCACGTACTCCTTGGCCGTGCGGGGAGAGCGGCCTTCCTCCATCTCCAAGTACCTGCGGAACCGGGCGAAAAGCTCCATATGGGGATCGGGTGGGCGGTTCTTCCCGTTCTGAAGGGCGCTCATACCACCTCCGTCCGCCGCCCGGCAGGAAGTGCCCTCGAGGTCCCGGAGGGCGGCTATACCGGAGTATAGCATTCGCAAAAGCTCGGTTTGGCGAAGCAAGGCAAGGGTGGCCCGACCGCAGGAAAACCACGTCGGAAAGGGAGAAAACCCAGGAAAGACGGGCCTTCTGCCCCGGCCCTACCGCCCTGGATTGTGGCGACAAA
>CAKZTQ010000015.1 GCA_937921735.1 uncultured archaeon
ATCGCTCGAACCTCCTGCGCACGCGCTCGCTCTTGAGCGCCAGCTCGCCGTAGCGCACGATGATCGTCTTCGCCATGGCGTTAAGTCGGTTTTATAGAAAATGAAGAAACTATCCTATTCTACTGGTGCCTGAGTTCGAACCTTTTCAGCATCAATGAATTCCCTACCACGATGATGTCGCTCAAGACCATCGCGATTGCAGCGACCATGGGAGAGATCACTACATGCAGGAATGGGTAAAGGACTCCAGCCGCTATCGGTATCGCCAAGATATTATAGGAAAACGCGAAGAATAAGTTCTGCTTAATCTTGCCCATGGTCTTCCTGCTCAATTTAATAAAACATGCAACATCGGTCAAATCGTTCTTGACCAGCACAACATTGCCCGCCTCGATGGCGACGTCAGTTCCGGCACCTATCGCGATCCCCACATCCGCCTGCGTTAGAGCTGGAGCATCGTTTATCCCATCTCCAACCATCCCGACTACTTTACCCTTCGCCTGGAGTTTTTTCACTTCATTCGCCTTATCTTGGGGAAGGACATCAGCTAACACATGGTCGATTCCGACTTTCTTGGCGATGGCCTCCGCCGTCTTCTTATTGTCACCTGTGAGCATCATCACCTCTATCCCTGCCTCCCTGAGTTCATCCACCGCCCTCTTGGAGGTTTTTCTGAGGGTGTCTGCGGCTGCCACGATCCCGATGGCTTTTTTATCCACAGCCAAGACCATCGCTGTTTTTCCTTCCCCTTCCAATTTTTCTATTTGATCAAGCAGATGTGTGATATCGATTTTGTTCGCCGACATCAGCTTTTTATTCCCGAAGAGGATCTCCTTGCCCTTGTACTTGGCCTTCACACCTTCCCCCGGGATCACCTTGAACCAATCGGCGTCGGGGACCCTCCCCAGCTCCTTCCTGGCCTTATCCACTATCGCGCCCGCCAACGGGTGCTCCGACCCCTTTTCGGCGATCGCAGCGAAGAGCAGGACCTCCCTCCTTTCGCTGAGCGCGATGATGTCGGTCACCTTGGGCTTCCCTACGGTCAGGGTGCGGGTTTTGTCTAGTATAATAGTGGTTATCTTGTGGGCTCGCTCCAGCGCCGCCCCATCTTTTATCAGAATCCCGTGCTCCGCTCCCTTGCCGAGGCCGACCATGACCGCCATCGGGGTGGCTATGCCTAAAGCGCAGGGACATGCGACCACGAGGACCGAGACGAACACGGTTAGGGCGAACAGAAATGAGGAATCCAAGACAAAATACCAGGCCGCAAAACTTACGATGGCTATCATCAAAACTATCGGGACGAAATAGTTCACGACGGTGTCCGCGAGCCGCTGGATGGGCGCCTTCGATGCCTGGGCCTCTTCGATCAACCTTATTATCTGGGACAGCACGGTGTCCTTCCCTATCCTAGTCGCCCTGACCTTCAATACCCCAGTTTTATTGATGGTCGCACCGATTACCACGTCTCCCTTTTTCTTCTCCACCGGAATCGATTCACCTGTTATGATCGATTCGTCGACCGATGAGTACCCCTTCACCACCACGCCGTCTACGGGGATTCTCTCACCCGGCCTGATGAGCAGGATGTCGCCGACTTGGATGTGCCCCACGGGGACTCGGACCTCCCTTCCCCTCTTCAAAACCGTCGCCGTCTCGGGCTGAAGTAGGGTCAGCCTTTCGATCGCCTCCCCGGTCCTCCCCCTCGCTAGGTCCTCTAGGAACCTTCCGATCGCAATCGTGGTGACGACGGTCGCCGAGGCCTCGTAGAAAGTTGGCCCCTCGATGAAGAAGGTTGCGGCTAGGCTGTAAAAGTATGCGGCGGATGTGCTCAGGGCCACGAGGACGTCGAGGTTTGCAAATCTATTTTTCAGGGAATAGTAGGCGCCCCTGTAGAAGCTCCACCCGACGATGAACTGAACGGGGGTGGCCAAGAGAAAGAGCAGAAGCCTCTTCTCAGGAAAAATAAGGAACAATTCTATGATGAGCACAGGTATCGTGAGCGCCAAGCCGAGGACGATCAGGACCGCACGCCTTTTTACTCGCTCCCTTTCGAGGGGCTTCCTTTCCCTCACCTTATAGCCCGCGCCCTCGATGCTCCGTTCTATTTCCTTCGGGCCCACCTTTTTTGGATCGTATTCCACCGTCGCCCTTGCAGTCGCGAAGCTGACACTGGCCTTTATGACGCCTCTAACCTTGGAGACGGACCTTTCTATCGCGACCGCACAGTGGGCGCAGTCCATGCCCTCTATTTCGAGCACGATTTTCTTTCTCGACATCCCTTTTCACCGCAATCTTTATATAACAGTGTTATACTTATATCTATCGAAGCCGGGGTAGCCTAGTGGTAAGGCGGTGGGCTGCAGACCCGCTTACGCCGGTTCAAATCCGGCCCCCGGCTCCAGGCGATCGCATGAAGATATTGTTCGCGCACGCAGATTATTTGAACTATAGGGTCAAGGAGAGGACGAAGTTCGCGGAGGAAGTGGGGGAGGACCGCAAGGTCGGCAACATGGAAGATCCTCTGATAGCATTCACCTGCGTGGAGAAGGGAGATGAAGAGTTAAATGGCATAGCCGGAGAAGCCTTGGCGGAAATCAAAGACGTAGCAGATAGGGTCAGGGCCAAGAACATCGCCCTCTTCCCATTCGCCCACCTTTCGTCCGACCTGGCATCGCCCACATTCGCTGTGAAGCTGCTGATGGACCTTGAAAACAGGTTGAAGGCGGAAGGCTACCTAGTCCTGAGGGCACCATTCGGATGGTATAAGGTGTTCGAGTTCAGGACCAAGGGGCACCCGCTGGCGCTTCTATCTCGATCCATACCGAATCGGACAAAACAGTCCCATTCACCGACATCTGAATAGGAGTTCATCCAACGGCAGCTTATTTCTCCTTTCTTAGTATCGCACAGAGGTTGCAGTACATTTCGGCTATCTGGATCCCCCGCATCCCTCTAACCGCGATGGCATCCGAAAGTTCCCTCAAGGACTTCATGAAGTCGCTCCTCTTGAGAAGTGCCTTAGCGCGGCTTGTCCCCCGAAGCGACCTGAGGTACTGGCTGACGGCGGGCTGCGTGATGCCGAGCCTCTTGGCCACCTCGATCTGATTCAAGTTGTGCCTCTCGACCAGGTCCTTGACGAGGATGGCCCTTATGGTCGGGAGGACGTCCTTAAATATCTCTTCGCAGGGGGGCTTCATTTTTATCAAATAACGTTGTTATAAGGAATGTATTAAACTTTATGATGTAAGTGAAAGAACCACTAAATCACCTCGGAGAGAAAGAATAACTAAAGGCGGGGCGCACATGAGGATATTCGGTACTTCCGTTGAAGGGTTTCTAAACATCCATCTTTACGAGGAACCGTCGGCGAAGAACCTTAAGCTCGATGAAATTGCCGGCTACTTGAGGGAGAAACTCGGAGAAATACCAATTGATGTGAGAAAACCGTTTATCAGGGCAAGTTCTGAAGATGAGGCAAATATCCTCGCCCGAAAGCTTGCCGAAACGAAAGTCCGCGACTTGGCGAACCCCAACGTGCGCCTCCAACCCCTCCCCGGCGAAGTCGAGTTCGAGCGAAAGCTCCTACGGGACCCCAACCTCAGGCTCACGGGAGTGCTCTACGATGGATTCAGGCTCCAAGCGGTGCTCCGAGAACTTTTGCCTGCGGATGAGTTCAGCATTGGGCACGCCCATATCGTCTTCACGAACCGCCTCTTTGGCACTTTTGACGAGGGTGACCGCAGGTACCACGCCCGAGTAAGCGTTTATGGCTTCCCTTCCATCATCTCAACGACCGGCATCGTTGAGGCTCCAGCCAAACCTAAGGAGTTCTACCTCCTCAAGCAGCAATATGCCGCACTCGGGATGTCCGATGTGCCGCTCGAGGTCCTCAAGGAGAAATTCATGGGCAGATTCGTCGATTACGACGATGAGAGGCTCACTGAGATCATGAAAGGTTATGTGATGCAGGCAATTTTCTATCATGTTTTTGGCGACCCTTTTTGCGAAAAAGTTACCTGTAGATTGTTCAATAGCCATTGGCAGGAAGAAGTTATCAAATCACAGCTTGAGCCTAGGGAAAAAGAATTCTGCGATCGCCACCACGAGATGTTAAGCAAGCTTAGGCAAACCCTTGAGCATGGTATCTACCATAGGATTGTCTGTTTTGACCGTCACAAGTTAGCTAACGTTTCAAGGTAGCCCTTAAAGTCCTCCTCAAAGGTACGAACTTCTAAAATCCCCTGAAAACCTTTTTGAATTGCCCTTTGAATTTCGGGGTCCGCGATAAGCCGGTCGAGCACCTCAGGCTCCGCCCTAGTCCGCGGGTATTTTGGCGTGGCAAAACAGCAGCCGGCGTGTACCTCATGCCAGATGCCCAGCTCCTTGGAGATCTTCCCTATTTCCTCCTTGTCGAGGCCGAGCAAAGGCCTCAGGATCGGGAATTTTATCCCTTTTGAGGTTACCCCGAGATTCGTCAATGTCTGAGTCGCCTTCTGTCCTAGCGATTCCCCCGTTACTATGCCCGCTGCCCCCTCGAGCTCGCAGATGGCTTCAGCAACCTTGAACATGTTTTTTCTGCACGCCAGGCAAGCGTAGCTCCTCTTTTCCCGATTTTTCAGGATGGCGTCCAAAACCTTGGCCCAAGGGTAGACAATGACCTTCTTGAACCTGGCCTTTTTTCTGAGGTCTTTCAACACTTTCATGGCGACGAGAAAGGTTTCTTCACAAGTGAAGGGATAGAGACAAAAGTGGAGGGGGATGACATTGAACCTTCTGGCGGCTAAGGCGCAGGCAACTGGCGAATCGATGCCTCCAGAGACCAAACAAACGACATCCTCCTTCCCCATGTCAATCGACCTAGCTCCAAATGCCTGATATCACCCTTTGCCAACGCGTTCGGCTTCCCCCAGTAGGATGAGCCCTAAGCCGGCGGTTTCCTTGTCAGGCGCCTCCGCCGCGAAGAACAGTGCAAGATATCTAGCGGTTTGCAGGGCTTTCTCGAATTCATTCCGCCCCCCTTCCAGTTTCAATGCTTCGATGGCGTTTCTTAAGTTTGAATAACCCTCGATGAGAAGTTCAGCGTTAGGAAGCTCATCGAGCCGCACGGTCAAGGCCTTTTCCTTAACCATGCACCTCCCGCACTTCCCAGAGGCGCAATTGATGGTCGGCTCCCCGCAAACATCGCAGATGACCGCTCCCCAAACTAGGCGGGATATGGAGTTGGCCACCTTCAGGATTTCCTCCTTATCCAGTGCCCGCTGTATTTTGAGCTTACCGTTTTTGAAGATGCTTATCTCTCGCCCCTTGAACTTAATCTTGGCGACCCCGAGGCTTGGGCTGCATTTTAGCTCCGCGAACCTCCTTCGGTGAACTTCAAGCATTGAACAGAGGGTGGCGGGGTCTATCAGCTGGGCTTTGGCTTCATCCCTTTTTAGCTCCACGTCGGCCATCAACTTTCCCCTCTCTGAAACGCAGGGCTGTACGTAGAGCACGGCCTCCTTTCTGACCTTCAAAAGGTCTCTGACCTCGACCCCTTTTGAAAGGGAGCACTCATCCTTAAATTTGGGAACGATTATCTGGGTGAGTTTTTCGGCCATCTCTATGCCCTTACGTATGAGGTTGCTTTTCGCCTTCAACATTTTTCTGCCTATACTCCTGTATCGCTTTTTTCAACGTCTTGTACGCCAGAACCGCGCAGTGCATCTTCAGCGCGGGCAGGCCGCCCAGCGCGCTCGAGATCTCCTTAATCGAGAGCTTCTCAGCCTCATCCACGGTTTTCCCCTTAACCAGCTCGGTCACGATCGAGCCCGTAGCGATGTTAGCCGCGCAGCCAAAGGAGAGGAACTTTGCATCCACGATTTTGTCATTTTCTATCTTCAGCGACATCTGCATCATGTCCCCACATTGAGCATCTCCTTCAGTTGCCGTGACCGTTGGATTCTCCATCTCACCGACATTCTTCGGATTTCTGAATAGCTCGATCACCTGCTGTGTGTACTTAAGTAGGCTCCTTTCGGTGTACTCAACCGGCATTTGCCTCCCTCAAAAGGCCCCTGGTTTTATAGGGCTTATCTTCCTGAGGTTATCGATCACCCTCGGAAGCACTTCTAGCACGTATTCTATCTCCTCTGCAGTGTTATACCTGCTCAATGTGAACCTTATCGCCCCGTGCGCAACTTCAGGTTTAACCCCTATCGCCGTCAGAACGTGGCTGGGCTCGAGCTTTCGTGTAGAACATGCTGAACCAGTTGCAACTGATATGCCGTTGAGGTCGAGGTGAAGCAGCACCGACTCCCCTTCGACGTACTTGAATGAGTAGTTCACGTTCGCTGGGCTTCTTTTATCTCCCCTTGGCCCGTGCAGCATCACATGCTGAATTTTTTCTTCAATCCCGGCCATCAGCTTGTCCCTTAACTTTCGCATGTGTTCGACATTTTTTTCGAAACCGTCAAACGCAAGTTCAGCAGCCTTCCCGAAGCCCACTATTGCTGGGACGTTTTCCGTACCAGGTTTTAGCTTGAACAGAGAGATGTAGCCGTAAGTTATCGGTTCGATGGGGGTATTTTCCCGCAGGTAGAGGGCACCCACTCCTTTAGGGCCATGGATCTTATGGGCACTGATGCTCATGGCGTCGATGCTCATGCGCTCTACATCTATCGGGACCCTTGCATAAGAGGCGGCCGCATTGACGTGGAAATAGATCTTATGTTTTTGCTCCCGCAGTATTTTCCCTATTTCCTTGATCGGCTCTATTGTTCCTATTTCATCGTTGACGTGCATCACGCTTACGAGGATCGTCTTTTCATTTATCAAATTTTGTAGTTGGTCGAGGTTGACGAATCCTTGAGGATCGACATCTAAGTAGTCTATCCTAAACCCATCCCTTTCTAATTTCTCGCACACCCGCAGGACTGAGGGGTTCTCAACCCTCGTCGTGATTATGTGATTACCCTTTTCTCGGTTGGCGTAGGCTATCCCGCGTATGGCGAGGTCATTTGACTCGGTGGCACCGGAGGTAAAAATTATTTCCCCCGGTTTTGCATTTATCGTCTTCGCGATGATTTCTTGGGTCTTCTCGACGGCATCGGCAGCTTCCTGCCCGAGCGAATAGACGAAGATTGGGTGGCCAAACTTCTCCGTAAAATAAGGCAACATCGCATCTATGACTTCCTCGGCAACTTGGGTTGTAGTGCCATTATCTAGATAAACCTTCATAGCCGTCCCTTAGTTCATTTTAATAACTTATGATTTTATTTAAGATACTCTTGGCCCTCTTTTCAGAATCCGTATTATGTACGAGGGCTCTGCCTGAGGGAGCGATCGCAATCGAATATTTGTCGTAGTCAACGATCAATAAGTGCTCTGTCAATTTTTTTATCTGAAATTCCGGATTTCTTTTCAGTTCACCTGCTAACTCCCGCAGATCCAATTTCAAGTCGACTTTTGGGGATATCTGGATTGCGTTCCTTCCGCACAAAGTGCTGATGATCGATTGTTTTATTTCTTGTGTAAGTAAGGGGAACTCCTTACGTACGCACACGGAGCAGTTTGGATCTTTTTCGACATCAACAGTATCGAAATGCAAAGAGGAGAGATCAAAACATAGGAGTTTTGATTCCAAATTATCCCCAAAACCCACAAAATACTTGATGACTTCCACAGCCTCGATGATGCCGACCATGCCCGGCGCAGGACCCAAGACCCCAGCTACCTCGCATGTCGGCAAGGACCCGGGTTCGGGCATCTCGGGAATTATGCACTTCAGACATGGAGTCTTCCCTGGGATTATCATGCTGAGCACGCCATAATCTCCTATCGCCGCCCCGTAGATGAAGGGTACATTGTTTTTGACGCAGATTTCATTGAGTAGGAACCTTGCCTCCATGTTGTCCGTGCCGTCCAAGACGATGTCGACATCCTTCACGAGCCTTTCAGCCGTAGTTGGATTAAAGTCCTCAAACACCGCATCCAGGACGATGTCGGAGTTGACCTTCTCCAACTTCTCCTTGGCCGCGATCGCTTTTGGCTTGTACTCCTTAGCATCCTCTTCATTATATAGGATTTGCCTCTGGATGTTGCTCAACTCCACATAGTCCCTATCGATCAACCTTATGTAACCAATTCCGGCAGATGCTAGGTAGACCGCCGCAGGGCTTCCAATTGCCCCTAAGCCGAGTATTGCGACCCTGCCTTTTTTCAGCTTCTCTTGGCCCCCTTCTCCAATTTTTGGGAAAACTATCTGTCTTGAGTACCGTTCTTTCTCGATCTCCGTAAGCACCATATGACCACTCCTGCCATGGTATTATAACAATGTTATATATAAGAATTATTTAACGATGGAATCGGGGAAAAGGAAGACATTTTATCGTTTATTTAATGATATTTATCCCATATTTCTTCGCTATATCTTGGAACGCCTGAGCAAGATATCTGATTTGGTCCCAAGTCAAACCGTAGGTGTTCAATTTCCAAGTCCTCGTTGCTCCAGCGAATTCTCCAACGATTTTCCTATCCCTTAACTCGTCGCTGAAGAAGAACCCCCTCCTCTTATGTGTTCGAGCGATCTTATCGAAGCTTTCTGTCGTATCCACTTTTGTGAGCGTATGTTTTCTGGGCATCTCGCTTAATACCTTATTCCCTTCGATTTTCAGAAACTCGTCCATAAGGTAATTTATCTTTCTGACCTCCTCGTCCCAGTGCTTCACCCTTTCCTTGATAGCGGGGAAAGAAGCCATCATTGCGATCAGGTTGGCGCCCATCAATGTGCAACCGAGCATTTCAACTTCCTTAATACCGAACTTTCTTTTCGTCACATCACCGATCATCTGAGTGGTCCTGAACACTATATCTGCCCATTCTTTGGTGCTCGCGACTATGCCGGAAGGCGCGGGAGAAGCAAAACTCTTGTGGCCGGAGCCGACCAAGAAATCTGCCCCTATTTCTTTCCCGTTAATGGGCATCACGCCTATAGAATAGGCACAGTTGCACAGAAATGGGATGTCGTATTCCTTGGCGACTTTGGCGATTCCATAGACATCATGTTCATTCCCAAACATGTAGTCAAAGTGATCGATCATTATCAATTTTGGCAGCTTTCCGGTTTCCTTCTTAACCTCCTCTATTTTTCGAGCGGTCGCCTCAGCCGTGACAATATTTTTTTCATTCAACGGGACCTCCTTGACGATTCCACCTGCATCTTCAACAGCCAAGAATTCAGTATAGTGGGCGAGCGAGGAAACGATTACTGAATCCCCTTTTTCAACAAGCGAGGACACGACAGCTTGAAAGCCCCTCCTAGCCCCCGGAACAACCCTAGCTTGATCCATCCCCAAAAATTCTGCTAGCTCAATGTGAAATTCCTCGATCGGCGGCCTTTTGATCTTATCCAGCCTAAACGGTTTCCGGCACCAATCGCAGGTCGAGTACCCATCCCCGTAAGCGATCATCGCTTTCATAGCTTCTGGTGTGAGCCGCCCCCCTGGCTGAATGGGGTGAATATTTATAAATAGCTCCTCTCTCGCCCTAATTTCGATGTCATCTATGATATTTCTCATCTTATCAGCTCCTTCTCAATGACATCCAAGCTTTGCCTCACGCTTTCAACTATTTCCCTCACTTTTTTCCTCTGCTCGTCGTTGAGCTTGTAAGTGGGTTTGGTCTCCCTGAAGATTTGTCTTAGATCCGTCAGAGCAAATAATGCCTCGAAAATTTCTCGGACAGCTTTCTCGCTCATAACGCCTCACCTTAATTTGGATATCGTTAGTTAACTATATCTATCATTTTGAAGCACCTATCTTTATAACAGCGTTATATTTATAAAGCTTGTGGTACGTCTAAAAATTAGGTACGTAACAGGGGGAAAAAGCTATGAAAATGTTACTTATTCATTGCGATTACTTTTCGTATCTTACAACTACGCGGACGAAGTTGGCCGAGGAAATCGCCGGCGGATGTAAGAGCTGTGCTATTAAAGATGCATTAGTTATTTTTGTGACCGCCGAGAAATGCGACGCGGAAAATCCGAGCAAGGTAGTTTACAAAGGCATTGAGGAGATTACTGCCCACGCTAAACAGTTAGGCGTAAAAAACTTAGTCATATATCCATTTGTCCATTTATCCGAGCAGATAAGTGCTCCAGATGTTGCTGTGAGGATAATGAAAGAGCTTCACGAAGGACTCAGATCCTTAGGCTATTCGGTGGATAAGGCGCCATTCGGCTGGGAAAAAGTTTTCTCCCTAACTTCAAAAGGGCACCCACTGGCGGAGTCATCAAGGACCATTCGGCCATAATGATCATCCCCCAGCAACGGTGGGGATCAGCCTGACCTCGTCTCCGTCCTTCAATTTCGTGCCAAGTCCCTGAAGGTTGCGGATATCCCGCCCGTTGACAAATACGTTGATAAATCTACGGAGTTTGCCTGTCTTCTCGTCGATGACCCGCTTCTCGAATTGAGCTCCGTATCGACGGATGAGGGCCGCTAAGAGGTCGTTAACCGTTTCACCATTGACATCAATCGTCGCTGCATCCGCGTCGGTTACGTTTTTGATCATCGCGGAAAACTTTACGTTTACCTTTACCACCACATCACGCCCCCTTAAACCATTTGACGCCAGGTGTGCATAACTTATTGGCAAGTTTTCTGAATTCCTCAATCGTTGGTGAGATTTTGTGAGATCTCTGAAGCCCGCCGGCGATGGCTTCTTGGGCCTTCAGACCGTTACCGGTGATTAAGAGCACCACTCGCTCATCATAGTCGATTTCGCCAGCTTCGATAAGTTGTTTTAACGTCGCCACAGCCACGCCACCGGCTGGCTCAGTATAGATACCCTCGGTCTTGGCGAGCAGCCTGACGCCTTCCAATATCTCATCATCGTTCGGCGCCCGGCCAGTGCCTTTGGTCGCACGGATCGCCTGCAATGCATAATACCCGTCGGCCGGGTCGCCTATTGCGAGTGACTTACATATCGTGTTTGGCGCCTCAACTGGGATTATCTCATCAGAACCTTTCAGCAACGCCTGCACGATCGGCGAGCATCCTTCGGGCTGCGCAGCTGAAATTCGCGTGCTCCAATCATCAATAAGGCCTACCTCCTCGAGTTCTCTGAGGCCGCGCCAAATGGCGTGCAGGAGCGCCCCAGAGGCGGTGGGGACTATGACGTGATCAGGTGCCTGCCAGCCAAGTTGCTCGCAGACCTCAAATGCCAAGGTTTTCGAACCTTCAACATAGTACGGGCGAAGATTGATGTTTGCAAACGCAATGTTGCTAGTAAACGCGATCTCGGTCGCTAATCGATTCACATCGTCATAGGTGCCATCGACGGTGATGAGATGCGCACCGTATGCGAGCGTTTGCGAGATCTTGGAGGCTTCCAAACCTTGCGGGATGAAGGCGAAACAAGGCAATCTAGCTTTGGAGGCATGGGCAGCCATCGCTGCTGAGAGGTTTCCCGTTGAAACGCAGCCGACCGCAGGTGAGCCGAATTCGAGCGCTTTCGATACTGCGACGCTAGCGGGCCTATCTTTAAATGAAAAAGTTGGGTTCACTGAGTCATTCTTGATGTAACATTCTTTAAGCCCAAGCTTTTCAGCGAGATTTTCCGCCTTCAATAGGCGTGTAAAACCGGCCCCAATATCGATTATTAAATCGGGATTGTTAATGGGCAAAAGCTCTTTGTACCGCCAAAGGGTTGACGGGCCGCTGGCAATCGACTCTCGAGATACATCGTTAGCTATTTTGTTATAATCATAAGTAACACTCAAAGGGCCGAAACACCGGCTACACGTAGATACCAATCCCAAGGGATAGCTCTTGCCACACTCCCTACACTTCAATTCGATCGCATAACTCAAGCCAACCCCTATCACCTTCTTTCGATGGTTATATTTAAAAATGTTTTCATTACTGATAGTTATAAAAAATATAACACGGTTATTTTTCACGGGTTTTGACCGGCCCGAGCGTATGAATATCTCCAAGCTTATATTAACCCGCCAGTCGAGGTTCCTTACGTCCTTCCTTATCATTTGCCATGTTTCGCTCAAAACATGACAACGCTTCTTGCAAGTTCGGACACCCCCTTTTCGTTACGAAGTGTTCCTATGAGCTTTCGCTGGATCGCGAGTTCCCTGAGGGCCTATTCGGCCCTGTTGTTCGTGACTCGACCCCGGTGTGGTGACGAATGTACGTCAGATATAAATTTTTAAAGGTTAGGTAATCCTCTGAACTCAAAGGGGAAGACATATGATCATAGTTCCTGGTCCCTCTTCTAAGGAACTGGGGCACAAAATCGCGCAGTTATTGAATGAGGAAATTATTTCTATCGAACAAAAAGTTTTCCCCGATGGCGAAAATTATCTCAGGTTTACTGGAGAAGTGGAAGGAGAAGAAGTAATAGTCGTTCAAACAATGGGACCCCCGCAGAACACTAGTTTAATACAGCTCCTTTTCATGCTTAGGACTTTGAAGGAACTAGGGGCCAAAAAGACCATAGCTATTGTCCCTTATTTTGCTTATGCTCGGCAAGATGAGAGATATCGCCCAGGTGAAGTCGTAAGTGCTAAAATCGTTATAGATTTGTTGGAAAAAGTCGGAGCCGACAAGTTTATCACATTTGACATCCACAATTTAAAACTACTTAAATATTTTAAAATCGAAGCAATCAATCTTACTGCCATGCCGTTGATAGGCGAATTCTTTTCAAAATTTAAATTAAGGAAGCCATTTGTCCTCGCGCCCGATCAGGAGAACCCCAAAAGAGCTGAAATTGTGGCTAAAATTTTAGGTTGCGACTACAGTTGGCTAGATAAATTTAGGGATAGGGTAACTGGAGAGATCGAATCGAAAATACACGAAGACTTTGACGTTTCAGATAAAGATGTGATAATTGTCGACGATATAATAAGTACTGGCAAAACCATAGTAAATGCGATTGAAATCCTAAAGAGAAAGGGAGCCAAAGATATTTACGTGGGATGTACTCATCCTGTTTTGGCCCCTGGAGCATTGGAAAGAATAACGAAAGCAGGGGCAAAAGTCATTGTCGCGACGGATTCGATTAGCTCAAACATAAGTAAGATTTCTTTAGCACCTTTGATCGCTGGCTACGTAAAGAAAGGGCAACTTTAGCTGTTTTCCGTGCGAAGTTTTAGTAAACTAATTTACTCCGCCAATGCTTTCGAAAAACGGCTCTCATTGAGGTGTGACTTTACGCAGACCTTAACGTCAATACTTAGCCCATTTAAGAAGGCAAATAAAACTTGAATTGGACTTGAAGATATGATAGCACCAGTACTGATGCTAATAGGCTTGTTCATCGCGACCATCTTTTCCATGGTCGGCTTGGGCGGCGGGGTCTTCATCGTGCCGATGCTCGTGCTCGGCTTCAAGCTCCCGACCCAGAGCGCCGTTGGGATAAGCTTAGCAACCATGACCTTCACCACCCTCTCGGCGACCATCGCGTACGCGCGCCAAGGAAGGATCAACTACAAGATCGGCGTGCTACTTGACATCCTCGACGTGCCGGGAGCGGTCGTCGGCGCATATGCGACGACGCTCATCGCCTCTAATTGGCTCGCGAGCTTGTTTGGGGTCCTGCTGATCGCGATCTCCGTCCTCATGTTCAGGAAGAAGGAGGTCGCTGGTCCATCCCCAAACGAGCCAACTGGGCGGTGGGGCATGTCCGCCCGCGTTGTGGCCCTCTGCCTGCTCGCGAGCCTCGCCAGCGGAGTGGTGGCGGGCATGTTCGGCGCGGGTGGGGGTACCGTCGACGAGTCGGTCATGATCCTGGCCCTCGGCATGCCTGCCCACGCCGCGGCTGCCACCTCGATGTTCGGGATGGCCCTCACAAACTCAGCGGCGGCGATCTCCCACGGCGTGCTGGGCAACATCATGCCCGAGTACGCGATTCCCCTCGTAATCGGGGGCATAGCGGGGGCGCAACTGGGTCCACGGCTTTCCAAGCGGATGGCCGGTCGGACGCTCAGGAGGACCCTCGGGGTGATCTTCATCCTGATAGGCCTGCGGATGATCCTCATCCCTTACGTCGCGGCTTGAGCTCGCTCGGGCTTTATAAGCGCCCGGGAGAAACCCGTCAACGGCAGGGGTCCCGATGGAGCTCGACGAAATCGGCTCGCGAGCGCTACGATGGGCGCTCGCAAATGCCCTCGAGCACGAGGGCAAAGCTGACCTCAAGGCGGTCATCCGGAAACTCATGGCGGAGATGCCCGAGTTGCGCCCCCGAGCTAAGGAGGTCAGGCAAATCGTGGAGCAGGTCGTGGAGGAGGTGAACCGCCTCTCGCCAGCGGAGCAGCTGGCCAAGCTCGAGGAGCTCGGACCGCTTGAGGTCGTTCGCAAGAGGGAAGCGAAGGGCCTGCCCGAGTTGCCGGGCGTCGATAGATATCCGAAGGTGGTGACGCGCTTCGCCCCCAACCCGAACGGGCCGCTGCACATAGGTCACGTTCGAGCGGCGCTGTTGAGCCATGAGTACGCTCGGATGTACGGGGGTAAGTTCATCCTGCGCTTCGAGGACACCAACCCGGCAAACGCCGTGCTCGAGATGTACGACCTCATCAGGCGGGACCTACGATGGCTGGGCATAGAATGGGACGAGGAGCACATGCAGTCGGATAGGCTGGAGATCTACTATAGATATGCCGAAGGGCTCATCTCCAGCGGCAAGGCATACGTCTGCACCTGTGATGCCCCATCTTTCAGGCGCCTCCGCGACCGAGGCGAGCCATGCCCCTGCCGGGAGCTGCCCGCGGACGAGCAGATAGGGCGCTGGAGGGGTATGCTCGGGGGCGAGTTCGGCGAGGAGAAGGCGGTGGTGAGGATCAAGACGGATTTGAGGCATCCCAACCCGGCGGTGCGCGATTGGCCGGCGCTCAGGGTGGTGACGTCCCCCCATCCCAGGGTGGGCGAGAGATACAGGGTGTGGCCGCTGTACAACTTCTCCGTCGCCATCGACGACCACGAGATGGGGGTGACGCACGTCATAAGGGGCAAGGAGCATCTGGTCAACGAGATGAGGCAGAGGACGTTGTTCGAGCATCTCGGCTGGACCCCTCCTGAGGCGCTACAGTACGGCAGGCTTACGATGGCGGGCGCGATGTTGAGCAAGACTCAAACCATAAGGGGCGTCAGGGAGGGGAAGTTTTTGGGCTACGATGACCCCCGCCTCGCGACCATAGCGGCGCTCAGGCGTAGGGGCTTCTCGCCCGAGGCGGTGAGGCAGGTGATCTTGGACCTAGGGCTCACGCCCGTGGATGCGGCGCTCAGCTGGGAGACGCTCTACGCTTACAATCGCAGGCTCATAGATGCCAAGGCGAACCGCTACTTCTTCGTCGCCTCTCCCGTGGAGCTCCTAGTCCGCGGTGTGCCCAGCATCGAAGAGGTACGCCTGCGCCTGCACCCGAGCTATCCGGAGAGGGGTGAGCGCGTGCTCCCGCTGCTGAGAGAGGGCGACGTCCTAACCGCATACCTCGCCGGGGAGGATGCCTCGCACCTCGAGGTGGGGACCATCTTCCGCCTCAAGGACCTGATGAACGTGGAACTCAGGTCCAAAGGGCCCCCGCTGGAGGGGGACTTCCGGGGGCTGGAGCTCATGGACGTGCCCAAGCTGCAATGGGTGTCCGCGGGAGGGGTGGAGGTGGAGGTCTTGATGCCCGATGCCTCCCTCGTCCGCGGGCTGGCGGAGCCCGCCGTGGCTGGCCTCGGGATCGGCGAGGTGGTGCAGTTCGAGCGCTTCGGGTTCGTGAGGGTGGACTCGCTGCGGCCGAGGATCGCGGTGGTCTACGGCCATAGGTAAAATTAAATACCCCTCACCAACCAAAATCAATGAAAGCCATGGCACGGTGAATGATGAGGAAGATCCGAAGGAGGTGCCTACCGTGGCGAAACCGATATACGTGAGGTTCGAGGTGCCCAAGGAGCTCGCGGACAGGGCGTACGAGGCGGTCGAGAGGGCGCGCGACACCGGCAAGCTCCGCAAGGGCACGAACGAGACGACCAAGGCGGTCGAGCGGAAGAAGGCCGCGCTCGTGGTGATAGCGGAGGACGTGGAGCCGGCCGAGATAGTCGCCCACCTGCCAGCGCTCTGCGAGGAGAAGGACGTGCCATACATATACGTGCCCAGCAAGCGCGAGCTGGGGGCGGCGGCGGGCATAGACGTCTCCGCCGCGGCGGTGGCGATAGCCGAGGCCGGAGAAGCCGAGGAGCTCGTGAAGGAAATCGTGGACAGGCTCAAGGAAATCAAGAAGTGAGGGGAATGGAGGCGGAGCTAGGCATACCGGCGGAGGTCATAGAGATCCGCGGGCGGACGGGCATCACAGGCGAGATACTCCAGGTGAAGTGCAGGATACTTGAGGGCCGGGACAAGGGCAGGATCATCACCCGCAACGTCAAGGGCCCCGTGAGGGTCGGCGATATCCTGATGCTCAGGGAGAGCGAGAGGGAGGCACGCGAGATAAAGGTGCCGTAGATGCCCGCCGCGCGGAAGTGCTCCTTTTGCGGTGGCAGGGTCGAGCCCGGGACGGGTTTGATGTTCGTCAAGCGCGACGGCACCATCCTGTTCTTCTGCTCGAGCAAGTGCGAGCGAAACCATCGCCTAGGCAGGAAGCCGCATAAGGTTCGCTGGACCGAGCACTTCAGGAGGGCGAGGGGGAAGTAGGTGGAGCGAACCTTCGTGATGATAAAACCTGACGCCACCTCGAGGGGTCTCATAGGGAAGGTCATCGCTAGGTTGGAGGAAGAGGGTCTCAGGGTAACGGCGATGAAGATGCTCCTCATCGATAAGGCTACGGCGGAGCGACTATACGAGGTGCATAGGGGCAAGCCCTTCTACGATGGCTTGGTCGAGTACATCACGTCGGGGCCCGTGGTGGCGATGGTGCTCGAGGGCGAGGACGCGATCGCGAGGGTGAGGAGGGTGATAGGTGCGACCGATCCCTCGAAGGCGGAGCCGGGGACCATAAGGAGGGAGTTCGGGCTCGGCATACGGGAGAACGTCGTCCACGCCGCCGACTCGCCCGAGAACGCCAGGCGGGAGATCGGGATATTCTTCAAAGAATCGGAGATCCTCCCTTGGAAGGGTGACTTGGGGTAAAAATTGGTCAGGCAGTTGTCCTATTTTAGGACATTACCGATAAGGGAGTTCAAAGCTTTGGGGAAAAGCGACGCCCCATTCCCATTTACGACGCCTGTCCTATTTGAGACACCCGAGCCCACTGTCCTATTTAGGACATCAAATTTTTCGCGGCGCCGGCCTCAGCTATAAATCGAAGGCGGCCGCCATAAAATTGGGCGGGAAAGATGACCGCGAGGAGGATCCGTCAGCCGATAATCTCCGTGCTCGGCCACGTCGACCACGGAAAGACCACGCTCCTCGACAAGATCAGGGGGACCGCCGTCGCCGCGAGGGAGCCCGGGCAGATAACGCAGTGGATAGGTGCCTCCGAGGTTCCCGTCTCGGTGATAGAGAAGGTGTGCGGCAGGCTCATCAGCTCGCTCGGCATCAAGCTCACCATCCCGGGCCTCCTGTTCATCGATACCCCGGGCCACGAGGCCTTCACCAACCTCCGCCGTCGAGGCGGGGCGTTGGCCGACCTCGCCGCCCTCGTGGTAGACGTGACCGAGGGTTTCATGCCGCAGACGCTGGAGTCCCTCATCATCCTGAAGTCCTACCGAACGCCCTTTATGCTGGTGGCGAACAAGATCGACAAGATCCCCGGCTGGCGCCCGATGCCCGACGCGTGCTTCCTCGATTCGTTCGTTGGGCAGCGAGAGGAAGTAAAGCGGGCGCTGGACGACGAGGTCTATGAGCTCGTCGGAAAGCTCCACGAGCTCGGCTTCGAGGCGGAGCGCTTCGACCGAGTGAGCGATTTTCGGAGGCAGGTCTGCATAGTGCCGACGAGCGCCAGGACGGGCGAGGGCATACCCGAGGTGCTGGCGGTGCTCGCCGGGCTGGCCCAGCGCTTCCTGGAGAGGGAGCTGACGATCGAGGTCAGCGGCCCCGCGCGAGGGACCGTGCTGGAGGTGAAGGAGGAGGTGGGCATGGGCACCACCATCGACGTGATAATCTACGACGGAACGCTCGCTAGGGGGGACCAATTCGTGGTGGGGGGACTGGACAGGGTGATCAGGTCCAAGGTGAGGGGATTGCTCCAGCCCAAACCCCTCGACGAGATCCGAGACCCCGAGGACAGGTTCAGGCCCGTCGAGAGGGTCTTCGCCGCGGCTGGGGTGAAGGTGATAGCCCCTAGCCTAGAAGGCGCGGTCGCGGGAGCTCCCTTCTGGGTCATCCAAGAGGAGTCTGACGTGAAGAGATTTCAGGACGAGCTCCAGCGCGAGATGGAGCGCGTGCGCATCCAAGCCGACGTGACGGGCATCGTGCTCAAGGCGGATGCCCTGGGCTCGCTCGAGGCGCTTGAGGGCCAGCTGAGGGAGCGCGGGGTAACCATCAGGCGAGCCGACATAGGCGACGTCTCGAGGCGGGACGTGGTGGAGGCGGCGACGGTCGCGGCCAGCGATCCGCTGCTCGGGGTGGTGCTCGCCTTCAACGTCAAGGTGCTGCCCGACGCTCAACAGGAGGCGGAGGAGCAAGGGGTGACCATCCTGCGAGATGACATCATCTACAAGCTGATGGAGACCTACGAGGCGTGGAGCAAGAAGAAGCGTGAGGAGGTTCGGGCGAGGCGCCTGGACGCCTTCATAAGGCCGGGCAAGTTGATAATCAAGCCGGGCTTCGTGTTCAGGCGAAGCCGCCCGGCAATAGTGGGCGTGGACGTGCTCGGTGGGGTGATCAAGCCCAAGTACCCGGTCATGCGCAAGGACGGCCGACCCGTTGGGGTGATCCACGAGCTCCAGAAGGAGAAGAAAACCCTGCCGGAGGCGAGGTTGGGCGATGAGCTCGCGGTGTCCATCGAGGGGGCCATCGTCGGCCGACACGTCAGGGAGGGAGATGTCCTATACGTGGACGTGCCGAGGGACCACGCCTTAGCCCTGAGGACCGAGCTTAAGGACCTGCTGACGGGCGATGAGCTCGCGGTCTTGGACGAGATAATCGCCATCAAGCAGCGCGAGGACCCAACGTATGGGGTGATGTAGCAGGGATGGCCATTTTCGTGGTCAATGGGTTAACGAAGGCATGGGTAGCCTTAAAGGGGGATATGAAAAATGTTTACGGTTGAAAGGTGATCCGATGGCGTTCAAGGTCGTGGTCTCCGATCCGGAGACGGGCAGGAGCTACCAGCTCGAGGCCAAGGAGCCGGAGGCGCGGAGGCTCGTGGGCCTAAACATAGGCGACAAGTTCGACGGGGCCATCGTTGGGCTGCCCGGCTACGAGCTCCAGATCACCGGCGGAACGGACGCGGACGGCTTCCCCATGCGCCCGGATATCGCGGGGCCGGGGCGAACGAGCGTCCTGCTCTCGAGCGGGCCGGGCTTCAAGCCCAGGAGGAAGGGGGAGCGGAGGCGGAGGCGGGTACGGGGACGTGTGATCTCGGACGCCATCGTGCAGGTGAACGCCAAGATCGTGAAGAAGGGCGAGAAACCCATCGAGGAGCTCGTTGCCCCTCGGCCGGAAAAGTGAACTTCTTCGCGGTTTCGGCGGCGAACGTTCGAACCTCGCTCAAAAACGGGGAGTGAGGGTTTTAGAACTTACCAATTCGATCGAAGGCATCAGCTAAATAAGAGCCGAGGCTATGATTAGGAGGTGGTGTCGAGTTGCCGCAGGCTGTGGTGAACATAGGGCTCGTTGGCCACGTCGACCACGGCAAGACCACCTTGACCGAGGCATTGACGGGCATTTGGACGGATACCCACAGCGAGGAGATCAGGCGCGGCATCTCGATTCGCTTGGGTTACGCCGATACCGACTTCAGAAGGTGTCCCGTCTGCGAGCCCCCCTCCTGCTACACGACGAAGGAGGTTTGCCCGAACTGCGGCTCGAGGACCGAATTTCTGCGCCGCGTTTCCTTCGTCGACTCCCCCGGGCACGAGACCCTGATGGCGACCATGCTCTGCGGGGCAGCGATCATGGACGGCGCCCTGCTGGTGATAGCGGCGAACGAGCCCTGTCCCCAACCCCAGACCAAGGAGCATCTAATGGCGCTAGACATCGTGGGCGTGCGCAACATCGTGGTGGTGCAGAACAAGATCGAGCTGGTGTCGAGGGAGAGGGCGGCGGAGAATTACAGACAGATAAGGGAATTCCTAAGGGGCACGCGCGCAAAGGATGCCCCCATCATACCAGTTTCCGCCATCCACCGCGCCAACATAGATGTCCTCATCCAAGCCATAGAGGAGCACATCCCGACGCCGGAGCGCGACCTCTCCAAGCCCGCCCAGATGTACGTCGCCAGGTCCTTCGACGTCAACCGCCCAGGCACTAAGCCGGAGGACCTGGTGGGAGGGGTCATGGGCGGCTCCCTGCTGCAGGGGAGGCTCAGGCTGGGCGAGGAGGTGGAGATCCGCCCGGGTATACAGGTGACGAGGGAGGGTAGGACGGGTTGGCAGCCGCTGCGGTCGACGATAGTCAATCTCCGGGCTGGGAACGAAGTGCTAGAACAGGCGGTGCCAGGTGGGCTGATCGCGATCGGCACCAAGCTGGACCCCTCCCTCACCAAGGGGGATTCCCTCGTGGGCGCCGTGGTGGGCAAGCCGGAGGGCCTGCCACCTGTGGTGGACGAGCTTCACCTCGACATCCACCTCATGGAGCGCGTCGTGGGCACCGCGCAGGAGCTCGAGATAAAGCCCTTGGTCACGGGGGAGCCGCTGATGGTAAACGTGGGCACGGCGACGACCGTGGGCACCGTGGTGAGCGCGCGGGGCGATAAGGCGGACGTCAAGCTAAAACTGCCCGTCTGCGCGAACGTCGGCGCTCGAGCGGCCATAAGCCGGAGGATAGCGGGGAGGTGGCGCCTCATAGGTTACGGAATCGTGGGCTGAGATGAACCTCCTTGCCGCCCCTTGACACACGTATGTCGCGCGCGCCTGCGGCGCAACTTTGGATGAAAGGCCCATCGCAAGCGATGACCACTAAGTTAAAAGGGTGGCCCACGCCATCTCAAGCGAGGACCTCCCGATCAAAAACGCTGCGAGCGGCCCAGCCGACGCGGGGAAGTCGGGTGGAACCTTGCCGGAGCTAAGGGTGATCGCCGACACGAGCTTCCTGATGATACCCGGCCTCTACAAGGTGGACATCCTGAGCGAGCTGGACAGGCTGCTCGAGCGGAGCTACAGGCTGGTGGTCCCAAAGCCCGCGGTGGACGAGCTCCGAAGGCTCGAGCGGAGAGGCGACGCTAGGGAACGCGTAGCCGCCCGCCTGGGGCTCGAGATCGCGGGGCGAGTTGAGGTGGTGGAAGCAGTTGGCCCCGCGGACGAGGCTATACTCGAAATCGCGGGAAAAGGCGATTGCGCCGTCGCCACCACCGACGCCTCCCTTCGCCGCCGCCTCCGCGAGAGGGGTATTCCAGTAATATATTTACGCCAGAGGTCGCACCTTGCAATGGACGGCCAAATTTGGTGATGACATGCTCCAGATCATCGCTATCGCCGGCCTCGCCGCGTTGGCAATGGCCGCCATCTCGGCGCGCCTCGTGCTGCGGGAGGACCCAGGCTCGGGACGCATGAGGGAGATCGCGGACGCCATTAGGGAGGGCGCCGTCGCCTACCTGCGTAGGCAGTACACCACCATCTGGGCGATCGCTCTGGCCATCGCCGCCCTCCTGCTCCTCGCGCCGGGTTGGGGATGGCGGGCCTCCGTCGTCTTCCTGGGGGGCGCCGCATCCTCGACGCTCGCGGGCTTCGTGGGCATGTACATCGCGGTGAGGGCCAACTCGAGGACCGCGAACGCCGCGAGGGCAGGAGCGGATAAAGCGCTCAAGATAGCATTCCGGGGAGGGTTGGTGATGGGGATGTCGGTGGTGGGCGTCGGGCTCCTGGGTATCCTCCTCCTCTACCGCTGGCTGCCCGAGCCCACGCTCATCCTCCCCTATTGTTTCGGCGCCAGCACCGTTGCCCTCTTCGCCAGGGTGGGCGGGGGGATATACACGAAGACCGCCGACGTGGGGGCTGACCTAGTCGGCAAGGTGGAGGCAGGCATCCCGGAGGACGACCCGAGAAATCCCGCCGTCATCGCCGACAACGTGGGGGACAACGTCGGCGACGTCGCCGGCATGGGGGCGGATCTATTCGAGTCCTACGCCGCGAGCATAGTGGCCGCGATGATCGTGGGCTACCTCCTCTACGACCGCGGCGTCTACGGCTTGGCCGCCGTCCTGCTCCCGCTGATCATCGCGGCCGTCGGCATCGCTGCGTCCATCGCCAGCGTGCCCGTCGTCAGGATCAAAAGGGGCAAGGACCCGAGCTACGCGCTAAACACCGCGAGCATAGTGGCCTGTACCATCACGGCCGCGGGCTCTTTTCTCGTGGCCTGGCACCTCTTCGGCCTATCCCAAGGATGGAGGCTGTTCGTCGCCGTTCTCTCCGGGCTCCTCTCGGGGCTGGCGATCGGGCTGACCTCGGACTACTTCACGAACAGGATCCATCGCCCCGCCCAGTTCATCGCTAGCTCGGCTAGATCCGGCGCCGCGATAGACATCCTGACCGGTTTCTCGGTGGGCCTCCTCAGCACGGTCCTGCCGATATTATCGATAGCGATCGCGGTGACGGTGGCATATCTAGCTACGGGGGCGGGAACGTTGGGGATATACGGCATATGCCTGGCGGGCGTCGGCATGCTCTCGGTCACTGGGATCATCGTCTCCTCCGACGCCTATGGACCTGTGGCCGACAACGCGGGGGGGATCGTCGAACAATGCGGCTTGCCGAAGAGGATCAGAAGCGTAACCGATACCTTGGACTCGGTGGGCAACACCACCAAGGCGATCTGCAAGGGCTTTGCGATAGGCTCGGCCGCGCTCACCGCGATAGCCCTTTTCGCTACTTACTCCGAGGTCGCGGGGATCCGGTCCCTCAACCTGTTGGAGCCGAAGGTGGTGGCCGGACTGTTCCTGGGCGGTGGGGTGGTAGCGTTGTTCTGCGCGCTTACCATCTTAGCCGTGGGGAGGAACGCGTTCAGGATGGTCGAGGAAGTTAGGAGACAGTTCAAGAGCATCCCCGGCCTAATGGAGGGAAAAGCCAAACCGGACTACGCGAGGTGCATCGATATAGCCACCCGCGGGGCGCTCAGGGAACTCGTCGTCCCAGGACTCTCCGCGTTGATCATTCCCATCGCGGTAGGCCTGTTGCTGGGCAAAGAAGCGTTAGGGAGCTTCCTAGCGGGTAGCATAGGGGTCGGCTTGGTGTTCGCGTTGCTCATGGCCAACGCCGGCGGAGCTTGGGACAACGCCAAGAAGTACATAGAGCTCGGGAGGTTCGGCGGCAAGGGTTCGCCCACACACGCCGCGGCCGTGATAGGTGATACCGTCGGCGATCCGTTCAAGGACACCGCCGGCCCGTCGCTCAACATATTGATAAAGCTCATGTCCATAGTGTCGCTGATAATAGCGCCGTTGTTCGCGTGAGGGTTTATATTTGGCGCGCGTGAGATGCTCAGGGGATAAAAGATGTACAAGCTCGTCACCATAAGCGACACGATCCGAGTGCCTCCAGACAGGTTTGAGGAGCCCCTCAAGGAGGTGGTCCACGATGTCTTACGTAAGACCTACGAGGGGCTGATGGATAAGGATATAGGCGTGGTGCTCGCGATCACGGAGGTCAAGGAGATAGGGGTCGGAAGGATAATAATGGGCGATGGGGCGAGCTACCACGACGTCGTGTTCGAGGCGCTCGTATACAAGCCCGAGGTCAACGAAGTAGTGCTGGGGGAAGTCGTCGAGATAGTCGAGTTCGGTGCCTTCGTGCGCCTAGGCCCCGTGGATGGCCTAGTACACGTCTCGCAGGTGATGGACGATTTCGTGGGATACGACAAGAAAAAAGGCGTTCTGTACGGCAAGGAGAGCAAGCGCTCGCTGAAGGAGGGGGACAAGATAAGGGCTAGGATAGTGACGGTCAGCATGAAAAAGGGAGCGCGCGCCGGCAAGATAGGGCTCACCATGCGCCAGCCTGGATTGGGCAAGCTGGAGTGGATAGAGGAGGAGCGAAAGGGAGGGGGTAGTAGTTGAGCGAGAAGGCCTGTCGTAATTGCCACTCGATCTTCGAGGGCAACACCTGCCCCATCTGTAGGTCCTCCTCTACGTCCGATGATTGGTCGGGCTACGTCGTGATACTCGATCCGACGGACTCGAAGATAGCTAAGAAGTTGAACATAACCAAGCCCGGAAGGTACGCCCTGAGGGTTAGATAAATTGAGGTTGCCGCCCGAGGCCCGCCCGCTCCTCAAGCGCCCGCTGGGTGAACTCTATACCGACACCGCTTCTGCGATCAAACGTATAGCCGAGGCGCGCGCGAAGAGGTTGATATCGGTCGGCGACGTTACCACCGCGAGGCTTCTCTCCAATGGCCTTAAACCGGACATAGCGATCGTGGATCTCAAGATCATGAGATCCCCAGCCGATCGCGAGGTCGTGCGGACGATCGAAACTTTTGAGGCCAAGACTATTAGGGTGGTAAACCCGGCCGCCACGCTTACAACAGAGCTCCTAGCCGCTCTCGAAACCGCCAAGCCTCCGCTGAAGATAATAGTGGAAGGGGAGGAGGACCTCGCGACCCTGCCAGCGGTTTTGACCGCGCCCATAGGATCCATCGTCGTCTACGGGCAACCGAATGAGGGGATGGTGGTGGTGGAGGTCACGAGGGAGAAAAAGCGTGAATTTCAAAAGTTGCTGAAACTCTTCAAAACCGATTAAGGCTTGCCAACCACCTCGAGACACATGCATAAAAAAGAGTGCACTCACGACTTTGCCGACCAGCCTTTGGAGATAGCTTAGGTCCAAAGGTTATCCGATTTCGCACGTTGTAGAATGGGCGACAAAAAATCGCGCGGGTCTGTCGCAGCTATAACAGCGGTTACGATTTCCATGGGATTTTAAACTCGGGGGGCCGCGAGTTGGTGAAAGCAAAGGTTATTAAGCGGAGCTCGAAAATTCAAGAGGGTCATTGATGAAGGTAGAGATAATTCAGAGAACGGAGAACCCATTGCTTCGACGGACTGAAATTAAATTCAAGGTGGACCATACAGGTGGGCCGACCCCTCCCCGAAAGGATGTCCGAGCCCAATTGGCGGCCCAACTCGGCGTGTCTGAGGATTTGGTCATAGTCGAGAAAATGGCAAGCCTCTTCGGCCGTCAGCAGGCATCAGGCATAGCCCGCGTCTACGACTCTAGGGAACTACTCGAGAAGCTAGAGCCGCGGTACCTGCTCAAGCGTAACTTTCCGGAAGGGGTCGAGGGGGCGAAACCCAAAGCGGAACAGAAAGTAGAGGGTGAGAAGGGTGGCTGAGAAGGCGAGGAAGGCCAGATTATACAAGCTGGAGGGGGAAAAACTTGTGAGGCTGAGGCAGCCGTGTCCTAGGTGCGGCCCGGACGTCTTCATGGCGGACCATGGAGATAGACTTTCTTGCGGGAAGTGCGGCTACACCGACTTCAAAAAATAGCCTTTAGATCAACTTCACTGCCGCGCCCAAGACCTCCGAGGAAACCCTTTCGAGTTCAGCCGTATTTTCTCTAAGTTCACGCTCTAACTCATCTATCTTTGTCGCCATCGTAATCAACTTCTCCCTAGCTAAGTCGAGCTTCGCCCTCTTTTCTTGGACGGATTTTTCCAGCTCGGCCCTTCGCCCGTGTAACGTGGACCGTTCATATTCCAACTTTTTCGTCGAAATTTCGCCCAACAGCGCCCTGTATTCTCCCTGAAGTTTGGACAAGACTCCCGAGCTCAATAGACTTTGAATCTGCCTCAGCCTTTTCTCATGCTCTCTGACTTCCAGCCCCAGCTTTCCACCTTGGATCAAGCCCAAAAGCTCCCTCAATAAGAGGTTGAGAATGGGGAGACCATCGTCTTCCGAAAGGACGGCCCGCAGCGGGTCGTTTATGTACAACTCCAACATTTTGACTGCGCCCCCGTCGAGTCGATGCCCTCCGAGCATCAACGCTTTTTTCATCTTTCTAAACGGGCGGGAGAGCCCGGAAAAAGTGGATGAGATCTCATTTTCTACGTCCTTCGCCCTACGCTCGAGCTCCTGTACCTGCTGGTGAAGGTGCTGTAGCTGTATGAGTTCGTGCGCCAAAAAATGCCCTAGCTCCGATGATCCTTCCTCTAAAGCCCGTTCCAGCGACCTTATCTCCTTTTCTAGCCATTCCCTTTGATCGCGCGCACCCGCTAGACTTTCTAGAATTTCCCTCCGACGCTGCGAGAGCAAGCATATAGCCTCTAATTTTTGGAGCCCTCGACCCCAACCCTGCAGGAAATCATCAAATCTGGCGGCGAGTTCACCAAATCTCTTAACGGATCGGATGAAATTCCTAGTCTGTTTTTCGAAAATGATCGCTGCGTATCTACCATGGACGGCGCTCGCCTCCATCATGGATCTCGCTGCCCAAAGTACGGAATCGCGAAAATCCAACAGAGCTTGCCATGTCGGATTTTTGGGGATCTCGATGGTGCCGAGCGCACGCATCGCCTTGTTGAAGAGGCTTCGCCTCGCCCCGTCGCCCATCTTATATAAATTTGGGTATACTTCTTCGGTAGGCTCAGCGCTGCCCAGCGCTTGAACTGCAGCATGAACCTCTTCCCGCGCGGACGCTATTTCATTTAACTTCGAGGTCACGGATTTCACGAGATCGGAGAGTTTATCTTCCTTCAATTTTTTCGCGAGGCCCTCAAGCTCATCAAGCGTGAGCTCCTTCACCTCACATGTAGGCACCTTTCTCCAGAAAGGTTTGCGGACAAACATCCGGCGGCCGATTTTATTTTGGTAAACCCACGTTTAAATTGGATGGGTTTTAAAACTCAAGAGATCGCCCCGTGAGACGTCAATACAAACATTTAAGAGCACCTACAGCTATGTCAACATACCAACAAAGGAGTTGAAAAAGGTGTATAGGCAAAGAAGTGAACGGGGACCACTAGCACCTGTTAGCGTGGGCGAGACCCATACCGTTAAGATCGAAAGCCGTGGGAAGGGCGGCGATGGGATTGCCCGAATACAGGGGTTTGTGGTCTTCGTGCCCGGCACAAATGTCGGGGATGAGGTAAAGGTTCGGATAAGGGCCGTGCGGCGGAGATTTGCCATAGCTGAAGTCTCCACGGAATGATCTTTTGTAACTAGCTTTGGCTTCACCGTCTAACAGCGGTAGCTAGGACTATCCTCGCTAGAAACATAAGGCCTCCTGACGAGATATAACTGGGGACGGAGATGATTTGCCTAGGAATAGAGGGCACCGCCCACACTTTCGGTATAGGGATCGTGGACTCCCGAGGCAATATCTTGGCCAACGTGACTAAAACCTACTTGCCCAAGCAGGGTGGCATCCATCCAAGAGAGGCGGCTCAATTCCACGCGGCGAATGCAAAAACAGCCCTAGTCGAAGCGCTGAAATCGGCCAAGCTCAAGGCGAGGGATATAGACCTTGTGGCCTTCTCGGCAGGCCCAGGCTTGGGCCCCTGTCTGCGAACGGCTGCCACGGCTGCGAGGGCTCTGGCGTGCTGGCTCGACGTCCCGATAATATCCGTCAACCATTGCATTGCCCACATAGAGATCGGTCGCCTGATCGAGGGGGCCAAAGACCCCGTTACGCTCTACGTCAGCGGGGGGAACACACAAGTCATAGCCTTCGACGCCGGTCGCTATCGCGTTTTCGGCGAAACGCTAGACATCCCGATAGGAAATTGCTTAGATGTCTTTGCTCGCGAAGTTGGGCTACCCCACCCGGGAGGACCCCAAGTGGAGCGATTGGCGAGGGAGGGGGAAAACTATATCCCGCTGCCGTATGTCGTGAAGGGGATGGACCTGTCGTTTTCCGGCTTGATGACGGAGGCGGTGCGGAAGTACAAAGACGGAGCTGACCTAAGGGACATATGCTTCAGCCTCCAGGAAACCGCGTTCGCCGCCCTCGTCGAGGTTACAGAAAGGGCGCTGGCGCACACCGAGAAGCGGGAGGTGATGTTGACAGGTGGCGTCGCCGCCAATCAGAGGCTGAGGGAGATGATGAGGCTGATGGCGGAGGAGCATGGCGCGAGGTTTTACGTCCCGCCTAGGGAATTTTGCCAAGACTGCGGGGCGAACATCGCTTGGACGGGCTTGCTCGCGTATACCCACGGCGCAAGGCAAAGGCTCGAGGAAACCGTGGTTCGCCAAAGGTGGAGGACCGATGAGGTCGACATCCTCTGGAGATAGGGGAGCCTCGCTTCGTAGAAAATTTTCCCTAGTGCTTTGGCTTCTCCATGAGCGTATACTACCGCTGGAGGTAAACTACCCCAGCTTTCGCGGGAACCGCTCGCGGTTACTCATCGGTGGAGGAACCTCCAGCGGTAGGGTTAAACAGCACTCCCCCGACCTAAAATGGGGGAAACATGTCGTTGATCAAAAAAGGGGCAGAGGCAAACCTTTACCTAGAGGATTTCTCGAAGGTGCTCCACCCAGCTGGTGCCGGCAAGGTCATCGTCAAGCATCGCGTAAGCAAGGAATACAGGGTGCCCCAGCTCGACCTGCGGCTACGGGAAAGCCGCACCGCCCTCGAGGCGAGGTTGCTCGCGGATGCCAAGGTCGCGGGTGTGCCGACGCCTGCCGTCTACGAAGTCGATCGAACGGGCATGCGATTGGTCTTGGAATTCGTCGAAGGGGAACGAGTAAAATCGGTCTTGGATAAGCTCAAGCCCGCCCAGAGGCATAAGCTGTGCCGCCTCATAGGTATGCAGATCGCTCGTCTGCACAAAGCGGGAATGGTGCACGGGGACCTGACGACCTCTAACATGATATTGACGAAAAACGGCAAAGTTTACTTCGTGGACTTTGGACTGGGGGAGTACGACCGCTCGCTCGAGGCACGCGGCGTTGACCTCCACCTGCTCAAACGTGCCCTGCAGAGCACTCATTTTCGTATTGCCGATAAAGCTTATGCGGCGATCATCGCCGGCTATAGGGACGAGCTGGGGAAATCCGCCGATGATATCATCAGACGCGCCGAGGAGATCGAAAGGCGCGGCCGCTATGTGCCAAGGGAGGAGAGAACTTGGACCTGATCTTCGCGACCAGAAATCGCCATAAGTTCGAAGAGGTGAGGGAGATGGCCTCGGTCTACGGGATAAAGCTTAAGATGTACCGCGGGCCCCGTGAGGAGATTCAGTCGGATAAGCTGGAGGAAATAGCAAAGCACAGCGCGATCGTCGCATGTACGGCGCTGAAAAGGCCATGTTTCGCGGAGGATGCCGGCCTGTTCGTGAAGGCCCTGCACGGCTTCCCAGGACCCTACTCCTCGTATGCGTTCAAAACCATAGGCAACGATGGTCTGCTAAAACTAATGGCCGGAGAGGGCAACAGAGGGGCCGAGTTCCGCTCGGCGATAGCATACTGCGAACCAGGTTCGAGACCGGTCGTATTCTCCGGGAATGTGAGGGGATATATCGCGAGCGCGAGGCGTGGATCGGGAGGCTTCGGATTTGACCCTATTTTTATTCCGATCGGTGGAGACGGCAGGACCTTTGCCGAGATGTCGATCGACGAAAAAAACAAATTTTCTCACCGCGCAAAGGCCTTCGAAAAGTTTCTTAAGTGGTACATCCAAAGGAAGAAGGCCTGAGGTGGGAGAAAATGGGAGAACCATCAGAAAGTCGAAGGGCCATCAAATCCCCAAGCGGTCTATCCGCTAGCGAGGTGGAGGAACTAGTGGTGAAACTGGCGAAGGGTGGGCACTCTGCAAGCATGATCGGCCTCATCCTACGCGATCAGTATGGCGTACCGGACGTAAAGCAGATCACGGGAAAAAGCGTAACACAGATCTTAGATGAGCACGGCTTAAAGCCTGAGATACCCGAGGACCTGATGAACCTGATCAAAAAAGCGGTCGGGCTGCGCAGGCATCTGGAGCGAAATAGAAAGGATATGTCCTCCAAGCGGGCCCTCCAGATCCTCGAGAGCAGGATAAATAGGCTTGCCAAGTATTATGTCCGAGTCGGCGCGCTACCCGCGGGCTGGCGTTACGAGCCAGAAAAGGCGGCGCTTTTGGTTCGATAGGTGCCCAACTTGATACCCGCTGAGATAAGGAAATTTTACCGCATGGCGGAGGAGGCGGCCGCGTTCTTCAAGGC
Organism: uncultured archaeon; assembly: GCA_937921735.1. GTDB lineage: Archaea > Hadarchaeota > Hadarchaeia > Hadarchaeales > Hadarchaeaceae > CAKZTQ01. Next base: position 30,210 of record CAKZTQ010000015.1, read on the forward strand.
CCATCTGATGGGAAGAAGTCGCGTTAGGATTATAACTCACGTAGATGCCGACGGGATCGCAGCGGCCGGGGTCCTAGCTAGGTGCCTCCATGCTTACGATGTACCGTTTCACATCAGGTTCACAAGCCCGCTCAAACCAGCGGAGATAATGGAACTGGGCAACGAAGGGTATGATTTATTCATCTTCGTGGATCAAGGCAGCGGCCAGATTTCAGCTATAGAAAAGTTTCTGCTGGAGAAGGGATGCGATGTCCTAATCCTAGATCATCATCCCAGTGAACTCCCGAAGCACAGGAACCTGTCCTACCTCAATCCCCATGCGTGTGGACTCAACGGGGCGAAGGACGTGAGCGCTGCTGGGGTAGTTTATTCGCTCGTGGAACGTGTGGACGCAAGCTTTACCCGCCTCATCGGACATGCGATAACAGGTGCGATAGGGGACCGCCAAGAATTTTACTCTGGTTTCGCTGGCGTGAACGAAACGCTACTTAAGCGAGCCATAGACCTCGGGCTCCTGTGCACCCGCACCGGCCTTAAGCTCATTGGGCGATGGCTCCCGATCGCCGAGTGCTTAGCGATGTCCATCAGGCCCTATCTACATGGCCTATCCTATGAGCTGGGGGCGTGCCGCTCTTTGATCGAGGAACTCAAGATACCACCAGAGACCACGCTTGAGGAACTGGACGAGACTTCCGAGGAAAAACTCAGGGACGCCATTATAGCGAGGATGGGCGCCACAGCAGCCTGCGAGAGCTTCCGCCGCACGCTCTGGGGAACTATTTATAGAATGACAAGGGAAGTGGTGGGCCCACCAAACGTCCACGAGCAGGTAGCTGTGCTGGACGCCTGCGGTAAGCTCGGCAAACCCCAAGTTGGTTTTGCGCTAACGGTGGGGGATCGAACGATGCTACCCGAGGCCATGGAAACCCTGAGGACCTATCAGGAGAAGATGAGGGAAGCTCTGAGTTGGTTTGCGGCAAACCTCACTTCCTTCAAAACTACACAACAGATGCACTATGTTCTCACGAGCGAGAAGGTCGATGAAAGCCTCTTAGGGGAAGCCTTGGCGCTGGCGATGGAATCCGGAATCGTGCCGACGGACCGCCCGGTAATAGGGATGGTGGAGGTCGATGCCACCGAACTTAAGGTCTCCGCCAGGGCCACGCCCGATCTAGCGATGCGGGGCGTAAACGTGGGGCAAGCAATAGCAAAGGCCGCCAAGACCGTGGGCGGCGAGGGTGGTGGCCACGATGTCTCCGCGGCCGCCCGAATTCCGCGCGACCGGGTGAAAGAATTTATAACAAAGCTGGACCAGAGCCTAGCCGAGGGGGATGTCGATGAACCATCCGCGGCGAGTACAATTGGGGTTTAGGATGGACGAAGACGTCAGGCGGGCCATTGAGCTCCTCGAGGATTTGAAAGAGATAGAGAGCCCCCGCATACTAAATTTCTCGCATCACGATTTGGACGGTATATGTAGCGCAGCGATAATCAAGCGCCTGCTCCAGCGATATTTAAACGCGACCGTCGTCACCAAGCTTCCCCCCCGGTTCATGCTAACGACGTCCGAGGTCGAAGATGCCTTGGCTGATGGGCCTTTCGATGCCCTTGTGATCTCGGACAAGGGCACGTTTGATCACTACGACGATTTTCTCGAATACGTCGAAAGAGTGCTCGTGATAGACCATCACCTTAGCGATGGTGTGCCAAAGCGCTGCGTGGTATACAATCCCTCCGCCCACCGCTCGGTCCCCACAGCTGCCTCCTTGCTGTGCCTCATGCTGGCGGAGGAGCTTGATCTAACGGACGAATACGATGATTTCGCCGCTTTAATGGGATGCAGAGGAGATTTCGTCTTCGATCCCGTCCTTGATAACTGCGAGGAGTTTGCAAAACCATTCATCGAACGATCGGCGAGAAAATTTAAAAACATGTTCGAGCCCAAGGTTGAGCGCCCGACTATGTTTGATTTAGTGGATAGGGAACGTACGACACTGATCAACCAAATCGGGGAGCTGCTGCATGCCGGTTGCCTCGCCCATTTCTATCAATCGGCCGAGCGGTTCTACGGTCCGGAGCTGGTCCTCAATTGTATATTGAAGCTCGCGGACGAAAAAATCAAGTTAAACGAGCTCAACAGCTTAGGAGACCTACTTAGCCATTTACATTTACCCGTCAGCCAAGTTCTCTCAAACGCGTACAATGCCTTCAAGTCCGATTGGGATCTCCTCGCGAGAAGGGCTGAAAACTCGATATTGCTCAATGAGGTTCAAGGAGTCGGGATTTACCTAATATTCGCAAGGGAAGCGCCCGCGATGCAGGCGGCACCTTTCCCAGCCATATTGCCATACGTCGCGATGACCAAGTTGCATCCGTTAAGGACATCTAAGAACCATCAGAATGTTTTGATGATCGTCTTCTGCCCAAAAACTCAGGGGGTGCACATTTCCATGCGAAGCACGGGCGGCGTTTTAGACTGCCATATCCTATGTAGCGAGTTAGCAAGGCGCATAAAAACACTTTACCGCCAAAATGAGGGAATCTCAGGAGGAGGACATGAGAAGGCGGCTGAATGTTTCATCAGCGGATCTGTGCCGATGTACGCCGCGATGCACGAGTTAATGTCCCTCGTGCGAGAAATCGTTCAATTCGCCAAGGGTGGATCAGGGCTTGAAGAAAAAGTTAAAGCTTTCAACGATGATTCACGGATCCCCCGACCTTGACCACCCTTATTAAGCAATGCCAAATAAATTTGAGTGATAAAGATGACATTTGAACAAAGTGAACTCCAACGGCTAGTTGAGGTAATTATCGACCTGCTGCAGCGCTATTGGCATGATCCCGGCGCGATAGAGGTCATTCAATCGGAGCTCGACAAGTTATATCGAAAGATCCCTATTTACGCGGGCATTCAGGCCAACTGTCTCTCACAGGTAGTGGTGCCGATCCCCACAAACCAACTGCAGGAGGGAGAAGAGGTATCGATCCTTCTCAAGGACGACGCGATAGTGGTCGGGAAAGTATCGAAAGTCACGCCAAGCGAGGTGAAACTAGTAGAGTGCAAACAGTTCGAGCGACCTAGGTCCTGCGCAGAGGTCACGCTTCCCATCCAGAACATTCGCGAGGTAAGGCTGCTCGCGCGCGACGTCTTAAAAAGGGAGTGGCCAAGCTTGGACTTTAAAGCTTGAGGTGTCTAGATGCCGAAGCTAAGGCTCAAGCGAGGGGATATCCTTCGGTTGGAAGGGCTTTTGAGTTTGCAGGTGGAGGAGGGCAGGGTGTTGATAAGCGGGGGTTTATACGAAAAGGGCAGCAAGATCTCGATTCCCAAAGCTAAATCGTTGCCTTTGGAGGCGGAAGAGGATGCGGTCGTCGACTATTCCTTAGGAGAAGGTGGGCACATAGAGCATCTATCGGAGCGGACGATACCTCCTGAATGGGATGCCCTCATCCGAGACATCGTCGATAAGAGGCCTCGCCTCGTGATGGTGATGGGAAACGTTGACGTAGGTAAGACTTTCTTTACAACTTACGTGGCGAACACCTTGTTGAGGCACGGCATACGCGCCGCGGCAGTCGATGGGGACGTTGGACAGGCGGACATCGGACCACCGAGCACGGTTGGGGTTGGGTTGTTCGAACGCCCCGTTGGGCTGTTATACGAGATACCGATGCTCAGCGCATATTTCGTGGGTTCGATGTCGCCCTCCGGCCATATGCTGGAGTTCATCGTGGGAATGGCCAGGATGGTCGAGCGAGGTCTGAGGGAAGCCGAAATGGTAATAGTGAACACTCCAGGTTGGATCTTCGGCGGGCCGGCAAGGTCGCTTCAGCTTCACCTCGTAGAGCTGCTAAGGCCGGACATCGTGGTAGCCCTCCAACAGGATAAAGAACTAGAACATTTGCTCGCATGCATCCCGCAGACGAATGTGAGAAGGATTCCCACGTCCAAAAGCGTGCGCCCGAGATCCCGCGACGAAAGGGCCTTTCTTCGTGAGCTATTACTTGGACGGTACTTCAATAACGCGGGCAGGATGGTCCTAGATCTGCGCAGGGTAAGGCTCGAACGTTGCTATTATCGCACAGGTCAGCCCATCGACCAAAGGAGCTTGGGGATACGCGAGCCTATTTTACACGCTGAAAAGTTGCCGGAGGGGTTGCTCGTCGTCGTCAAAAGGGCCCTGAGTCAAGATGCCATCCGCGAGTTGAAAAAGAGGTTCGAGCAGGTAAAGGTGATCGAGGCGGGCAGCGAAAGATATCTGCTGGTCGGTTTGGTAGATAAGACGAATGAGCTGCTAGGTCTTGGGATTATCGAGAGGATTGATTACTCTCGCGAAAGGATGACCGTGATTACCCCCGTACGTGATAGAGACAGGATCTGGGCGGTACAGATCGGGTCGATGAAAGTAAAACCGAGCGGTAAGGAAGTTGGAGTATTGAGACCAGGGAGCTTTTAGGTGTTTCCATGAGGATGAATGTCAGAGTTGTGTGTAAGTACGAAAGCGCTTCGATCGCCAAAGCGGTCGCTAGGGCATTGCAACCTGATAACCTTCAAGCTCCAAGTGGCATCGAGATCGTCACGGTAGCGCGCGGCAAGCAGGTCATCACCAGCATGAGGATGAACAATAAAATAGAAACACTTTTAGCGACGCTTGACGATTTACTTTCCTGCACTTGTACGGCAGAAAATATGATCGGGTGATGAAATTGTTGTTCGAACTCAGGGTCGAGTGCACCTTCAGCCGAGAACTCGAGCAGGTAAAAGACGACGTGAAGGAAGCGATGGTGCAAGCCGGACCTCTTTTGCTCAAAGGCACGCCTCCGGGCAAGGAGGCAGAGGCCGCGAGGATCGAGAGCTGGCAAATTGATGGCAAGAAGCTGGAGCTTGTGATAGTATCGGGAAGGTACGTGCGCGCGCACGATGCGTTGTTGAGGTTGGCCAAGGTAATAGGAACTGAACTCGGAAAAAAACATAAGATAGGTCTCAGGAGGATCTCGGCGCGAGAGTATCGAGTAACGCTGCCCATCAATATGCCTCCCGACCGAGCTAGACAACTTCTGGCAGGACTGCCGTGCGAGGTCGTGGTGGAGGACCAAAAAGCCGTGCTGATTTTGCGCGACCTAGATGAGGCCGCATTGCGGGGCCATGTCGTGAATAGGCTAATCGCGATGGCGGAAGCCGCGCTTAGGGAGGTACCGCCGGTCGCCGCGCCGAAGGTGGTGAAAGAAGGGGACGAGATAGAGCATCCGTTCCGCGAGGACCCGCTGGAGGTCGCGAAGCGATTGGGTTGGATAGCGGAATTCCCGGGAAGGGGACAGTGGACCTATACTACACCTTACGCTAAGTTGCTCCGAGTGTTAGAGGATCTCATAATAGATCGGATAGCCCTAAAGCTTGGCTTTGAGGAAGTCCTCCTTCCCAAACTCATCCCGCTCGAGGTGATGCAGAAGATGCCCGGTTACTTGGACGAGCTACCTGAAGGCATGTACTATGTTTGCCCCCCGCCTCGGGAGCCAGAGGTCTTCACCGATTTCAAGCGCAGGCTTAAGCTCACCAAGAGACTTCCCCTCGACGAGCTCCGCAGGTGCTTGAAGGAACCAGCTTATGTGCTGGCGCCAGCTCAATGCGAGCCTTTCTATGAATATTTCGGCCACAAGAGGGTTAAGGTCGAGGACATGCCCATCAAATTCTTCGACAGGAGTGGTTGGACCTACAGGTGGGAAGGAGGGGGTGTTGAGGGTATCATACGCACCCAAGAGTTCAGGCGCATCGAGTTCGTGTTCATCGGTAAGCCCGAGGATGTGGTCAACATCAGGGATGCTGTAAGGGATAAAAGCGTTGAGCTAGCCAAGGAGCTCGGTTTGAGGTGGCGCCTGTTGGTGGCGACCCCCTTCTACATGCGGGAGGGGGGCATCGAGGAGGATATAACCGACAGCCGCAAAGTCGCTACTTATGACCTCGAGGTCAAGCTACCCTATAAGGACGATTGGCTGGAGGTGGCCTCTTTCCATGTGCACCGGACGAAGTTCGTGGAAACCTTTAAGATAAAAGAAATCAAGGGGCGAGAGATATGGACCGGATGCTGCGGCTTTGGAACCACGAGGTGGGTGGCCAGCTTCCTCGCACAGCATGGCTTCGATCCAACCAAGTGGCCGGAGCTCGTGAGGAAAAGGGTGGAGCCGCTGCCTAAGATACATTGGACGGTGATGTGATGGAAGAAAAAGCGCGGGAACGTCGGGCGGGTAGGGACACCTGGGGGGAAAAAGGATGGTATGACGTGTTTGCTCCCCCGATGTTCGGTGAGACCAAGATAGGTGAGACCCCGGCTTCAGACCCACGCCTTTTGGAAGGACGGGTGTTAGAAACCACGTTGGGCGATTTGATAGACGATTTTTCAAAATCGCACATCAAGCTCTACTTTCAAATAGAAAAGGTGGAGGGAAACCGCGCCATAACGAGTTTCGTCGGCCACGACATGGCCTCCGACTACATCAGGAGCCAAGTCAGGAGGAGGGCAAGTAAGGTGGACTGCATATGCACGGTGACTACGCGGGACGGGTACAAACTGCGGGTGAGCTCGATGGTGACTACCCTCCGCCGCATCCAGAGCTCGCAGATCAGGGCGATCCGTAAGGGGATGCGTGAAGTCGTAGAGCGCCGCGCCACCGAGCGCAACTTCGACCAATTCATCCAAGAGGTCGTGCTCGGCAAGCTCTCCTCTGATATCTACAAGGTGGTAAAGAAGATCTGCCCAGTCAAGCGGGCTGAAGTCAGAAAGACAAAAGTGCTCAGCACCCCCTCAAAAGGGGTAGGTTTTTAGATGAGGAGACTATTTGGCACCTCCGGCATAAGGGGTGTGGTGAACGAGGATCTAACCCCAGAGCTCTTTCTCGACATGGGTCTAACTTTAGCGACTCAACTGGGAAATTCCGGCATAGTGGTGGTAGGCAAAGACCCCCGCACCTCAAGCGAGATGCTCGAAAGCGCCCTTATCTCTGGATTGATCTCCGGTGGTTGTGACGTTATAAGGCTCGGTGTCGTCCCCACGCCGGTTGTGGGCTTTGCCGTGCGCTCGTTGGGTGCAAGCGCGGGGGCGATGATAACCGCCTCCCATAACCCGCCTGAGTACAACGGGTTGAAATTTTGGGATAGTAAGGGCATGGCATATTCACCTGCGCTGGAGGAAGAGGTCGAGGAGTTATATTTTAGGAGGAGGACCAAGCCCGTCGCATGGGATGAAATAGGAAAAGTGGAAGAGGTAGATGTGCTTCCAAGATATCTGGAAGAAATAACTCGTTCGGTTTCTTTGAAAAAGGGATACACCGTCGTCTTAGACTGCGGCAATGGAGCTGGGGCCATCGTCACGCCCCACCTCTTGCGGAGACTTGGCTGCAAAGTAATTACCATCAACTCGCAGCTCGACGGGCACTTTCCGGGCAGAGGGCTCGAACCTACTCCAGAAAACCTCCAAGAACTCTGCGGTGTGATAAGGTCTGTGGGCGCAGACATCGGGCTGGCTCACGACGGGGACGCTGACCGCATAGCCGCGGTGGACGAGAGAGGAAGAGTGGCCGAACCAGATAAATTGCTCGCTCTCATGGCTGCCCATCAAGTCAGGAAAAAAGGAGATACGGTGGTGACCACGGTTGACGCATCGAACGTAGTGGACGAGAGCGTAAAGGCGAAGGGAGGAAAAGTCGTGAGGACGAAAGTAGGAGACGTAAACGTCGCGAGCGAGGTCAAGAAGAGGGGAGCCATCTTCGGAGGAGAGCCGAGCGGAGCGTGGATATTCCCACATGTTCATCTGGCGCCCGATGGTCCACTAGCTGCGGCAAAGATCTTAGAGCTACTGAGCTCAACGGGAAAAACCCTCTCCGAGCTGCTAGATGCCCTACCTACGTATCCAACGCTGAGGGAAAGAATAGCCTGCCCCAACGAGAAAAAGACGTCTGCTATGAAGAAGTTCGAAGCCCTGGCGACGAAGGAGTTTAGGGATGTGGCAGATGTGCTAACCATCGACGGCATCCGACTTTCCCTAAGGGATGGAGGTTGGCTACTCGTTAGGCCCTCTGGCACCGAGCCTTACATCAGGATAACGGCTGAGGGGAGGACCCCCAAGCGCGCGGAAGAGATGCTAAATTCAGCTGTCGGGATCCTGAAAAAAATCATCGAGCATAAGGCAAGGTCCTGACCCTAAAGATTTTGCTACCTTCAGCTTTTTTATTGAACCAAAACTATAACATTTCTTCGGGAACAGATGAAAGCAGTAGTCCTATGCGCGGGACTAGGAAAACGGATGCGTCCGCTTACCTTCACTAGGCCGAAGTTTTTGCTTCCCATAGCCGGGAAACCCGCCTTAGACCATGTGTTGTTGCTCCTGAAAAATGCCGGTATGAATAAAATTGGCATGGTCGTAGGCTATGGAAAAGAACAGATAATGCAAAGATACGGCGACGGCTCCAAACTAGGAATAAAACTGGAATACCTCCACCAGCAGGAGTTGCTAGGGACCGCTAACGCTGTTTCGCTGGCCGAAGATTTCATCTCGAACGAAGATTTCTTAGTAATGAACGGGGATACGCTCGTAGACCAAGAATCCCTAAATCTCCTCCTAGAGCGCTATGAGGAGGTGAAGCACGAGGATGGCTTCGGCGGCATCATAAGCACGATCGAGGTCGAAGAGCCAGAGCAGTTCGGGATAGTCTTCCTCGACGGGAACAGGGTCGCAGAAATAGTGGAGAAACCGAAGACCGTCAAAAGCAGGTTGGCCAACGCGGGCATTTACATCTTCACCCCGGAGATCTTCGATGCGGTAAAGAAGACCAAGAAGTCCAAGCGCGGAGAATATGAGCTGACCACCTCGATCCAAATGCTAATAGACAAGGGGAAAAAAATCCTCGTCTCGCCGATAAATCTCTGGGCAGACATAGGCAGACCTTGGGATCTGCTAATCGCGAACGAGTACTTCCTGAAAGGGCAAAAGGGAGAGATCCGCGGCAAGGTCGAGCATGGCGCTTACATCGAGGAAAACGTCTACGTGGGTGAGGGCTCGAGAATTCGCTCGGGCTCGTACATTGAGGGACCAACCTACATCGGCAACGGTTGTGACATCGGCCCCAACTGCTACATACGACCATATACTAGCATAGGCGACAACGTCAGGGTGGGTAACGGGGTCGAGATCAAGAACAGCATCATAATGGATGGTACGCATATCGCACACCTCTCCTACGTGGGGGATAGCGTCATAGGCAGCAATTGCAATCTCGGCGCCGGCACGACCATCGCTAACCTTCGCCTAGACGAGGAAGAGGTCAAGATGAAGATAAGCGGTAAAGTGGTGAGCACGGGCAGGAGGAAGCTCGGGACGATACTCGCGGACAACGTGAAAACCGGCGTGAATTGCATGATCAATCCAGGCGTCAAGATAGGGCCAAATGCGGCGATCGGTCCGGGGGCGGTGGTCTACGAGGACGTACCGCCAAACACGCTCGTGCTGGCTAAACCCCTCATGGTGAAAAAGAAGTGGCCAACGGGGGGCGCGAAAGTAGGAAGCAGCGGATGAGGAAAGTGTAACATATGAGCGAATATACCTTGGAAGAATTCCGCAGAAAATTCCCTCACCTGGCTAAGGAAATGGGAGGAGTTGGAACCCTTCGAATCGACGCGGTGCGGACGAGTTTAAAGGAGGCCGAAAAGGCCGCTCATTCCATCCAAGGCTACGAGCCCACCGTCGTCGACTTCATCAGGCGCTGCGATACCGACGATCAGGCGCTTGAAATAATAAACTTTCTCGAAGCGCGTGGGACAATAGATCCGGATTATGCGAAGAGGTTGCGCAGCCAGTTGGTTCGGTGTGGGGTGCGGAGCTTCGGTCCGAAAAAGAACCCGGGGTATTATTACGAGCAGGGTTAGACATGCTCGAGATCGGCCTGGTGGGCAAACCCAACACGGGTAAAACCACTTTTTTCAATGCCGCCACGCTAGCTAATGCGCCCGTAGCAGGATATCCCTTCACAACGATAGATGCCAACATCGGCGTGACCTACATCAGGAGCGAATGCCCATGCGTCGAGTTTAAAGTGAGGTGCAATCCTCAGAACTCCACCTGCATCAACGGCGTCAGGTTCGTCCCGGTTCGCATAATAGACGTCGCAGGGCTGGTAGAGGGGGCACACCTTGGCAGGGGGTTGGGCAACAGGTTTCTGGACAACCTCAGAACAGCTGCCGCGCTGATACACGTTATAGATGCCTCCGGTTCCACCGATGCGGAGGGCAAACCCTGTCCGCCCGGCACTCATGACCCCCTCCAAGATGTCTGGTTCCCGGAGGTGGAGATCGCCCTTTGGCTGAGGGGGCTGCTCGCCAAGGATTGGGTGAAGTTCGCCCGGAGGGCGAAGTACGAGGAGCTGGACTTAGTCAAGGCGATCGCGGAACGCCTCAGCGGACTTGGCATCAAAGAAAAACACGTCGCGCGCGCCCTTAAGGAGGCAGGTGTAGATCGGTCAAATCCGGATAAATGGTCGGACGACGACCTCCTAAGGTTTGCGGTCGAACTCAGAAAGGTCAGCAAGCCAATTATCATAGCCGCAAACAAGGCTGATCTGCCGGAGGCCGAGCCGAATATCGAGCGCCTCCGCCAAAGGGGGTACATTGTCATCCCCACTTGCTCAGAGGCGGAGCTTTTGCTCAGGCGCGCGAGCGAGAAGGGCCTCATCCGATATGAGCCGGGCGATGGGGATTTCGTGATACTTAAACCGGAGGCGCTCACAGAGGCGCAACTTAGAGCATTGGAGCTCACGCGGAAATTACTGAGGAAATGGGGCTCCACAGGCGTACAACAGGTGATAGACAAAGCCATATACGAGCTTCTTGAACTGATCGTGGTTTACCCCGTCGAGGACGAAAACAAGCTCACAGACAAAAAGGGAAATGTCCTGCCTGATGCCTTCCTCGTCCCGCGGGGGACTAGGGCGCGGGACTTGGCATACATGATACATACCGAGCTCGGCGATTCCTTCATTTATGCGATCGACGCCAGGACGAAGATGCGCGTGGGCGAAGACTACGTGCTCAAGGATAGGGATGTCATCCGAATAGTGGCGGCAAAGGGAAGGTAAAAACTATAAGATGACCAAACTAATTGCTTAAAAAGTGGTGAATCGATTGACCAAGATATTGATTACCGACCCAATACACGAGGACGGAATCAGGCTGCTGAAAGAGATCGGACAGGTCGACGTGAAGATCGGCTTGAACCAAGAACAATTGCTACTAGAGGTAGGCGACTATGATGTCTTAGTGGTGAGAAGCGCGACGAAGGTTACGCGAGAGGTCATCGAGGCCGGCAAGAACCTAAAATTGATCGCCAGGGCTGGAGCCGGACTGGACAACATAGATGTCGAGGCCGCTGAGGCTAGGGGTATCGAGGTCATCAACTCACCCGAGTCGGTGACCGCTGCAGTCGCCGAGTTGACAATTGGATTGATGCTCTCGCTAGCCCGAAGGATACCGCGCGCCGATCGAGGCATGAAGCTTGGACGATGGGAGAAATCTGAGTTGATAGGCACCGAACTCAGAGGCAAAACGTTGGGCATCGTGGGAACAGGACGAATCGGGCGAGCCGTTGGCTACAAGGCCAAAGCATTTCTCATGGACTTGCTGGCCTACGATATCGTCACCAACGAGGAATTTAGGGAAAGAACCGGCTGTAGATACGTAGATCTCCAAACGCTCTTAAGGGAATCCGACTTCGTGACGCTACATGTAGCGCTTACCCCTCAAACCAGGCACATGATAGGTAGGCGGGAGCTAAGCTTGATGAAGCCCACGGCCTTCCTCATCAATACCTCGAGGGGAGAAATAGTAGACGAGACCGCACTGGTGGAGGCGCTTAGGGAGGGAAAAATCGCCGGTGCCGCGCTCGATGTCTACGAGAGGGAGCCGCCAACGGATAGTCCGTTGCTGAAGCTGGAGAACGTCATCCTAACTCCCCACATTGGAGCTTCAACGATCGAGGCTCAACGCGACGCCGGTATCCTGATAGCCAAGAAAATTAGAGAGGCGTTAAGCCGATGATTTTTATAGCCATCCCGACGTAGAATTTCCGCCGAGGCGATTGGGTTGTACAAATACCTTAGAGAGGCATGGGCGTCAAAGGAGGGTTATGCAAAGGAGCTGATGCGCCAACGCATGAAAGAATGGAGGCGTGGACCAGCGATAGTTCGCATAGAGAAGCCGACGAGGTTGGACCGCGCCAGAGCTCTGGGCTATAAAGCAAAGCAGGGCGTGGTGGTCGTACGCGTACGAGTCCGAAAGGGCGGGAGGAGAAAGGCACGGCCATCGCGAGGGCGAAGGCCAAAACGGATGGGCGTCAAGAAGCTCGTGCCCAAGAAGAGCATCCAAGTGATTGCTGAGGAGCGAGCTGCGAGAAAGTACCCAAACCTCGAGGTGCTCAACTCATATCCAGTGGGCGACGACGGGCAACACCGCTACTTTGAGGTCATCATGCTCGACCCGAGTCACCCCGCCATCCGCAGCGATCCCGATTTGGGCTGGATCGCCAACCCGAGCCAAAAGGGGAGGGTTTACCGAGGACTTACCAGTGCAGGCAAGAAGTCGAGGGGACTCAGGCGGAAGGGGAAAGGTGCCGAAAAGGTTCGGCCTAGCGTTAGGGCAAAGCGTCGCGGGTGATGCCGTGAAGTTCCCGTTCAGCAACGCAAGCGTCGACGCGCTCGTTCACGCGACGGAAGACGAAAAAAAGGTGCTGGCGGCGCTGGAGAACTTGCTACCAAAAGGGGTGGAAGTTCGAAAGACAAAGCTGAGGGGCCATTACGGCAATCCCATCATCGCCCTCCACGCCTCAATCGAGCAAAAGAAGTTAGTGCGCGAGCTCTGGCAGCATATCCTGAGCAAGCTTCGCGCGGGCGATCTGGATAAACTCAGGAAGGCCGCGGCGAAAAGGATAGACCCTGCCTGTCGGCTCCACCTTAGGTTCAATAAACAACTCGCGTACACGGGAGAATTTGCGCTCGAGGACGGAAGCGATGTCATCCATCTTAAGTTGAAAGTGGCCGCCTATCCTGCTAAGCAAAAGGTCGCGAGCAAGCTCGTGGAGGAATTCATCGCAGAAGCTTCCCACGAGGACTTCTAGAGGCGATGGAAGTGAGGGCGAGGCGTAGATATGTTGCCTTCCAGATTATTGGAAGCAGGGTCGATAGGGGGAAGGTTGCCGATATCTTAAAATCCTTGCTGCAGCAGATTTCTCTGAATCTGGAATCACCGGAGGCCGAGCCAAAGCTCATCCTGTTCGACGAGGCCGCGCAGCGGGGGCTTTTAAGGTGCGGGCACAGATTGCTCGCCCAAGTCAAGGACAAGCTCAGCAGAGCGGAGGGGATGAACGACAAAAGCGCAAAATTTATAATTTTGGGGGTTTCTGGCACCATAAAAACAGCAAAAAGAAAGTTCTTTTCATCCCCGCGGGGAACATGACGTGACCTAAGCTCTCACGAGATGACATGCCACGTAGTGCCCGTCCTCCACCTCTGAGAACTCCGGTTCTCTCTCCCTGCATACCGGCTTTGCGTACGGGCACCTCGGGTGGAACCTACAGCCGGGCGGGGGATCTATCACGCTCGGTATTTCGCCCCTGAGCACGATGCCCTTTGGCTTATATTTAGGGTCCGGAACGGGCACGGCAGCGAGAAGCGATTGCGTGTACGGGTGCAGCGGGTTATCACGCAGCTCGCTTTGCGGCGCTATCTCCACTATCTTCCCCACGTACATCACCGCGATCCTATCGCTCATGTGCTCCACGACGTTCAGATCATGCGAGATGAGGAGGTAGGTAAAGCTGAACTTCTCCCGCAGGTCGCTCAATAGGTTGAGGATATGGGCTTGAACTGACACATCTAACGCCGAGGTAGGCTCGTCGAGGACCACGAAGTCCGGCTTCAGGACCAGGACTCTAGCAATCGCGATCCTCTGTTGCTGGCCCCCGCTGAACTCGTGGGGGAACCTCTCGAGGTGCTCTGGCCCCAAGCCCACCTCCTTCAGCACGTCGAGCACTATTTTCTCCTTTTCCTCTCCCTTAGCTATACCATGAATCTCTAGCGGCCTGCCGACTATTTCGGAAACCGTCATCCTAGGGTTCAGCGACGACTGTGGGTGCTGGTACACAACCCCCATCCTCCTCCTCAGCCTCCGCAGCTCTTCGTCGCTCATCTTCGCCAAATCCCTGCCATCGAAATATATCTTGCCAGCGGTGGGTCTGATGAGCCCCAGTATGAGCTTCCCCACCGTCGTCTTCCCACAGCCACTTTCACCCACTAGGCCGAAGACCTCTCCCCTTTGGATGTGGAAGTCCACACCATCAACAGCCCTGATCCACCTAACCCTCCTCGAGAAGATCCCCTTCTTGGTCTCGAAATACTTTTTAAGGCCTTGAACAGCCACAAGATCCCTATTCGCGCCAGCCTTCACCATATTTAACCCCTACTGAAGAGGTGACACCTCACCGAATGTCCTTTTTCCACTTCAATCGTGACCGGATCCTCCTTCGTGCAGACCTCCATAGCGAAGGGGCAGCGCGGGTGGAACCTGCAGCCTGGCGGAGGATTGACCAAGCTGGGGACCATGCCGGGAATTGTCACGAGTTTTCCGCGCGAAACATCCGCCTTGGGTATTGCCTTGAGCAAGGCTTGGGTATAAGGATGCTTTGGCTCCTCGAACAGCGTGATCAGATCAGCCTCTTCCACGATGTTCCCCGCATACATCACCGCCACGCGGTCGCACATCTGGGCTATGACCCCTAGGTTATGAGTGATGATCAAGATAGATGTATTGAGCTTGCGCCTTAGCTCCTTCATCAACTCTAGGATTTGCGCTTGGATGGTCACATCGAGCGCCGTCGTGGGCTCGTCCGCAATGAGCAGCGAGGGATTGCACGATAACATCATCGCGATCATCGCTCGTTGCTTCATGCCCCCACTGAACTGATGGGGGTACTCGACGACCCTGACCTCAGGATCTGGCATGCCGACAAGCTTCAGCATCTCCACCACTTTTTTCGGCACCTCTTCAGGACTTATCAAGCGCTCCTCGATCACCTGGTGCAGCTCTATGGGTTCAGCTATCTGATCGCCTATCGTGAAGACGGGATTGAGCGCCGTGTGGGGATCCTGGAATATCATCGAGATCTCTTTCCCCCTTAAGCGTCTCATCTCCTCGTCGCTTATCTTGAGCAGGTCCCTGCCCTTGAAGATCACCTTGCCAGCGACGATCTTGCCAGGCGGGCTCGGGATCAACCTCAGAATTGAAAGGGCGGTGACGGATTTGCCGCAGCCGCTTTCGCCAACCAAACCCAAGATCTCGCCCTTCTGCACGTCAAAGCTCACCCCATCGACGGCTTTCACCACCCCCTCCTCCATGAAGAAGTACGTCTTCAGCCCCTTCACCTCGAGCAACGGTTTGGCCATAGCTAACCCCTCAATCTCGGATCAAACGCGTCCCTCAGCGCGTCGCCTAAGAAATTGAACCCTAAGACGGTTATGATTATGGCTATCCCCGGATACACGGACATCAAGGGTCTTTCGGCCAAAAACCTGCTGTGCTCCTTAAGCATCGCTCCCCAGTCTGGCGTCGGAGGCTGCACGCCGAGCCCGAGGAAACTCATAGCCGACGATAGGAGGATCGCCGCCGGCAGCGTCATCGTGGCGAGCACGATCAGAGGGGATATTATGTTGGGCAACACGTAGCGAAGGATTATGCTCCTGTCCCTTTCCCCGATGGCCTTAGCGGCCTCGATGTACACCTCCTCCTTCACCGCAAGGACCTGACCGCGGGTCAGCCTAGCATAACCGGCCCAGCCCGTTATCGACAGGGCGATCACCAACTTGTAAAGGCCTGGGCCGAAGAACCCGACGAAGGCGATCGCGAGCACCAAGCCAGGGAACGCGATCACCGCATCTACTACCCTCATCATCGCCTCATCCAATCTTCCACCTCGGTAGCCGGCTATCAGCCCGTACGGCACTCCGATCGCAGCTTCGAACGAGACGAGCAGGATTCCTATCGTAAGCGCGATCCTAGAACCGTAGACAATCCTGCTGAAGATGCATCTACCGAGATCATCTGTCCCCAGTGGATATTTTTTGCTTGGACCTAACAGTTTGTCCTGCAAGTGCTGAGTTTCCGGGTCGTGCGGAGCTATGAAGTCGGCGAATATCGCTACCCCGACTATCGCCAGCACGATGCCCAATCCTACCCAAGCCCTAACATCTCGCTTGAGATATCTCAACGCGGGCGACCTGCCCATCCTTTTTATATAGCTTTGGATTGAGGCGCCGACACCCTTCACAGCTTGTAGGAAAGCCATCATTACCAACTTTTCCCCGGCTTATTTCTTTTCCTCGTACCTAATTTTCGGGTTGAGGTAAGCGTAGGTGATGTCGCAGAGCAGGTTTGCCACCACCGCCAGCACCACGTACATAAACATGACCGCGAGTACGGTGAGGAAGTCGGGCGAGGTGCCGAGTATGGAATCGACCATCAGCCTCCCCATGCCCGGCCAGGCGAATACCTTCTCTATTACCACGGTGCCTCCGAAGAGGAACGGGAGCCTCAGGAACAATATCGTGACCACCGGGATGAAGGCGTTCTTCAGCGCGTGCTTGTAGATGACCATCCTCTCCCGCAACCCCTTTGCCCTAGCCGTCCTGATGTAGTCCTGCCTTAGCACGTCGAGCATGCTCGACCTCGTCAGTCTAGCCACGGACCCGGCTTGAGAAGTGCCCAGCGTGAGGGCCGGCAATATGAGATATTTGATGCCCCCGTAGCCAGCCACGGGAAGCCAGCCCAGCCATATCCCGAATATCAATATCGCCATCAAGCCCTGCCAGAAGTTGGGTATGGAGACGCCGAAGAGCGCGATCCCCATACTCGTGTAGTCGACCCATGTCTTTCGCCTAAGCGCCGCGACGATGCCCAGAGGAATACCCATCCCCAGCGAGACCAAGAAGGCAGCGAGCGTCAACTCGAGTGTGCGAGGAAGCCTTTCCCATATCAGTTGAGAGACGGGTGCCCCCCACTTCCAAGATCGTCCAAAGTCGCCCCTCAGGAGCCTGCTCAACCATAGGAAGTATTGCTCGTAGAGGGGCTTATCCAGCCCGTAGGCCTTACGTATGCTCTCGATCTGCTCAGGACCGGCCATCGGACCTGCTATCCTCGCCGCCGGATCCCCGGTGGCAAACATCAACAGAAAGGTCGCGACCGAAACACCTAGAAGTATTGGGATGATCGTGAGCAATCTCTTTATTATGAACTTGTACATCTTTCGTCCCGATTATTTTTTGTAAGGCTCGCTCGTATTTAAGGATGGGGTACTTACTTCTCGATGTAGGTGTCGAGGAACTTCCAGCACTGGCCCAGCAGCGGATGCGGCCTGAAACCCTTCACCTCGGTTCTATAGGCCATGAACATCGCTCGCTCGACCAAAGGTATGATGACGGCGTCGTCCATGATTAATCTCTGACTTTCGTAGAGGGCCGTGAGGGCGACGTTGTCGTCGAGCGAGAAGGTGTTCTCGATTACGGCATCCGAGTAATCGCTTCCCCACCAGAACCTGTTTGGTCCCGGCGGCAGGCGCACGCGATGCCATAGCCACCATATCATGTCCGCCAAGGGCCAAGTATAGCCCATGATGAACATGTCGAAGTTACACTTCTGGATGCGGTCGATGAGCAGCCCGAACTCCAGGACTTGGATCTGGAGGTCGACGCCGACTAGCTTCCACTGCTCCCGCAAGATCTCCGCAAGCCTTGGGTAGGGAGGTGCTGAGGTGGTGAGCAGCTCGAGCGTCAGACCCTTACTATACCCCGCCTCGGCCAGCAACTGCCTCGCCTTCTCCGGATCGTAAGGATAATATTTTTCGACCTCCGGCCAATAGCCCCAGATGGAGGACACCAACGGCCCATGAGCTGGAGAACCAAGGTTTTCGTAGGCGTATATAACCAAGTTCTCCTTGTAGGTCGCATAGTTAAGCGCCTGCCTCACCCTGACGTCGTTACAAGGCGAGGGCTTCTTAGTGTCAGGCCAAGATTTCACCGGATAATGATCTGGCACCGGGAATAGCGTCGGCGAGCTACAGTTGAAGCCTAGGTAGACCATCGAAGAGTATGACTTCTTCAGCATCACTATCTCCGGGTTCTTCTCCCACCTCGCGAACAACTCCTTGCGCGGGGCAGCTTGCTCTAACATATGAACATTTCCGGCCTCTAGCTCCGCTTCTTGCACGAGCGACTCCGGGATGACCCTAAAGGTTATCCCATCAAGGTAAGCGGGGCCGCGGTTCTGATAGCTCGCTGGACCCCACTTGTAGTCCGGATTTCGTTCAAGAACGATCCTGTCGTCGCGGATCCACTGCTTTACCTTGAAGGGCCCGGTACCGCAGAAGTGGCTTACTCCATAGTCCTCCTTATAGAGCTCGGCGCAGTGCGGACAGACTATCACGCTTGAGACGGTGGCGAACCAATCCACGATGAACCTATCCGGCTTCTTTAAGTGGATCCTAACTGTATAATCGTCTACCACCTCAACGTCCAAGACGTTTACCACTGAGTCCTTATGTTTGGACTGTGGGAGGTTTTTCGCCCTCAAGACGCTATAACGCACCGCCTCCGCGGTGAAGGGATGGCCACAGTGGAACTTCACATCGTCCCTCAAGTGGAAGGTGACGCTCAGCCCATCGGGCGCCACCTCCCAGGACTTCGCGAGGAGGGGCTGCCAAGACATGTCCCAGTCGAAGATCATAAGGGTATCGTAGATTAGGCCCGTAACACGGGTGGCGAAGTCAAAAACCGTCCGATGGGGGTCCAAGATATCGGCGTCAGCGCTTCGGCCGATGATAAGCCAGCCCCCGCTCCTCGGAGCGACTTCTGATGGTCCTTTGGTCACCGAGAACACAACAGCTGCTATTATCGCGATGACCACCACGACCGCCACAACTGTGGTGACCTTAACCATCGACCGACCCCACGCTCACTAATCATTAGAGTTCGATGTTTAAAAGAATATCGGGTCGACAAACACTGTTACGATGAAAATGATGTTCTAAAAAAAGAAAAAAGCGAGGACACGCTTTTCCTCGCTCCTCGGCAATCAATCGGGTTTGATATCCGGCGACTAGCTTTCGCCGCCCTTCTTTCCTCGCCTCAACGCCAGATACGCCGCCGCTACGACGACCACCGCTATGACCACTGCCGCTGCTATCAGCGCCCATGGTATTTCGACGCGCTTCTCTTCCTCGGTAGGTACCTCCGCGGTTACCCTAAACTCCGATGTCGCTGATGTACCCGTTCCAGTTACCGTGGCCTTCAAATCGTCCCTCGTGAGGGTGGTCACCCTAGGAGCCGATACCGTTATCCTGACCTCTGCGTTCTCTCCAGGCCCAAGCGTCACCTCGTCTCGTTCGAGCCTCACGATCCAACCCTTTGCACTGGTCACGGCGATCCTGTACGTATCAGCCTCGGTGCCGTCGTTCCTGATGGTTAGCGTAAACACCGCATCTTCTCCACCCTTGACCGTCTTAGCTCCCAGGCTCGCTGGCACCCAAACCGCGTACGGCTGGTACCAGACCTCGTGGTCCACGAGGTAGACGCGGGGCTCCCATGGCCAGCGGTTGTACTTTTCGTTGTCCGTCACCTGGTCATCCTGCACCCTGATGCCCGCTCCCAAGGCCTCGAGGATCGGGTTGGTGTTGAAGGGCTTGGTATAGCCACCGTAGTCGGCCTGCTCGCCCAACAGCAAGCCGCCACCAGCATAGACCCAGTCCTTGATCGCACTGATCTCGGCGCTTGTCAGGGATCTCTCTGCCGTGACGAACATTAGCACGCTGTACGGCGCTAGTAGGGTCGAGGAAAGGGTACCTGTATACGTGTCGACCTTATAGCCAAGCGATCTCAAGTACTCGAGCCAAAGCTGCATGCGGTCGGCGTTATGGAAGGCGGTTTCGGGTGTCCAGTAGAAGAGCACACTGTGCCCAGTCGCGTTTTCGTACCTCACCAGCCAACCTATCATGCGCGAGCCTATCTCCTTGTTCCTGAGGGCCTCGACGCTGAAGTGATCGGTGGGGGAGCTTCTGAAGCCGGCCGCGCCACCGTAAACGATGACCCTGCCGTTTCCGACTTTGGCCGCTGCTGCCACGATCGGGAACTCTCCCCTGCCAATGGGGATTGGGTAGGGCTCGCGGTACGACTCGTCCAGCGTGCAAGCGGTCTCCGTACCTATCATGATCGGCTTCGCTGGTGGCTCGACGATGAGCGAGGGGGTACTAAACACGAAGAAGTACTCGTCCTTCTTATACAGCGGGTATGGAGGCTCGGCTTTCGGGAAGTAAGGCGCCGCCGCTAGGAATGCGGAGTCCTCGACGCCCGTTCCCTTGGCAGTGATCTTGATGACGTTCCTGACCTTCTCCTTTGCGGCAGGGTCGACGGTAATCCTAACCGTTACCTTACCTACCTCACCCGGCTTGAGCGAGAGCGTCGACGGCGAGGCTTCGGCCTTCCAACCAAGGTCGTCGGTCACGGATATCGTGTAAGTATCGTCTAAGCTGCCGGTGTTGGAGACCCCGATGACGGTCACTATGTCCTTGCCCGGCTCCTGCGTCACTAGGGTAGGCCTGAATCTGTTCTCCACCTTCGGGGACTGCGTCGGCACCGTCTGAAGGAAGGTCACCGCCACCTTTCTCATCACGGGCGTGGCGAGCGTACAGATGCTGTATAACCCCACCGTCGTCTTCCCGGTGGCGCTCTGGTAGGCAGCGCCTATGTCCGTGGTGACATCGACGTCGGCTATGGGCTGGTACAAGGCGTTGGCCCAGTTCGTGGTATCGCTCATTTGATCGTCTTGGAACCAAAGCCCGAAGCCCAGCGCCGAGAGTATCTTGTTGTGCACCTTGTAGTAGTTGTATCCGCCGTAATCGCTGGCATCCATCACCAGCAGGCCCTTGCCCCCCTCGACGAAGCTCTTTATGACTTGGATGTCCGCGTCCGGCAACAAGTTCGGATCCCCTCCCGTACCGGGCGATCCCAGCTGGAGCTGAGGTAGGACCAAGATGTCGTACTGCGCGAGCAGGCTCGCGGTGATGGGCTCCGTGCTGTCGCCAGTTACCGTGTAGCCCAAGTTTCGGAGGGCGGTGATCATCTGCGCGCAACGCTCGGTGTTGTTGTAGACGTTATAGCCCTCGTACCAGAGCACTTTCTTGGCGCCGGGCACCATCCACTGAAAAACCTTGTCGAACAACACGTCGAGGTGGGGGTTCGGGTTTTGGGCGCCGTTCCACCTCGTATCCCTACAGGCGGCCGCAAGACCAGCCGCTGCCACCGCTCCCGAGCCTACCTTTTGCACGGCCATTATCGGCGGGCGATCGCCGGCCTTGTAGACCAGCCAAGGCTTGTCGCCCCTTTGATCCACGTTGTAGGCGGTCGCCGACCCGCTGAGGATAACGATGGGCTCTGGATTTTCCGCGACGGTTACGCTCGACGTCGTTAAGGCGAGCATCGCCATGATCATCAGAACCGATATCAAAACGCCGCTCTTCGTTATCGCTTTATGTCCTTTTGCCTTCATGATCTGCCTCCGAGATAGGGACGTCGAGCATCATATAAATGTTTTGGGGTGGATACCGCCCGCCAATTGGGCACCGGCGAGGACCATGAGCGCCGCGGCCACCGTAGCTATAGCCAACGGGCCCAAGCCCGCGGCTTGTGTCCTAAAGCTCTTAAACGTGAACTTATAGTAGGGTTCTTCCAGCCAGACGCCCTGCGAGTGATTCCTGGCCTTTATCTCCACCTCCACCTCGTCCCCTTTGGGCCTAACGAAGAGGAAGATCGACTCGTACTGGTTGTTCCAATCGAGGGAGTTGATCCCGAACGACATGAAACCATAGGCGGTGTTCTCGTTTATCGTCCATCGATGGAGGTGTCCGTGGAACCATATATCTATGTGCATCGCGCCATCCTTTATTGCCGCTCCCAGCTCGGGCCAGACGTTCCATTGGTAGTAGGGCTGGTGGGAGAAGAGAAAAACGGGTCTATTCCTATAGGTGATAAGCTCGCCCCATAGCCAGTCGAACTGCTCCCCACCCATCCACCCACCAGCGTAGTTGGTTCTGTTCTCCCAGCCTTTTTCGCTCGAGATCATCACGAACCTGATCCCCGCCACGTCAATGCCTCTGTAAGACAACGGAAGTATCGGCTCCCCTGTATTATAGTCGAAGTCGTGGTTTCCCAAGATGTAGTACCACCTTTTGACCTTCAAGTTCCCCATGATTGAGGTGATGGGCTCAAAGCATCGGTCGCTATTGTTAGCTAGGTCGCCCAAACAGATAGCGTAGTCTGCGATCCCTAACTTATTCACGTCCTCGACCGCAGTGCGGAGGTACCTCTCCTCCCCCCCGGGGAACACATGGGGGTCGGAGAATACCCACCAAACCTGCATACCGCCTCCGCGGTTTATTAGAAATATGCCCGCAAGCGCAGCGATGACCGCACAGGCCGCGACGACTGCAACCGCTATAGTTTTCGAGCTCATGCCCACCCTACCTACTTGAGCCAACTGGAGTACACGCTCCCCCAGTCCCTCTGGAATATCTTCAGCAGGTCGCTAACTACCTCGGGCGATTTAACCATGACGCCTACGTCCCTTCCCCCATCGGTTATGTACCTGATGTCGATGTTGGCACTTCCGACGTAGGCCCATTCGTTGTCGACCACCATGATCTTCGGGTGGGCCGAATAGGGGTGCCTGATCACCGTCACCCCTACGCCGTAGCCAGCTAGTTCTTTTAAGAAATACTCCCATTTGAGGGACTCCTTGTCCACCAAAACCTCCACTTTTATACCCCTGTTTAAAGCGTTGTTTAGGGCCTCCTTCAGCCTCACGGGTAGGCCGTTGAATATGTACATATATATGTAAACATTTTCCCTCGCGCGGTTCAAAAGTTCGACAAACGCGTCCAACGTTCTGGTGACCTCCGACGGCAAATCTGGACCGTTGGCCACGGGGATTATCCAATCCGCCTCCCAGTACTCGCCACCTCTCGGCTCTCCCTTCGCCGCTACCCAACCCCCCTCGAAGATGTAGGCATAGGCGCCCGCTATTTCTTGGCCGTATAGCAGTAGGTTGATCTCTCGGTTGAAGGTCAAGGCGTAGTAGCTCCAGTTAGTGCTACCGATGCTCACCACCTTACCATCGACTATCATATACTTGGCATGGGTCTGTTTGGGATAAGACAGCACCGTTATACCCTTGTGCCGCCCGAGTTCCCTCACTATATCAACATCGTAGTTTCGCCCGTCCACGAGGATCCTGACCTTCACCCCACGATCGGCTGCTTCCCTTAGGGCGTTGTAAACCTCGCCCAGTGGGCCTTGGGGAGGGCTCAGGTAATAGGCCTCTATATCTATCGTGTACTTCGCCTCTCGGATGAGCTTGAGCCAAGCGTCGGCGGTGTCCTCGATCCCCGGATCGTTCAGCTCGGGGGGCGCGGTCTCCGTCACCACGACGCTTCGAGTTGCAGGGGCCGTCGTCCCCCCGGAACTGTGATAGATATACACGGAAACGGCCGAGGCGACTATCAATGCCGCAAACAGGATGGCAACCTTTTGTGATCTAGCCTTCAAGCCTTCCACCCTCGACTGCTCTCCTCGCCCGACCGAAGTCTGCGTTGCAGCTTATGAATCTTTGGGCCGGCTGCACGGGGGCCCGCCTCCTGAGCACATATGCGGTTGCGGCCAAGGCGACGACGAGGATAGCCGCTGCCACCGGAATGGTCCAAGCTACCCTCGATCCCTCCTCCGCCGGCACCCCCAGCTTCAACAGACCTGCCTCGACCAAGGCGGTGTACCAGATATCCGACGTCAGCTGCACGGCGGCGTTGAGCCTGTTCTCGGCCATCGTCCTGAGCACGTCGTTCCACAGCACGCCCTGCGTTAACCAGTAGTTTATCTTATCGTTCTCGTAGCCAGTGAACGAGAAGCTTTCGTGGGCGACCTCGACGACCGCTTGGAATACGTTCTCGAGCAACTTGGGTCGGTAATTGTAGATAGTTACCTCGTCCAGCATCGCGTCCGCCCTGTCCTCGAAGACCACATGCATGCCGCCTGGGTTGTAATCGGAAGTGGTGTGGAGGGGCATGGTGACGTCGGTGGCATAATGGGCTATTGCCCCCGCTAGAAGCGCGGCGCGCTCCCAATCCTCTGCCTTTAGGGCCTCGACGAACATGCGATAGTTGTCCGATAGTGCCCACGGAAGCATGCCCAGCTTGGGGTCCCTCCCATCTGGGGACAAATCGACATCATAGTAGTGCCTATATTGTTCGTTCGGGTCCTCCCCCCGCCATTTCGTATCCGGGTAGATGGAATACTCGACGATAAGATCACCGAACGCGTCGAAGAAGGGCTCGTCTGGTAGCAGCTTCATTGCTCGTTCGGCAACTAACTCGTGAGCTCTCAGGCCCCAAGCCCGCACGAAAGCGGTGGGGGTGAGGCCCAACGCAACGATGCTAGAGAAGATAAACAGGGTAACGAAGAGCAAACGGCTGCGAGCCCCAGTTTTCAAATTTTTCTACCTCCCAAGGTGATTCTACTTCCTCCTCAAGTAGAGGGCTATGGCAAGGCCGGCTATCGCGATGACCACAACAGCTACGATCGCCCCCATTGGAAACTTAGGCGGCTTTTTCGGCACGGCCTTTTGAATGATCAGCTCGTCGAAGACCTCGCCGTTGACGTCGATCGCCCTCATATGGAGCATCCCGTTATCGTAGAGGTCGATGAGCACGAAGTGGTACCTCGAATCCGGCCCAAACGCCGTGTACCACTTAGGGCTGTAGCCGGTGTAGAGCGGAGCTCCCCAACCACCGGAGACCACGTATGTAATGCCGTTCTCGAGCGGCATGATCTCGCCGGGAGCCCTGGTCCAGTCCAGCGGGTGCGAGCGCTCGTAGGTGTGGAAGTGGCCCATCAGGACCAAATCGACGCCGTACTTGTCGAACAGAAATGCCCAATTATCTATCATCGCCCGCCCATTGGGGTTGTAAAAGGCCTTTGGGATATCCGATCTAGAGGAGACCATGTCCCTGTGGGTGACCACGATCTTCCAGAGATAATCCTTGGACGCCTCAAGCTCGCCCTGCAGCCACTCCACCTGCTCCCTCCAAGCCTCGGAGCGGGGGTCCAGGATCTCGCTGTCGAGCACTATTATCCTCAAATCCGGCCCCCAGCTCAGCGCGTACCACCGCTCGTTGCCTGGCAGGTTAAAAACCGTATAGTAGTTCA
This sequence comes from uncultured archaeon, assembly GCA_937921735.1. Taxonomy (GTDB): domain Archaea; phylum Hadarchaeota; class Hadarchaeia; order Hadarchaeales; family Hadarchaeaceae; genus CAKZTQ01. Next base: position 55,539 of record CAKZTQ010000015.1, read on the forward strand.
TGGCATGCGTCGCGGGATTATAGCTCGAGGGCTGCGGGTAGTAAATCTCGTGGTTGCCTATCGCCGGCACGATGGGGATCGTCAAGCCTTCTGGAGTAATCCAATACTGGCTAATCGCCGAAAACCAGTTGTCCCAAGTGTCCGGCCTCACTTGATCATCGCCGTTGTAGATGAAATCCCCGCTGAAAACCACGAAGGAGGGGCTATATTGCGCCATTAGGCGAGAAACGTTGTCCCTAGCGCTCGGCCATTGCGGATATGGACTGGCGCCCGCCGACCTAGAATCTCCCCCCACCACGAACCTAAAACTTTTAGCCCGCTCCGGCGCCGTGCGGAAGGCTCGCTCCCCGCTCCACCCGTGCTCCGGATGGCCAGCGATGAAGTAGTACACCGTATCCGGCTGTAGACCGGTGAGCTCGACGTGGTGCACGTAACCCTCAAACTTCGCCGTGGTCACGCCCTCGCCGCCTGAGGCGCGGTAGCGGTACGCGTCGGGATCCCCACCTCTGGATTGGGTGTCGTAGCGCACCTCGCCGACGTAGTTCCCCACCGTGCGCCAGCTGACGTTGATGCTGTGGGCCGCGTTGTCGCGAGCCAAGCTCAGATAGATATAAGCTGGTCGGTCTTCGGCTTGGGCTAAAGCGGGGGTAAAATTGACGAACAAGATCAGGGCGCTCGCGGCTAGCGCCGAAAACATCGCGATGTTTGCCCTGACGCGGGGCATTATATCGACCAGTCACTTTAAAAGTTCCGAGTTTATAAACGTTGGAGCGTTACGACTTTTGGTCGATCCTTCCAAATTCTTAGCATGCCGACATACGTGTATCATTTAACTTTCGCCGTTACGCGCTGGACACGTTCATCCATTCCCCTAGGTTGATCGAGGCGATCGTCTATTTTGACCGCCGTCAGCACGCGCTTCACCCCCGCGGCCAGCACGGCCTCGTGTGCCGCCCTCGCCACCTCGAACGCGGTTTCGACGTCGCCCGCCTCGAAGACCGTGCAGGTAGGGCAGACCTTGTACTTGACGCCCGACGCCTTAACTGCCTCCACGGCCCTCGCGATGTAGTCGCTCAGTCCGGTCTCCGCCGTCCCCAGAGGCGTGACGGCGAGCTCGACCACCAGCAACCTCGCCATCGGTTCCCACCCCCATGAAGCGATATATACGCGGTGAAAATAATTAAATCGAGGGGGTGGGGTCGTGTACCTATTGCTCGGCTGTGGCGATGTGGGCTACAGCTTGGCGAGCAAGCTTCGAGATAGAAAAGCGGAGTTCACTATCATCGACCAAGACGAGAACAAAATTTGGTGGTTAAAGGTCCTCGGTTACAATGCCGTGGCGGGGGATTTCCGCCGGATGGAGGTGCTCAGGCAGGCTGGGATCGAAAATGCCGAGATAGTATTGTTGCTAGCACAAGATTTCCCGACCGTTGAACAAACGCTCGCCACGATAAATCAGCTAAAGCGTTCGCTGATGATCGATCCAGTGGTGGTGGTGCGGATTACCGACGAGGCAGAAGTGCCGGAGGTGAAGCGCTTGGGTGCCTCGGAGGCGATGGCGTCGACGGAGATCCTGGCAGACTTCGCGCTGAAGAAATTCGATGAATTCGCCGCCATGGCCAAGGAGAAGAGGCTCAGGGCCATGTTGCGGGACTTCAAGGGCAAGATGGCGATAGTACTGCAGACGAACCCGGACCCCGACAGCATATCAAGTGGCATGGCACTGAAGCGTTACCTAGGAATACTGGGCATCGAGGCGGACATCGTCTACGACGGTGAGATAGGCCACCAGCAGAACCGCGCCTTGGTCAACCTTCTCAACATAGAGCTCCGCCATGTTACGCTGGACGGGGTGAAGTTCGAAGAATACGACGCGTTCGCGCTCGTCGACGTCGCCACCTCCGCGAACTGCGCGCTCCCCAAGGATATCGTGCCGATGATAGTCATAGACCACCACTCCGTTCCGTCAGGCGAGGTGAGGGCAAGGTATCAGGACATCACCGCGGTTGGGGCCACCGCGACCCTGATGACGAATTACCTGAGGTATGCGAACATAGAGATGGACCCCTCGATGGCAACCGCCCTAGCCTTCGGCATCCTAACTGATACCATGAACTTCACACGTGGGGCAACGCCCTTGGACTTCGATGCCTTCGAGTACCTCCGCAAGTTCATGAACACGGATCAGTTGATCAAACTGCAGTCGCCCGCGATCTCGCCTGATACCTTAGATGTGCTGGCGAGGGCGATCAAGGCGAGCAAGCTCAAAGGGGGCTACCTAATTTCCAACGTCGGCTTCGTCAAGGACAAGGATGCGATAGCTCAGGCGGCAGATTTCCTACTGCAGCGCGAGGGGGCCATGACGGTGTTAGTTTACGGCATAGGGGAGCAAGCGGTGTACGTGTCCGCACGTACCAGCGACATCAGACTCCACCTCGGCAGGACCCTGAAGGAGATCTTCGGGGACATTGGCTCGGCCGGTGGGCATCCGACGATGGCGGGGGCGACCATCCCTCTGAAGGCCTTCGGCAAGATCTCGGATAAAAAGGCCCTCAAGGGAGCTGTCGAGCGAGCGGTGGGGCTAAAATTTTTAGAGCACATGGGCGCGGTGAAGCCAAAGTCGAAGCGCTAGGGTGGCCTGATGGGCTACCTCCATGATGCCCTCAAGACATCCCTCCCTCCCGAGGAGCTCGAGCTCCTTCCTTCTGGCTTTGACCGCGTGGGCCACGTAGCGATCCTAACCCTGCCCCAAGCGATCATACACAGATCGGAGGAGATCGCTGGAGCCTTGCTGCGGTTGAAAGGTGTACGCACCGTGGCACTCAGGGAGGGCCCGATAACCGGGCGCTACAGGAGGCCCAAGATCAAGGTTATAGCGGGCGATCCCAACACCGAGACCGTACACAAGGAACACGGCTGCCTCTTCAAGTTGGACGTGGCTAGGGTCATGTTCGCGCCGGGTAACCTCTTTGAGCGCGGCCGCATCGCTGGGCTGGTGAAGCCCGGCGAGGTGGTAGTGGACATGTTTGCTGGGGTGGGGCAGTTCAGCATCCCGATAGCCAAACGCGCGAGGCCAGGCAGGGTGTATGCGATCGAGCTGAATCCCGTGGCGTATCGCTACCTCCGCGAAAACATCGAGCTCAATCGCGTCGAGCACGTCGTCGTCCCGTTACATGGGAATTGTGAGGAAGTGGCTCCTCTGGGCGTGGCCGACAGGGTAATAATGGGCATCCTGCATGTGACGCACAAGTACTTACCGCTCGCCATGCGGGTTCTAAAACCAACCGGTGGGGTGATCCACTATCACGAAAGCGTGCCCTCCAAGCTGCGCTTCCAACGGCCGATCGAGCGCATAATTTCCTCGACGAGGCGAACGGTCGAGATATTGAACAAGCGCGTGGTCAAGCGCTATGCCCCGGGTGTGGATCACGTGGTCATAGACGCTAAAGTGGGTCCAGGGCGTGACGACGAAAATATTTACGACCTTGCAACCAAATCAAATAAAAAGAACTGGGTTCCAACTTGACGGCAAAAGTTAGGTTCGGAAAGGTCTTGATGGTGGCGGCTTTCGCTTGGTTCATCTTTTGGACTCTTATGGGCAAAGGCATCAGGACGACCTTTTGGACGGCTGTGGGGATCTGGTTCGTTGGTTTTCTGTTTTGGCTATATGGGGAGGGAATTCCCAAACCAAGCGACAACATGCTCAAGGAAATAGAGCGATACAGGCGCTCGTGGGGCTTCCCGCGCGGCGAGGATAAGGAGAAAAAGGAAGATGGATGATAAGCCCGAGACCTGTATCCCAATGCCAAGTTGGTGGTCAATGTCCCGGAAACATAAAACGTAGCATCGACCTGTCACACTTGAGGTGAGGTAGTGGATAAACCAACATTCAAGGAGCTACAGAAGTTACGCGCAACTGCAGATTACCAATTCGGTAAAGGTTTAGGGAGAAAACTGTTTCCCGACGAGATCTTGGTCCTGAAGACGAAGGGCAGAATACGCCAAGTCAAGCTAGGCGATGATCTTCTCTGCGCAATCCGAGCCTCCGACGGTTTTATCGTGCTCAATCGCAGGGGCGCCGAGATCGTCCACGCGGCGCTCGAGTATCCACGCCTGCGCGTGGTCGTCGCCGACAATGCGGTGCCGTTCGTCGCGGAAGGAAAGACGGTCTTCGCTAAGCATATCGTGGAGGCGGACCCCGAAATAAGGCCGGGCGAGGAGGTCCTAGTAGTGGATAAGAACGATCGCCTGTTGGCCAGCGGCAAGGCCCTGTTAACTGGCGAGGAAATGGTAGCATTTAAGGTTGGTAAAGCCGTAAACGTCAGGCGTGGATTCGGGGTTGGTTGATTGTTCCGCGGTAAGATCGACAGACGCCAAATGGAGCGGGTAATGAGGCAGATGGGGATAAAGGTAACCGAGCTATCAGACGTCCGAGAGGTCATCATCAGGCTCAGGGATCGCGAGATAATCATATCTAACCCTCAAGTCTCGCTCATGGAGATGGCGGGACAGCGCACCTACCAAGTCATGGGCGAGGCCACCGAGCGAATGCTTGAGGGAGAGATCAGCGAGGAGGACATCGCGCTGGTGATGGAGCAAGCTGGCGTCGATCGAGAGGCCGCCCTCAAAGCCCTAAGAGAAACCGACGGCGATCTCGCGCAGGCTATACTTAAGCTAAAAGGGGGCTGACGTTCAAATTTTTCGATCATCGTGCGAGGAGGTAAAAGATCGCCGAGAGAACGAAGAGCAAGATGAGAATCGGCGAGGTTACGAAGTAAAAGCCATCGCTGCGGTATACATATAGTACCCAGCAAGGGACGCGAGCCAGCTCGAGGTACTTGCCCAAAAACGGTAAAAGCACCAAGGTGGCCCCAATCGCGATTAAGAGCAAACCTGCCCACGTCAGCGGGTGCATCCGCGCACCCCAGTTAAAGGATCTCGCTCCTTTCCAGATGCCCGCCGCAGTACTTCCTCGCGTAGGTGGTGACCGCGTTCAGCGCTGCCTCAACGCGATCCCTTCCGATGCCCGGTGCATTCCAAAGCACGATCAACGCGTTGCTGGTCTCCTGGGTCACCATAGCCGCCTTGGCATCTCCAAGCGTATAAGCCGATAAAAGTTTCTCATCGTCCCTCAGCACGATCTCGTCTAACTTCGGGCTCAGCCTTCGTCCGTCGATCAATTCAAACGGCTCGGCTTCCTTGGCTAGCGTCGTCACCGCCTGTCCCTTTACTTTATCTGAATCGTAAACGCCCGTCGTCACCCAGCTCTCGACGGTCGCAAGCAGACAGGAGTCGACTAAGTTGTTGATCGCGGGAAAACGATCGTCGAGCGCTCGACGGAGGAGATACTCCGGCGCGGGACGGTAGCTCGAGGGATCGGCACCCATTGCCCTGAAGAACGCTCGATATGCCTTAACTTCGGGAACGTCAAGCACAGAAATCGCACCGTATCGCGCCTTGAGATCGCCGAAGACCTGGCGTTTCCGCTCCACCAACCCCTCGACCGTGGGTTCGATGGTTATCCCGCTGACAAATGCGTAGGCAGCGATGAAATCGGGATAACGCTCCCGCACAGATGGATCGAGCTTCATCTCTAACCCCTTTCTACTATACCCCGGGTCTTTTTAAGGTTCTGATTTCGTGCAGATTCAATTTGAGGATAAAGCTCGGCGGATGGTCGAAGATGGAGATCTTGCCAAGGTCCTTTTACGAGCGAGATGTGGCGATGGTGGCGAGAGATTTGCTGGGGAAGATCCTCGTGCACAAGGAGCGGGAAGGCTTGACCAGTGGTATAATAGTTGAAACTGAGGCCTACTACGGAGAAGGCGACCCGGCTTCTAGAGCGGCGAGGGGGCGCACGCCACTGAACGAGATCATGTGGGGGCGCGGGGGGTTGGCCTTCGTATACATGGTGCATGGGAACTGGTTATTCAACGTGGTCGCAGAGCGGGAAGGGGTGCCCGGCGCGGTGCTCCTACGCGCCTTAGAGCCGTTGGAGGGCATAGAGCTCATGCGCGAGCGAAGGCAGACCAAAAATGACTTGGAATTGACCTCGGGGCCAGGGAAACTCACAAAGGCAATGGGGATCTCGCGCAGGCATCACGGCATGGATCTAACCGATGCCAATGGCGAGCTGGTGATAACAAAAGGCGGACCGCTGGCGTTCTTGATCGCCAGCTCCCATAGAATAGGGGTGAGCTCAGATTTGAGGCAAAAGCTGAGATTTTACATCAAGGGAAATCCGTTCGTATCGAGATAGCGCTAACCATACGCCAAGTCCATGCCCAAGTCTCGACAAAGCTTCTCGAGCTTAGCCCTTAACTCACTATCCAGCATCCTCTGTTTTTCTGAAAGGAACTCCTCCATGCGCGGGTGGGCTTCGAGGTACTGCCCAATTCCCGCCGCGATGATAACGCTATCCATCCGCTTTGGGTGGGGGGAGAACATCCCGAACGGCATAGGCGAGCCCTGCCGCATCAACTCGCGGATGCGATCGTCGACGCGTCCGGCGATTACCTTGGCGCCAGCGCCGACGAATTCGTAGGGAGTGCGAAACTCTCCTTTGACCTGCCAAAGTCCAACCTTGGGATTGCAGAAGAAGAAATCGTGATGTCCCCACTCATCCCTGCTGCTTAGCATCCGCCAGCCACTCGGGCTGCGCCTGTAGTGGCGAAACATCTCCTCCATGATCTCCGCGAGCGATTTTATCACGTCGATTCCTGGATACCGTCTATTTCTTTTGAAGCTCATAACTATTCTGAAATTATCGAAAAATTTAGGTAACTGTAAGCGGGAAACGCGGAATTTGGGCGGCCAAAATGTTTAAAGTTCAAGGGGTAGAACTAATTCAAGGGGTAGAACTAAATGTTATTCGATCCTGAGCCCAAAAGGAAAAAGAGAGATTTCTACAACAGAGAAGTTGAGCTGCGTGAACTACTCGACTCAATCGAAAAGGAAAAATTCGTGGTGATTCAAGGCATACGAAGGCTTGGCAAATCTTCGCTACTCAATGTCGCACTAGCCGAATCCAAACGTCCCTCGGTGAAGCTAGACTTACGAGAAATTTACTTCACCCATGGGTCTGTTTCGAAGTTTTACCTTTACCATGCGCTTTCACGGGAACTATCGAAGCTGAGCAAAACCTATCGCCTCACATCGTGGTTGAAAAAAGTGAGAGGAGTCAAGATATCCGGATTTGAAATCCAGCTCGACTGGAGGGAAAAAGGGGCGGCGCTCACTGACGTTTTTAGGGTCTTGGACGAATGGGCTTCTGCACACAAAGAGAGAGCGATCATAGCCATCGACGAAGCACAGTATTTGAGGCTGGCAGGCAGAACGAGGTATGATGGGTTATTGGCATGGGCTATCGATAGCTTGGATAATTTAGTATTCATATTGACAGGATCTCAAGTTGGCGTATTACAAGATTTCTTGGGGATGGAGGATCCCCGCTCCCCCCTGTACGGTAGATACGTGAAGATAATCAAGCTCGGAAGATTTAGCCGTGAACAGGCGATAGATTTCTTGAGGAACGGATTCAAAGAAGCGAAGGTAAAGCAACCAAACCTGGAGGAAGTCGTGGACGTTCTTGACGGATTGATAGGATGGTTGACCCTTTACGGGCATACTTATGTCTCGGAGGGAAAAGCCGAGCTTGGGCAATTTTTGAACACGGCGGCAAAATTGGCGGCTGAGGAGAGTAAGAAGATTCTGCGGTGGAGCGATCGCTATCACGCGGTGCTGAGGGCAATCGCGAGCGGCGCGCTCCGGTGGTCTGAGATATACGAAAGAGCCAGCGTGAAGTTGGGCCCTATCTCCAAGTCTGACCTCACCTACTTGTTGGATAACCTCGTGAGATACGGTTATCTCGAAAGGCTAGAAGATGGTTCCTTTGTCATACCGGATCCGGTGGTAAAGTACATGGTAACAAAATTTTGACAATCTGGCCTAGGTGCGGGGGCGGGGATTTGAACCCCGGAACCCCTACGGGACAGGCTCCTCAAGCCTGCACCTTTGACCAGGCTCGGCCACCCCCGCACAATTTCAACTTGTAAAAATGACTCTAAAAATTTGTCTGGGGCGCGCGAATTAAAGCCCAAAATCATAACTTTTTAACTTTTTTTACGAATTCCCTGCACTTGTCCTCAAGCGCGTCCAGTGCTCCCAGCAAGATCCGCTCGGGGGGTAAGGTACCGGTCGATTCTATGCGAAAGATGAACTTAGTCTGGTCACCACTTATCCTAATTGCCTTTTTGGGACAAGCCTCGGCGCATGCGCGGCACATCGAACAACGCTCGATGTAAGTTATCTTGAGCTTGTCCTCAACCAGTTGGAGAAGATTGCGTGGACAACTCTTGATACAAGCGCCGCAAGCATCGCATGCCTCCTCGTCGAGCTCGAACACTGGCATATACTTGTACGTCACGAGCCCCGGTTGCCATTTTGCGTGCTCTTTGCCGAAACCCAAACGGGCTATGGCCGTGAGCTCCACGCGCTGCCCTTCGGCGAGCTTCAAGATGGGAATCGAGTCGCTGACGGGCCTGACCTCCTCGTCGGACGACTTTAGGTCACCGCTCATCACCATCGCTGGACCCTCGCGCTTGAGCTCGAAGGTGACGCTGCACTTGGGACATCGACCTTCTCCACATTTGCACTCGCTCGGTAGCGAGTACCCGTCCGGCGTGCGGAGGGGGATCAGCGCCAGTCGGTGCGCTAGAACTTCATCGTACATCGCCGAGTCGTTGACCGTAAACTCGACCTCGTCTATTGCCATGATTGGGACCTCTCTGAGCATCGCGCGACGAAGGGCATTCGCGAAAGCTGGGTCTGCCCCAGAGAGCAAGAACTCCATCTCTTCGTTGGTCAACTTTCTTACCTCTAGCTCCATCGAACCCGCTCCAAGATTGTTTCAGCTTTCCCTTTCGGGACAATCTAAAAAACCTTTTGGGGGTCCCAAGCTCGGGCCGGGGCCTTAAAAAAATAACAACATCGCGATGGCAACCACCATCGCCACACCCCATAGCACCTTATTCCAGCGAAATACCTTGCTGCCATCCAGCGGCGTGAGGGGTAGGAGGTTGAAGAAAGCCAAGCCGGCGTTGACCCTAGCCCCCAACGAGGTTATCGTCGAGGGAAATGGTATGCGGAGCAAGAAAAACGTCAAAGCCAATGACATGTTCGCTAGTGGTCCTAACAGCGAGACTATTCCATATTCCCTCTTTCCAAGCCAGATCGGGCGCGCCCATATGTCCACCCTTGGCCATATCATCACCGCCCCAGGCGCAGCGAACACGACGCCCAACGGGGCAAACAGAAGAGCCAACAGCAGACCTGGTGGCCACATCCTGTACTCGGCGAAACATCCAAAGCTCCGAGCAGCGTACCTATGGGCAAGCTCGTGGAAGACGAAGCCCACCGAGACCGTCATCAATGAAACAGGGAAAAGCGAAAGAACGGACCACTTCAGACCTCCAGCAAACATTATAGAAAACGCTAACGCCAGCACAAAGGCCGAGATGAGCAAGTCCCTGATCTCGCCCATCCAAACGCACCGATACAACGTTGAGATGAAAGAGGGTTAACTCAAACCCGACGGCCGCGGCGCCCGCCCTTTCTGCGCACGCCATCGTGTGGCGTTGGCGTCACGTCCTCTATCCTGCCTATCTTTAGCCCCGCGCGCGCTAGAGCTCGGATCGCGGCCTGCGCTCCCGGCCCAGGGCTCTTCGGCCCGCTGCCGCCTGGCGCGCGGACCTTGATGTGAACGCCGATGAACCCTTTTTCCATCGCCTCCTCAGCCGCCCTCGTCGCCGCCTGCATTGCCGCGTACGGTGAGGACTCCTCACGATCGGCCTTTACTATCATGCCCCCCGACCAGCGGGCGACGGTCTCAGCGCCCGTTAGGTCGGTTATGTGAATGATGGTGTTGTTAAAGGATGAATAGATGTGTGCAACCCCCCATCTACCAGTGGTGGCGGCCATATCACTCCTCCCCCCTCTCCGATGTTCCAACATCTACCGTCGCCGGCACCTCCTCTGGCTTGCCCTGCATTTGGAAGGGCGAGCCAGGGGTGTACCCCACTAGCGTCTCTTCATCTGCGAGCACGAGATAGCTGGGCACGGTGACCTTCCTACCGCCGATCGAAATGTGCCCATGCAAGATCATTTGCCTCGCCTGCTTCATCGTTCTAGCCAACCCCCTCCTTTGGACCAACGTCTGGAGTCGCCGTTCTAGGATATCCTCCACCTTTAGACCGAGCACATCGTCTAGCGTCGCGCCCTCCTTGACTAAGCCCAACCGCCTCAACCGCGCCAGCAGCTGCTTCGTTTCCTGTTCCGCCTGCGGACCCGAGGCCGCGAGCAGGCGACGCGCTTGGCGTCTGATCTTTCTAAGGAGCGTCTCAGCCCTCCATATCTCCTGTTTTCGGCGCAGGCCGTACATGCGCAGCAACTTATCCTCCGCGTCCATGCGGTCCTTTTCCCATGGATGGGATGGTCTAAGGTACTTCTTCCGCTGGCGCTTCACGATATCACCCCTTCTCCCCCTTCTTTGCCTTGGCCGCCTCCTCGCGTATCCTGACCTCTTTACGCTTAACTCCCACGGTCATTCCCTTTCTTCCGGTCGTCCTCGTCCTCTGCCCGCGCACGGGTAGACCGAGCTCGTGCCTTATGCCGCGGCGGCTGCGTATGCGGCGCTCGCGACCGATGTCGGCGCGAACCGCCATGTCCACGTCCGCCCCTATGAGGTGCAGGTCCTCGCCAGTCTCGTAGTCCTTCCGCCGGTTCAACATCCAGCTCGGGATACCGTAATCCTTAGGGCGACGCAGGACATCCTCCAGCCGCTCGACCTGTTCTTTGCTTAGGCTGCCCAGCTTCACGAACGGGTCGATACCAGCTGCGTAGGCGGCCGCGCGGGCGAAAGCAAGACTGACGCCTTTCAAGTCAGCTAGCGCTAAGTGGACGCGCTTCTCGCCCGCCAAGTCCTTTCCCGCTATTCGAACGATGTGCTTGAACTCATCCGGCATGTCCATCACTCGCTCTTATGTAAATTGTCGGATGTTCTATTAAGCCATTCGCAGGCATGGCGCCGGGGAAGGGATTTGAACCCTTGAGGCCCGCAAAGGACCAGCAGCTCTCCAGGCTGCCCCCTTACCTGGCTAGGGTACCCCGGCCCCAATTTTTGATTTATTTCCCCAGTATATCTCTTTTCCCGATAACGACGGCTTGGCTGTGGGTTTTTGTACACGTTATTTCCATTTCCTTGGATAGGTGCCCGGTGACATCACCACTCGCTCTGGCTTGGCGACTATGCCGTGGTCGACATCGCAGATTTGCCTCGAGGTCATCGTTGCTCTAGCTAGGGCCACGAGCTCCCCCTTAAGGGTCATTATCGCGACCAAGTCATCGGGCGAGATCCCTGTTTCGACCGTCAGGACACCCGGTGCCGCGAGGCTCGCACCGTGGCAGATGGCATCCACGGCCCCATCTCGAATCACTATCTTCGGCAAATGGCGAACCGCCGCTTCCACGGGCAAGATCACCTTCCTCAGGTGATCCTCTGTTCCCTCCTCGCGCCAAAAGGCATAGGCATCGGCGAGATCGTGAAACCTGACCAAAGTTTCATCCTCGCAGAAGGGCCCGGTCCTGGTCCTCCTCAGTTCCGCCATGTGAGCCCCGCAGCCGAGAGCCTCGCCTATGTCAACGCAGAGCTTGCGCATGTAAGTGCCCGCCTCGCATCCCACTTTAAGCAGGACGTTCCTACCGTCGCGCTCGAGGAGATCGATATAGTAAATCTTTCGCTTTCGCAGGACCCTTCTAACAGCCGCGCGTAGCGGAGGACGCTGGTAGATCTCGCCCTCGAACTCCTTCAGGACCTGCCCCAGCTTACGATCCGAGACGTCGCCGTGCAAGTGCATCAGACACACGTACTCCTTGCCAGCCGGCAACAGCGTTTGAACCATCTTGGTCGCGTCCTCTAGCGCAATGGGTAGGACGCCGCTCACCTTTGGATCGAGCGTCCCCCCATGACCCGCCCTCCTGACCTCGAGCAGCCGTTTGACCCATGCCACCACCTCGTGCGAAGTTGGGCCAACCGGCTTGTCCAAGTTGATGATGCCCAAGCGGAGGTGCTCTCTGATCGACCTCTTGTCAGGCTCGCTGCCATAGCGCGGGTCCGTGATATCCCTAGCGCGGACCAATACCTCCCGCGCCACATCGAAGGGAAGCTTGCTCAAAGTAACACCTAACCCAACGAAAGCCCCGCAGCTTCGAGTGCCTTTTTGATCTCTTCGTCGGATGCCCCTTGAGCTATGTTCAGCTTGTTCGGCAGGGGTTCGAGGTGTCGCACGTTGCATCTCCTGCGTTTGACTCCCGGGCCACTTATCAGGACATATGTCCCGTCTATCACATCCACCACGACGCATTTGCGTCCGGCTTCGCGTCCTGCCGTCTTCACGCAAACTCGACCTATCTCCACCACCATGTTAACCCCTCCGCTTGATGACGAACCCCACGGCTGTTTCCAATATCCGAACCATTTCTCTTGCTGACCAGCGATCGGTGTCCAGCACTAGGTCGAACACCGAGTAATCGTTTACATCTATTCCGTAAAACCGCTTAAATCGCTTGGCCTCGCTACGCTCGCGTTTAACCGTCTCGGCCAGGACCTCCTCATAATTGCGATTTTCCCTGAGCGCGATGCGTCGGGCGCGAACCTCCAGGGGCGCGGTCAACAGGATCTTCACGTCGGCATCTTTGGCCATCCAGCCGGCCAAGCGTGCGTCGATGAGCACGTTCCCCTCCTTCGCCGCGTCTATCGTCATCTGGTCTATCTGCCGGTCTATCTCCGGATGGCGCTCGACGTAACGCGAAAATTCATCTAGCGCCATCCCTCGCTCCTTCGCTAGGCGCCTGAACACTTCTCCTGCCGAAACGTACCTGAGTCCAAATTTCCTCGCGAGGGCCCTAGCAGCGGTGGTCTTACCCGTGCCGTGCAAACCGCTGATGGCGACGACGACCATGCTCTCATGCCCGAACGGCTTCCTTGATGACCTGGCGGGCGCACGTTGGACATAGATAACCGCCGTATGGGCGGTTGGGGGCCCTGTAGGATTTCGGCAAAGACCTCAGCTTACTTGGCCTTACCCGAGGCACGCCGCTCAACTGCCTACCGCACATCGCACACCTAGCCGGGCCAACCTTCTTTTCCTTATGATGTACTGCTACCCGCCCGCTGGGTGTGCGGACGAAACGCTTCTTATAGGTCCTCGAACGGTACCTCGGCGCGGGCAAGTTAGTCACCTATCAACAGCTTTCTCCAAATAGATGAAAAACCAAAGTAGGATATGAAAAACCAGCTCAAGAAACCACATGAGACCCATAAACCGTAAAAGGGCAAGGGCAAGCTAAAAGGCAGCCAAGCCATGACCCACCCCCTGTAGAAGCTATTGAGCCAGTACCAAAAGATGAAGTACGGAACGATGTAGATGATGGTAGGCTTGAAAGTTTCGGACATCATTTGGCCCTGTAATTCGTAGATGCGCTTTTGATCCTGTTGCAGCTTATGCAATCTCTTTAAATCCTTCTTGCGCTGGGCATCAAGAAACTCCTTTCTCCACGCGTCCACCTCTGCCTTTATCTGCCTGACCCTTTCCCAGTTCACGACCTTTTTGGTGACGAGCGTGATGACGAGACTTATCCCGGCCGCGAGGAGGAGGACCAACAGCATCGCTTGTTCGTAGACAAACGGCAAGCTGATGCTTAGCCCGCTAGCTAAAGAAATCACATTTGCCCTCAAGTCACGAATATTGTCCTCGACGGGCGTAGTCGTGAGCGAGCTAAACATCTGCTTGATGAAGTTGTCGAGCTCAGCGAGTTCTACGTTGTTTTCAAAAATGTTTTCGTTTGGTCCCTTAAGCTCTAAGTACTTTGCGAAAGCCCCCCGTAGCGATGACTTGGCCCCCTCCTTATCTCCCTTCCGTAGGGCTATAATCGACGAATCGATGTCGCTCAGTAGGTGTCGAAGCATTTCTTGGTTGTCCGCCGCCGCCGTCTGAGCGAACGCTGCAGCAGAACCTACAAAAAGCAAGAGCAAGCAGACGGCAAGAGATGAGACGATTTTACCCATCATTGCCTAAGCGCCTCCACCATCTCCTTCACTGCCTCACTGAGCATGCCCTCTTTATTTTTAATTATCCTTACCGTCGCGCCCACGGCAGCGGCATAAGCCATGGCGATCGCACGATTTAACTGCTGATGCTCAGCTATTTCCTCCAAGAGCTCCTCGTCTCGTCTACGCGTAACATCTCTGGTACGGCGGCTAGCTACCTCCTCCGGCACCGCCTCGATAATAAGGATAGACTCAGGCTTAAGCTCTTCCAGCACCCAGCTGGGAAGGCCTGGTAAGTATCCCTCCGGTTTTTTGATCGAACAATGTGTATCCAAAAGTACTGGTTTACGCTTGGCAATTCGAGCGATCCGCTTGGCTGCCTCGCGCTGGATTTTGCGATATACCTCGGCGGGAAGCTTTCGCATCTCATCACGGTCGCTCGTACCGGTCCACTTCCGCGCTAGCTCGAGCATCACGTCGCCATAGTTGATCAACTCGTAGTTTATGCCCGCTGCTCTAAGCTCCTCCAGCGCCCTCGAGACGACCGTGCTCTTTCCCACGCCTGGGATTCCTGTCACGACGATTAACTTACTCACCGAAGAGCCTCCTCATAGCTGGAAACATCTCCGTTACGCGCTCCCTGGTTATCTCTTCATAAAGCCCATAAAGAATTCCCACCGTAAGCAGAATGCCGGTACCGCTGCCGAGCGCGCCGGTGAAATCAGCGATCGCGGCGAGGAACCCCACGAAGGCTCCGCCCAGCAAGGTTATGGTGGTAATGTAGCGGCCGATCACCTTTTCCATTATCCTAACATCGCGCCGGAAGCCGGGTATCAACATGCCGGAGCGGTCGAGTTGTTCAGCTATGTCGCGAGGTCCCATGCCGGTCATCTGGATCCAGAGCCACGCGAACCCCATGCAGAGCGCTACCAATACGACCAAATAGATGATCGCCCTGAGCGGGTTCTGCATCACCCCTGCTATCCCGTGCGGGGGCTCGACGTACTCGACGATGGCTCCAAGTGGCGACAGGAATCTTGCGAATATCCTTATGTTGGCAAATATCGTCATGGCCAAAATCACCGGGATGACCGAGGTGTATAGGAACTTGATGGGGTAGCGCCCACGGATGCCGCCGAACCGCCCATAAGCGAGTGGGATCTCGACGCGCATGCTCTCCGCGTATACGACTATCAAAAAGACGATTATTGTCGCGATCACGCCCATCATGTTGGGCAGACCGATCCTGAAAAATGCCTCGTAGAGTCCTCTGCCTTCGATCAGTGCCCTGATGAAGTTAGGTATCGCACCGGAAATTTGGCCGACGTAGGTCGCAGATGTCATGGGATTGAAGGCCTGCCAAAATATAGTCGCGGAGACCCCTCCCGCGATGAAAAGGCTGATGCCGCTACCGAACCCGTATTTTGAGACCAGCTCGTCGAGATAGATAATTATCAATGCCCCTAACGTGAGCTGTGCTATCAAAAACACTTTGCATCCAGTAGATAGAGGAGCAGCCGTGGGATCGAACCTCCTTGGATCGTACCAGCCTCCGAGTACGAGCATCGACGCTTCGAAGACGCCCAGTAAAATCGCCATGAACTTCTGGACGCCGGTGAAAAGTGCTCTATCTTCCGGCTTCGTAAGGTCCAAATTGATCAGCTTGCTGCCTACCAACAGCTGCATCACTATGCCCGCCGTGACGATCGGACCTATCCCCAGCTCCACCAGACTGCCCGCGTGACTGGCGAGCACGTATCTGAGGTAACCGAAAAAGCTCTCGGCTTGCCGCTCTATGCCATAAAGGGGTATTTGGGTCATGATGAGGAAGATGATCAGCGCCAAACCGGTCCACACGAATTTCTCTTTAAACGAAACGTGACGCTTGGGAACTTCCACCTCAGGAAGCTTACGAACGATCGGCTCCAGAACGTAGAGCTTTGACTTGGGCTGCTCGGGTTGCTCCATCTCATCCACCGACGATTGC
Source organism: uncultured archaeon (assembly GCA_937921735.1). Lineage (GTDB taxonomy): Archaea > Hadarchaeota > Hadarchaeia > Hadarchaeales > Hadarchaeaceae > CAKZTQ01. The sequence goes on from CAKZTQ010000015.1 coordinate 71,630, forward strand.
CCTCCCCCCAGCTTCTTCCAACTTTCGCCTCGCCTCCTCCGAGAACCTGTCGGCGATGACCTCCAAGGGGCGATCTACTCTACCGCCGCCTAGCACCTTTTCATACCCAAGTTTGGTAACATCTACCACGAACTTATCCCCCTCCCGCTTGGCCGCTCCGCTCTGGAGGAGCTCATCTAAGCGCTCGTTCAACTCACCTACGTTGATCGCCGCCGGCCTCCTGCTCACTTCCGGTGGGCGCACGAAACCATGCTTGCCGAAATGATTCGGCATGTACTTTAGTATGTATGACCACTTATGCTTGTGACCGCCGCTCAGACCTTTTCCTCCCTTCTCGCCCGAGCCCCTTCCCCTTTTCGCACATCCTCGACCCATGGTTCGCGAGCCTCGGCGCTTATGGGTCTTCCGACGTCTCCTGACCACCATCCTACCACCTAGATCATGCGTGATATCAAATCATTTATCGCCCCGCCTCGGTATCCCAACGATCCCCCAGTCCTAAAGGGGCGCTTCGTGGCCTCGTAGCCCTTGCTCGGGGGATGCAAGCGAAATACCTTCTTCAGCCGAGGGATATCCGATAGTTTGACCTCGCCGCGATAGAAGGCGTCGACGAACTCGCGTAAGGACGAGAACTTCGTGTTTGACCGGATATATTCGTCCGTCAACCTTTTACCACCCTCTAATCTTCCCCTCTCTCGCAGGAGGTCCTCCAACGTGTCGCGCCCGATTTCGCCCCAAGTGATGTAATCCTTAGCCTTTTGGAGCATCCCCCTGAAGGAAGGATCGTCATCTATCACGATACAGTGATTGACCCTGGTCAGACCAAGCATCCTCAGGGTCGCACGCACGTCCTCGCGAGCCCTAACCCCGCCGCGAACGCGGACCACAGCGAGCTTAACCACTCGCCTCACCTATTTGGCCTATCACCACGCGCTTCGCATCCTGCTCGCGAAGGGCGACCCTAGTGGTTTGTTTCAACGCGTCAAACGTGGCTAAAGCGAAGTTTAACGTCGTTCGCGTTTGACCGAGCGATTGCGTCCAACAGTCCCGGATGCCGGCTAATCTCAAGATTATCTTCGGTACCTCCGCCGCAGCAAGCCCGAGCCCGCGGGGAGCTGGTTTCAAGGTCACTTGCACGCTTCCGCTGTAACCCGTTACCTCGAACGGCACCGAGTGGGGCCTCCCGCAACCGCACTCCCAGCTACCACAACCACGAGCTATCTCAATTATGTTGAGCTTCGCTGCGATTACCGCCTTGCGAATGGCGGGCCCAACTCCGCTCGCGCTGTCGTGACCTACCCCGACCAGACCATCCCTATTGCCCACGACTGCCACCACGCGATATTTAGTCCTGCGGCCGGACTTGTGCATCCGCTGAACCATACTTATGCCCAATATGTCTTCCTCCAAATTTGGCACTAGAGCGTCGAAGATCTCCGGCTCCCTCGGGCGCTGTCCGCTGCGCAAAATTTGGGATATGCTTGTTATCCTGCCTTCCTTGACCGCCCGCCCGATAGAGGTGCGCGGCTGCCAAAGCTCGATATCGAATTCCTCCTTCATGCTACCCACCATATTGCGTGATTATAGCTTGTTTTACCTCATTAAAGTGTTCGGGCAAACGCTCAGGTTCTAGTCCACGTTTAAAGTACTCGGAGAATCTAAGGCGGTAAGCCCCCTCATCCTCTGACCTTAACTTTGCGGCATACCGGGCGATGTGTTCTCCACGTAGGCGTTCCTCCCTCACCAAGACCTCCTCACCGTGGGGGATCTGCAACTTTGCGTCGAGCGCCCCCATCAAAGCGGCAAATACCTTCGCCCCCGGAGTAGGGGTGTGCATACCTATGTCAAGCACGCATTCCTTTATCCCCACCCGCACGGCTCTATAACCACAAAGTAAGCCGACCAGATAGGCGGCCGGCGTATTGGAGGTGCTTCCCTTCCATCCGAACTTGGAAAGCTCTTTCGAATGCGCCGACGCCAACGTCAGGTCCCCTTTGGGATCCGCGCGCACAACTTGGGCCAACACATGCTTGAGCGAGACGCGCACCACAAAACGGGGTTTACCGGAGCGCAGGAGCTTTAATCTCTGCCTATAATCGGTTTTGCCCTCCCGCCTCCTCCTAAACGGGACTCGCCAAGTTGGCCCCTTAGCCATATTATTCCCTCAGCATTCCGCGCTCCCTGAGGTAAGACTCCAAATGAGCCCTGCTCCTGAACGCGCCGCCCTTGACCATGCGATAGAGCCTTCGATATTCTTTGGCATCGATGGCACCTTTTTCCTTGAGCTCAGAGAGCTTAGCGCGGAGGGCACGAACCCTCTTGATCCATGCCTGTTTCCTCGGTGATCTTGCCCCCGCTGCTCCCTTTCTGCTTCCCATGCCTCGCCGCTTGCCCCTACGACGCTTAGCGGACCGCTCTCGCGCCCTCCCCCGGCTGATGGATCTCTCAGGCCTTGCCCTTATCACGCCGGCATGGATCAAGCGCTTGATATCCTCGCGGGTGATGGCAGCTGAAACCTCCTCCGCGCGGGTTGGATCTATCCAAACCCGGTTGACCCCGACGCCTAAGATCCTAGCCGCCAGCCTTTTCTGCACGTCCAACTTCATGTTCCTTGCCCCCTAGATTCAACACCTGGATTCCCAACTCCTTCGCCCGTGCTATGATCTGCTCTCGCTTGCGCCTGCCGACGTTGGAAGCTATTCTAATCACCTGTTTGCTCGCATCCACCCTCTCCACGTCCTTTAGGTTTCTAACGAGAACCTCTTCGCGGCCGGAGGGATGAAGCCCACGTATTGACTTGGGAAGCCTATAACCAACCGATGGCATGGCCGGCTTTCCTTTTTTGCCCAAGCGCATTTTGCTATCCTTGCCGCGGGGACGGCGCCACTTCTCGCCTAACCTCTTAAAGCGAAACCACTCTTGGCGCCTGAATTTCGGCATTCGCCGTTTTATCTCCTGAACCTTCTTCATCAGCTTCTTCGACATTCGCTCACGCCCTTTCTACAATGTATATACCATCTTGGAATACCCTCGGGTCGCGACGTTTGATGTAGGTGGCCTGCTCGATGTTAAACGCGGTTTGCCCCACCTCCTCTTTATCGATCCCCTCCACGATCACCTCGTCCCCCTCGACCCTCACGGATGCCTTCCCGACTATCTTCGCCACGCGGGGGCTTCTCTCGCCGAGGAAATTGTAAATCAACACGCGCCCATCCTCGACCTTAACCGTTATCGGAAAATGAGCGTACACCACCCTAAGCTTATACCTGAATCCCTCGGTGACGCCCTTTATCATGTTGAGTAAATGGGACTTGATGGTACCAACCGCCGAGCGTTGCCTTTTGCGCCTAGAGGCGGTTTCTATCGCTATCGTTCGACCCTCCTGTTTTATGTCTACGCCTTGGAACTCGAACGTCCTCTTCAACATGCCCTTGCGCCCGGATATTTCTACGGTCTTACCACTAAGCTTGGCCTCGACGCCCTCCGGCAATTCAACTTCTTCTCGGATCTTTTCCATCGCAACGACCTCTTGAACCCGTCCCAAAGTGGTGGAACACGACTATAGCGATATGTCTACCCAAAATATAAAACAAATTGCCGCTTCGAGAAATCAAAAAACATAGGCTAAAAGTCGCCCGCCTATGCCTTCCTCCTTCGCTTGCTTATGCGTCATGACCCCTTTGGGTGTGGAAAGTACTAAGATGCCGAAACCCGCGGCGGGCAAATATCTTTTTTCCCATTTCTCAAATTCTTCCCGTTTTACCGCGTGGCGCGGTTTTATTGCGCCGCACTCGTTGATTTTTCCCATCAACTGCACCCTGAACTTTCCCGCCTTTCCATCGTCGACGAACTCGAACTCGCCTATGTAGCCCTCTTGTTGCATAACTCGTAGTACCTGTCCTATGAGCTTTGAGGCCGGGGATATCACTACTTCCCGTTTTCTAGCCCTCTCGTAATTTTCAATTACCGAAAGCGCGTTCGCCAGCGGATCCATCAACATGCAGACACCTAGCTATACTTTTTAAATCCCATCTTCGACGCGATCTCCCTGAAGCACCTGCGGCACAGATTTAGTCCGTAGCATTGATAAACTGGACCCGGCCTACCGCATCGCTTGCATATGTGTGCGCCCTTGCCGAACTTCCGCTTGCTCATTACACCACCTGCACGCCAAACTTTTGGCAAATGAAGTCTATTGCTTCCTCCCTTTTAACCCGATGCGATGGGGGCACCTTTCGGGCTTGACGCCGTCTATATTGAATGCGATAACCGGGCCTCTCCAGCGTAACGCAAACATCCATGCCGAATATCCCAATCTCAGGATCGTATTCAACACCCGGGATGTCGATGTGTTCCTTGATGCCGAATGAGAAGTTTCCCTCGCCATCAAAAGAGTCCTTTCTGATGCGTCGCTCAACTGCTTCGAACAGGCGCCTCAAAAGCTCCTCCGCGGGTTTACCCCGTATGGTGACTTTACAACCTATTGGGTCACCGCGTTTAATCCCGAAGTCGCGGATGGTTTTTCTGGCCAAACATCTGGCGGGTTTTCGTCCGGTGAGCTGTTCGAGCACGCGCTCGGCCTTTGCGAGTTTGTCCCCACCCTCTCCGACGCCTATGTTCAAGGTTACCTTCTGGATCCTTATCTCGCGCATCGGGTTCATGAAGACACCTACAACGAAATGAGCGGTTTATCCTTACCTATAACAAACACGTAATCCTCCGGCGCCTGAAAAGTTGTGCCATCGGGAGCCCGTAGGGTAACCACGTTAGGTTGTGGTCCCTCGGTTAGCTTGATGTCGACGATGTTCCCGACCATCCCAACGTTTTTGCCCCCAGTTATCAATGCGATTGAACTTTTTTCGAACGGCAGATGTTCTATTATCTCGCCCTCGGGTAGACTTAACTTCAAAACATCGCGAGGCTTGACCCTTTGGAAATCGCCCATCAAAGTTCTCCCGTCATGAAACGCGAGCTGTATCCGATTACCCTTGATGATGGTCTTCTTGATCACCCTACAAAGCTTAAAGGATGCTTCCTCCCGCGAGATCTCGCGGGGCACCAAGCGACCTTTCCCGTCGAACAATATCCTGTAGCTACGGTCGATCGTCGGCAATTGAACGACGTCCATCAAACCGACCGGAAATTTCGGGTCGCATCTAACCTTTCCGTCAACTAGCACTTGTCGATCCGCAAGGATACGCTTTGCCTCGCGAGCCGTTCTCGCCACCTCGAGGTAATCGCGCAAAAGGACCAGTAACGGCACAGAGCTATCGCTCGGATGTGGCCCAGGCGCCGGTTTTACCGTCCACACTTTGGACTTGCGCGGCAACTTCAATGCGCGCGGCGCCGCATACCTCTTAAGATGTCTGCTTGACCCTTTCTTTGCCAACTTTGGACCTCCTTTGTATGATTTTATCGCGTTCCTTATCCGGCTTGAGCTTGATGATGACGACCTTTGAGGGATGTATCGGCCTAGGTACCTCCGTGCCGTCCGCCTTTTTCGTGACCACCCCCGCCACGTTGATGAGGCGACGCTTGGTATCCACCTCCAAGATATCACCCTCGAGTTTTGCGAAATCTCCCCTCATCACCCTTACCCTATCCCCCTTTCGCACGGGCAGCGAACGGAACCCGTATTTCTTTCGGAGCTCACGACTGAGGGGCGCGGAGAGGAGTTTATGCCGAACGTGCAGAGGAGCCGTGTAAAGCCTTAAGCGCTGCTTTCGGGGCTGTCGGCTCACCACTTGCTACACCACCATGGAGGCGATTCCGGCCACGCGCGGCCAGCGCTCGGCCGCCTCCTTAGCGATCGGACCCCTTATCTCGGATCCCCGTGGCGCACCGTCCGGCGTTATGAGAACCGCCGCGTTGTCCTCGAACTTTATCCGGATACCATCCTTGCGGCGGTACTCCTTTGTCTGTCTCACTATCACGGCCCTCACCACTTGCTTGCGCATTTCAGGAGTGCCCTTCTTGACCGAAGCTACCACTTGGTCGCCGACCCCTGCTTTGGACATCCTCCTGCGGACGCCCTTATAATCTATCACGGAGATTATCTGCAACTCCTTCGCTCCCGTATTATCTGCGCACACCAACCTAGCACCGGTCGGCAGGGCTCTAACGGGTGTAACCGCAGTGACGCCGATCGCTTGGCCAGCTCCTTTCTTTCCCATGCATCATCACCCCAGCTTTTGTACCACTACAAAGGATTTTGTCTTGCTCAACCTTCTACACTCCATTATCTTCACCTTGTCACCGACACGCGCATTTATGCATGGAGGATTGTGAGCATGAAGCTTTGAGGTACGTCGCTCGTACCTCTCATATTTCGGGACCTTGCGCACGTATTCCAACTCTACTGTGACGGTCCTCGACATCTTGTCGCTCGTGACGATTCCCTCCAATATGCGCCCGCGCACGGAAAGTGAGCCGTGAAATGGGCAGTTTTTATCCGAGCACTTTTCCTTTGGCGGCTCGATACCAAGCCCAACCATAGATCCTACCTCCGCTTCTTGACCCTCTCTTCAGGACGGGCAACGAGCTTTGCGCCCTCTATCTCCACCTCCTCGCCGCTGGGGAGGGTTATCCTGAAGATCGAGTTGGCCTTGGGCACCATCTTGGGCCTTTCCATCTGCTCGATCACCAACATGTTGCGGGTCTCATCGATGATGGTGCCGGAGATACCTATTAAGTTAGGATCTGAGCTGTTAACGACCCTAGCCTCTAGCCCTATGAGCTCGTGGCGCAATACGTTCCTCTTGGTTATCGGCATAATATCCCTCACTATCAGATATGCTCATGCTTCCGGGTCTATATCGGTTTGGCTCTTTAAATACCGTCAGGAAAACCCTCAACCGCAACCGTGGGCCCCAAAACTAAAATTCCCTACTTCATGTCTATCATGTCCGGCGAGAAGCCCATCGAGATCAGGACTTCTTTGACTTTTGCCTTGTGGTCCCCTTGTAACTCTATTTTACCTTCCTTAACCGTCCCGCCACAAGCCAGCTTGGATTTCAGCTTCTTCGTCAGTTCCTTGATGTCGAGCTGCTTTTCATCTATGCCGTCGACGATGGTTACTATTTTTCCGAACTTCTTTTTTACCGAATACACGCTTATCCTCTGTTGCTCGCGGGCGATCTCCTCGCACACGCAGAGCTCCTTGGGCAACCCGCACACTTTACACACTTCTGGCAGCTGTCATGCACCTCCTTTGGTTTGTACCTCTTTCATTATCGTCAATATCCGCGCTATGGTGCGCCTGAGCTCGCGGATGCGTCCTGGGTTCTCTAATGACCCTCCCGCGGCCGCGGTCGCCCGCTCTCTCGCGAGCTCGGCACGGAGCTCCCGAAGCTTAGCCTTCATCTCCTCAATACTCATATCTCGGATCTCACTGGGCCTGAGAATTGCCACCTCCCTCAACCTCCCTTGGTCCTTCTCCGGGTTTTACGGAGGCCCCCGCCTCGGCCGACGCCTTAGGCTGGGTGGGCTCTGCCCCGACCCCTTCCATTAACTGGATCTCGTCGGGCAGGTGCACATCCGGGGGCATTATCCTGACCTTCACCCCAACGACCCCGGGCTTTAACTTGGCCACCGCATACCCGTAACTCACAAATTTCGTCGCGGGTTCCCCAGCCTTTTTGAGATAACCCTCGTAAAAACGCTCCGAGCGAGCACGTTCTCCCGATAACTTGCCTGATAGGATTATTTCTGCTCCTTTAGCGCCGGCGCGCATTATCCGACGCAACGCGGTGTGCCCGATGCGCCGGAAGTTGATGCCTCTCTCGAGCGCAAACGCTATACGCTTAGCCATTATCGGGGCACAGAGCTCAGGCGCCTTTATTTCCACTACTTCTATTTGTGGATTTTCCAGCCCATATTTTTGTGCCAATTCATCGGTTAATTGCTTTATGCTCCTACCCTTCCGCCCGATGACCATGCCAGGGCGCTCCACGTATAGGACCACGCGGGTACCCGTTGGGATGGGCTTTATCTCGACTCCTCCATATCCTGCCCTCTCGAGTTCCTTCTCCAAAAATTCCTCGAGCTCGGCCATTTTGTAGCCCCGCTTGACGAAGGTGTTTTCAATGGACATCATGCCACCTCTTTTAGGATGATCTCCACGTTAGTAGTGGGGGTATTGAAGGGGGTTGCCCTCGCAAACGCGCGGGGTATGAAGCCAGGTATCACTATCCCCTTCTGCGCGCTAGCGTGGACTATACGAAGCTTATCCGGATCAAGGCCCTTATACTTCGCGTTTGCCTCCGCATTTTCTAGGACCTTCAATATGTAACGAGCCGCCTTAACCGGATACTGGCCTGCATCCCAACCAGACAGCCCTTTCCTATGGGCCAACTTTTTGCGATGGCGCTTGAATGGCACAGGCTTCTTCTTGGCGATTACCGCCAATAGGTACTCCTTGGCTTCCGCCAATCGTGCGCCCCTTATCGCGCGACAAACCTCCATGGCGTGTTTTGGTGAGATGCGCAACTCCTTCCCCATTGCCCTCGCGCAAGGCTCCTCCACCTTAGCTGAATAACCGAACTTCGGCATCACATCACTTCAACGGAACGTACATCGAGCTCCTCGTAGCCCCTATGCCGGGTGTACCGTGTACTACCTTCTTCCTCGTCAGCGAAAATTCGCCGAGGCGGTGTCCTATCATCTCCGGTTTAATTTCAACTATCACGAATTCCTTACCGTTGTGCACACCAAATTTTAACCCCACCATCTCCGGTATTATAATCATGTCCCTACAATGCGTGCGGATTATCGTCTCCTTGCCGGTTTTCTCCTTTTCTTCCTTTGCCTTGCGGATGCGTTCGAGCAACTTCTTCTGCCTCGTTTGTAGCCCGCGGAACAAGGACCTACGTTGACGGGATGGCAATAGCTTCGCAAAATCGTCCAAGGATAGCTTTTGCAGCTCCTCCAACGTATAACCCCTAAACGTAAATTTCTTGGGCATCCCATCACCTCTTGCCGGTTCTCCTCGCGGCTATAAGGCCAACTTTTTGACCAGGAGATGCGCCGCGAGCAATCGTCTTAGGCCTACCAGCGTGCTTGCCCCTGCCCCCGCCGAAGGGATGGTCGACGACGTTCATCGCGACGCCTCGCACCCGTGGATAAGGTTTGCCCTTGGCAAGCATGGCCCAGTGTTTCTTCCCCGCCTTGACGAACGGCTTATCTACTCGCCCTCCACCAGCGACGACCCCGATCGTTGCCCTGCACCTCGGGTCGAAGGCCCTAAGCTCGCCAGACGGAAGCTGCACGATGGCCTGCCCCACATCGTGCGCGATCAACGTGGCATAAGTACCGGAGGCCCTGACGAACTTGCCGCCATCGCCTGGCCTCGCCTCTATGTTGTGTATCTGCGTGCCCTCGGGGATCTCGGCTAGGGTCAAAGTATTGCCGGGCTGAATGGGGGCTGAGATACCGCATACGATTTGATCGCCTATTTTTATTCCGTCCGGCGCGAGCACGAGCCGCTCCTCCCCGTTGGGATATCTAACCCTCGCGACCGGAGCACTTCGCCCTGGATCGTGTAGGATATCAACGACTACCGCCATAGTAGTTTCTTCCGAAGTAGGAGGTAGCTTAACCTCGCCGAGCCGCCTGAATGACTTCGCTCGGTAGGTCGGCGAACCCCTGCCCCTACGCTGGACCCTTATCCGCTTACCCATCTACAGCACCCCAAGTTTAGTTGCTATCTCATCTGCCATAAATCCTGGCGCTAGCTTTACATATGCCCTTTTCCTCCCATCCGGAAGGACCTCCATCCTTACGTCTTCTACCTTAACCTCAAATAACATCTCGACCGCCCGCTTCACGTCCACGCGCGTCGCATTCCGCGCGACGATGAACGTAAGCTTATTTTCGGATTCTATCAGCTTGACCGCCTTTTCGGACATTTGCGGATGGAGCAGCACCTTGTGAGGGTCCTTCATTTCCAAAGACCTCCCGCGAGCTTCTGAATCGCGGATTTCGTCCAAATCGTGAGCCTACCCAAAACCCCACCGGGGGCCAATCGCTCGGCGCTCAGGTTTTCTACCCTAACCACCTCAACTCCGGGCAGGTTACCTATCGCAAGTTTGACATCGCCGTTTTTATTCACCACTATCAGCGGACCGACCGCCTGGCGGTATCGCCTTCCTCGCATTTTGCCCCTGCCGGCCCTTATCTTTACGCTGTTGGCCGCGCGCTCCACGTCCTTCCAAGCGCCCAACTTTTGTAGCACCTCCTTTGCTTGGCCTGCCTTTTTAATTCCTTCGAACTCATCGCTGACGACCAGCGGAAGCTCTGCGATATCGTCGACGATGTGGCCGCGTGCCTTAACCAATTCCTTACGAGCGGTGGCCGCTATCGCGGAGCGGATAGCCAAACGACGCTCCTTCTTGTTTATGCGCTCGTGTAGCACCTTTTCGACCTTTGGAGGATGGGCCCTGCGACCGCCAACCGTGTGTGGGGCGAAGGCCCCTCGCCCAGCAGCAGGATATCTACTGCCCTTAACTCTACGGACGCGGGCGACACCATATCCCTTGCCCCAAGTCTCCGCGGACGTCCGCTTGCCGGCCATGACGTCGGCCCCCCACGGCTGGAGACGAGCGGTTTGTGCCGAGATCACCGCGCGCCTAACCACGTCAGGTCTGAGCTCCTCCTCAAAGACGGGCGGAAGCTCCAGCTCCTCGATCGGCTTTCCGTCCAAGGAATAAACGTGGACTTTCATTTTTACGCACCCTGTTGAGAAATCGTGCTTATCAGCGAAATGGTTGGCGGAGAAGTCGGCGGGCCCTTAGGTAATCTGACGGGTTGCCTGAGATGAACGAGTCGCTTGGTTGGGCCTGGCACCGACCCCGCTAGCACCACGAAATCTCCCCTAACAGGCCCATACCTCAGAAAGCCCCCCTCGGGCGTGACCTCCTTCCCATCCGTGCCCAGTTTCAGGATACGCTTATTGAAATCCGTGCGTTGATTGTAGCCCATTTGGCCTGGGCCTGGAACGGTCCACATCACGCGAGGCGGTTTCCAAGGCCCCAGCGCTCCCACTTGGCGACTCCCATCGTCCTGCTTGCGCGGGAGGATCTTGATCCCCCATCGCTTCACAGGACCCTGGAAGCCCTTTCCCTTGGTGATCGCTAACACGTCGACGTATTCACCCTCCTTGAAGACATCGGAAACCCTGACCTGCTTGCCCAACAGGCCCTTCGCGTAATTCCACCGCTCCTCGACCGATGGTCCACCCACCCGGATCTCAACTATATCAGGCTTTTTCTTGGGCACGTTGCTCAGGTGTGGCTGGGTACAAGCGATCACCCTGATATCTTGGACCTTGCCATCCTGGACGAGCGCCTCCGCCTCGGCGAGGGCTTTCTGCTGATCGTATTTCTTAGGTGGATTGAGGGCGCGCGCGATTTCCTTTGGGAGCTCCCCAGCCCAGACCTCGGTCAGCGTGTTAAGGCCACCATGTGTGGAACCGTACAACCTGACCGCACAGATCATGAGGGGTGGAGCCTCTATGACAGTCGCCGGCATGCATATCTCTTGACCTGAAGTTAAACTACCCTTTCGATCGTCGATCATGAAAACCTGAGTCATCCCCGCCTTATAGCCGACGAATCCTTGCAAACGTAGGCTAGCGTCATCTGACCATGCCCGCACGTGGGCCTTTGGTTTGGGGGCCCGCACGCGAGGCATGAACGCTAGCGAGCCCCTCTTCGGGTGATGCGGTCTCCTTCCCATCTACTCCACCCAGACCAGCGCGTTGAGCAGCGCCAGCGTGGCAACGAGTGCCTCCTCCGTTCGAACCGTCTCCGTTCCCTGCTGGGGGATCGTGTTTACCACCACGTCGAATAGCTCCTCGGCATCGACGCCTTGGCGCCTGCATATCTCGAAGAGCCCTTGGTGGGGCCCTCCAAAGGCTATCGCCACGCTCGCTGGTTTGTTATCCTTTATCCCCCGTACGGCTTCATAAATATTTTTGCCGTACTTGGAGGTACCCATAGCGTAATCCGCCCTCAGCGAACGCAGGGCTTCCGCCAACCCTTCGGCCGTGAAGACCTCGTAGCCCCAGTACTCGCCGATCTCCTCCCCCCTGACCGGCTCCACCGCAATCCGACCGCTCTCGAGGCGCTCGCCGAGTCTCACCGTCAACCTCTGGCCGACCTTTAACCTATGCCTGGTGAACCCCTTCTCCCTCAGGCCGAGCTCGAGCAGGCTGCCATCCCTATTTACTTCGACCACTACCGCCTCTCGATAATCGCCTGGCCTCGCCCTCTCATCGCGGCGCGGGTGGTGCGGCGTGCGCAGGGGAGGCAACAAACCAGCGTAGCGGAGCTCCTTCATGTGCGGGAGGAGGAGCTTCCGGAGGTACTGGGGCGTCTCCATGTACCTCAGAAGCTTCTCCACTAAGCTGGCCTCTGCCTCCTGATCCTGTACCTTTGGGTCGTCGTCGAGGAAAATGATCACCCTATCTACGCGAAAGATGGCCAAGGCGCGCCCTACTAGGCCTACTTTTAAGGTCTTCCGTTGGAGATCGGGCTCCTCCGCGGTCAGGGAAGCTGGAAGCAACACGGAAAGGGTAGGCTTTGGCATCTTTTGACTCACTTTAACCCGCATCAACCCTTCGCCACGCCCATGGGCTTTAGGCGAGCCACCATCCTAGCTATTCCTGCGTCGTGGCTCACCCTCACCACTCGATCGACGTCCTTGTAAGCTTGGGGCGCCTCCTCCGCGATTACCGAGACCTTTGCAGCTCGCACCACTATTCCCTTGCTCTCGAGCTCCCGCTTGACGTCCTCTCCCCAGAACTGCTTTAGGGCGGCGGTCCTACTGAGGTGGCGACCGGAGCCGTGGGCGGTGGAGGCGAAGGTCTCCCGCATCGCTTGCTCCGTGCCGACGAGCACGTAGGATGCCGTGCCCATGTCCCCAGGGATGAGCACCGGCTGACCCACGTCGCGGTAAATCGCCGGGATATCAGGATGGCCCGGTCCGAAGGCGCGCGTCGCTCCTTTGCGGTGGACCACGACTTTGCGCTTCTCGCCGTCTATTCGGTGCTCCTCTAGCTTGGCTATGTTGTGCGCCACATCGTAGATGATGTGCAGGCCGAGGGCCTCTGCATCCCTCTTGAAGACCTGCTCGAAGGACTGCCTCACCCAGTGCACGATCATCTGGCGGTTAGCCCACGCGTAGTTCGCGGCGCAGGCCATGGCGGAGAAATAAGCCTGTCCCTCCGGCGAGTTAAATGGCACGTTGACGAGCTCCCTATCCGGGAGCTCGATCCTGTACTGCCGCACGACGCGCTCCATCGCGCGGAGGTAATCGGAGCATACCTGGTGCCCCAAGCCTCGAGAGCCCGTATGAATCATGACCATGACCTGTCCTTCTTGGTCGATGCCGAACTTCTTTGCGACCTCCGGCTCGTAGATCTTGTCCACCTGCTGCACCTCGAGGAAGTGGTTGCCCGAACCCAAGCTGCCGAGCTGCGGAAAACCGCGTTGCTTTGCGGACATGCTCACCTTGCTCGCATCGGCACCTGCCATGCAACCGCCCTCCTCGAGGCGCTCGAGGTCCTCGGGCCACCCAAAGCCGTTCTCGACGGCCCATCTCGCCCCGTGCGTTAGGACCTCGTCAAGCTGGGCGAGCGTCAGCTTGACGTGGCCGGTGCTCCCCAAGCCCGAGGGGACGTTTCGAAAGAGCGTCTCGACGAGCTGCTTGAGCTTTGGCTCGACTTCCTCCTTACTCAAACATGTGCGAAGTAATCGTACCCCACAGTTGATATCGTAGCCGACGCCCCCGGGGCTTATCACACCGGTCTCGGCGTCGGTGGCAGCCACGCCTCCGATCGGGAATCCATAGCCCTGATGTCCGTCGGGGAGGGTTATCGAGTACTTATAGATGCCCTGCAAAAAGGAAACGTTCGCGGCCTGCTCGAGCGTCAAATCTTTGCGCATTTCGTTAAGTAACTCTACGTCAGCGTAAATTCGAGCAGGTACGCGCATGCCATGCTTATAATCCTGGGGTATCTCCCAGCGGACTCCATCTATTTGCCTTATCTTTCCCGCCCACGGCATCCCCACACCGACTAAACAAGAGGTCGGAGAGTTAATTTATCTTTTGGTGGGTGGCGGCCGCGGGGTCGGCTACTTTAGAAAACCAAGCTCCTTCAGCTGCTTCACGATGATGTAGAGAATACAAGTGTTGGTCCTCACGTTGGAATCTTTGGCAAGCTCCTCGAGGATATTTTTTATCGTGGGTGGCAAGTAGATGACAATCTTCTGATTTTTGGGCTCAACGAAAATGTCCTCGAGGGGTATGGGGGCATCTGAGGAGCTTTTCCTGAGCTTCATGATTTAAAGTTGGATGCGCCCCTTATTTAATTCCATGGATGCGATTTTGTACATGTTTTAGGAGACGTTTTTGTCGCGCATTGGGTATATGCCCCCAAGGGAGCAACCTCAGAACGAGAAGATGAGAAATGCGGAAAAATACAGGAAGTGGGAAAGCCACGTGAAGAGGGCCCAAGCGAGGGGCCCGCGCAAGTACGGCAAGTTCTTGGCCTTGGGCTTGGCCTTGGCCATTTCGCTGAGCTTAATCTGGACCTTTAGACCCCAAGAGGGCGCTCGCCTCGGGGAGCTAACCAAGTTCACGTCGGCGGAAGAATTCCGAGATTATCTCTCAAAAGCTGGCTGGACGATACCGTGGGTCGAACTGTACCTCCTTGCGGGCATTCCCAAGGGCATCCTTGGAGAGGGCCATGCCCTCATCCCGCCCACTAGGGTCTCCGAGACCACAGTTCAGGTAGCGGGGATAGATGAACCGGATATCGTGAAAACAGATGGGATACATATCTACTTCTCGCCGAACTCTGGATTTTGGACTTATGCCGTTCAGATTGAGTCCTTCCTCCCACCTTCACCAAAGGTATGGGTGATAAGAGCCTTCCCGCCCTCTGAGCTCTCGCTGAGGGCGAATATAACAAAGAGCGGGGAGATGCTGCTAATCGATAACATTCTAGTCATCTTCTCGGCCGACGAAATCTGCGGATATGATATATCCAACCCCGAGTCGCCTGAGGAGGTCTGGACGATCCAGCTGACCGAGACCTTGGTCTCCGCGAGGCTCTACGAGGGCCATATCTACTTCGTCATCCGAAGTTACGTCGACCCAACTATCTCCATACCCTTGGTCCCGATGAGGGTAAAAGGGAAGGACTTCGTGGTCGAGGCCACCGACATTTATCATCCCGTCGACCCGGTGCCGGTGGACGCCGTTTATACCGCTGCCGTCCTCGATCCGAAGCAAGGAAAGATAGGAAAGAGCTTGTCCTTCGTCGGATTCTCTGGGACCTCTGTGGTATATATGTCTAAGGAGGCCCTCTACATCACCTACACCTACTACCCCTCCCCCGTACGTGCATACTATGACTTCATAAAGGAGAGGTGCGGCGACTTGATCTCGGCCGAAGACATGGCGAGGATCGATAAAATCATGGGATACGACATCAGCGACAGGTCAAAGCTGCTCGAACTGCAGACCATTCTCAGTCCAAGGATGGGCGAGATCCAGGAAAGGGCAAAAGATTACTTCGCTGAGAGAAAGAGAGAACTCGAGCTGACGGGTATCGTCAAGATCGGGCTCGAGGAATTTGAGATCAAAGCGCACGGAGAGGTCCCAGGCGCTCCGCTGAACCAGTTTTCGCTCGACGAACGCGAGGGACACCTGCGCATCGCCACCACCATCGAGCCGCCGCTTTGGATGTTTGGGTTAGGATCGACGGAAAGCGTGAACGACGTCTACGTGTTGGACGGGAGTTTGGAGATCGTGGGGTCGGTGAGGGATCTAGGCAAGACGGAAAGGATATACTCGGTGAGGTTCATCGGCGCCAAGGGCTACGTGGTGACCTTCCGCGAGACGGACCCGTTCTACGTCTTGGACCTCTCCGACCCGAAGGAGCCAAAGCTGAGCGGTGAGCTCAAGATACCTGGCTACTCCTCCTACCTGCACCCGATAAGCGAGGACCTGATCATAGGGATCGGAAAGGAAGAAGATAAGGTGAAGATCTCCCTCTTCGACGTCTCCTCCCCCTCGCAACCGCTGGAGGTTGATAAGTACTTGCTCGACGAACCCTGGTCCGACGTGCTACAGACGCACCATGCCTTTCTCCTAGACCGTGAGCATGAGGCCTTCTTCCTACCCGCTGGACAGAGGGGATATGTATTCTCCTACGCCGGCAACGAGATCAAGGTCGTGATGAAGGCAGATGTAGCTGGGGCGAGGAGGGCCGTATACATAGAGGACTTCCTCTACGTGTTGTCAGCAGAGGGCGTGACAGTGTTCGACGAGAAGACATGGGAGAAGGTAAACGAGATCGAAATAACCTAGCGGTTTGCTCAGCTCGAGTGAGAGCGGCGATGCCTAGATATCAACCACCGCTTGTACCATGCACCTATCTTTCTCGACCTCGATCCTCATCATGTGATAGGTCATGGCCTTCACCGCCGTTCTCTCCGGATGTCTAGCAGGATCGAAGCGCTCGCCCCAAGCCCTTGCCTTGAGCTTCAAGCCGCCTGGCGAGCTCAAAAGCTCGACTTCGAACTTCGACAACACGAGCCCTTGCGCGTCGTGGAAGTAGAGAAGTCTGTCGAGCCAATCGTAAAGCAGCGCCTGCTCGTCCTCGGCTTCGAGTTCGATCTCCACCCGCTCGCGGGGCTCGACCTCGCTTGTGTCCACCATTATCTCGAAAAGCGCCAACGCGGCGTTCTCGAACGCTTGAGCTAAGGTCTTCCCATAGGCACGAAAACCGATGTCAGATGGGTGCTCCATCCACTCGAACTTCTTCATGCGCTCACCAATTTCGATCACCCTAATATATTGGTGGAAAAATTTAAATTGGGCTGGCCGGTTTGCGATCGAGCCGGATATAATAGCAATCAGCAACTTGAACGGCGACTTGATCTACGAGGTAGAGGGGCTCACGGATGATGACCTCGAGGTTGTCGGCCCATCTTGGTCCTCATCGATCGAACTACGTTCATGAACTCCTTAACGCGCTGGAGGCTGACCGGGTTCTGCGTCACCCCGCCTTCCTTTAAGCTAGTCCCGACTATCGCCCCATCCGCGTACCTCAGGAACTTCACGATGTTGTCCTTGTTCGCCCCACTTCCGACAAGGACCGGACAATGAGGCACCATCTCCTTGACCGCCTTGACCTCCCGCAGCGAGGGCGGAGCACCCGTCATCTTCCCAGTGACGATGACGGCATCGGCGAGGTAGAAGTCCGTCCAGCTGACGTGGGTCTCGAGGTCTATGCCGGGGAACATCACCGCGTGCTTCTTGCAGACGTCGGCAAAGATCTTGATGTGCCCAGCGCTCAACTCTTTTCTCAGCCTCATTAGGTCGGCCGCCACGCCGTGGTCGAACTCGCCGGTGTCCCAAACTAGGGCGCCTGTATAAGCGCAAACCCTGATGAAGCTAGCTCCTGCTGCCAGAGCGATGGAGAGCGTGACCCTTCCGCCGTTGTGGACCACGTTGACGCCGACCGGAACGCCTACCGCCTTTGCTACCTCCCTAGCGGCGACCGTCTGCGCTGCGATCTCCTCCACGGGTATGCGCTGCCCGGCGTAGTAGGGAAGGTCCCACATGTTCTCCACCATCACTCCATCTACCCCTCCCTCCACGAGCGCTCTCGCGTCGCGCAGGGCTTGATCCACTATCGCGTCCATCCCGTATCCGCCGTAACCCGGAGAGCCGGGTAGGGGCATCAGGTGCACCATCCCTATGATGGGCTTCCTGACCCCGAAGACCTCCTCGAGGGACTTCAAACGCCTGCCGTATAGCCCCTCGACCCACTCGCTCGCCATCGTCTCACTTCGCATTGGAGGGGGTCGCGAAGCTATAAATCCTTAGCGACTAAACGGGGCTTGTCCGAAAAGGCGGTCGGATGAATAAGCTGATTTTGGCGCTCGGCGACGCCAACGTAGACCTCATAGCCCCAGTTGGGGATTTCCCCGAGGAGGGAGGGGAGGTATTGCTGAGACGGCTAGAATGGCGAGCTGGAGGCTCCGCCGCGAATTTCTCCGTCGCCATCGCGAGGCTCGGGCGCAACTCTGGGTTCATCGGGCGCGTGGGCGATGATGCCCTCGGTCGCTTTCTGATGAAAGATTTCAAGAGGGAGAAAGTAGACATCAGCCAGCTTCAAGTCGATCACGAGGTCGGAACTGGCCTAGCGTTTGTGCTCGTCTCGAAAAGGGGGGAGAGGACAATGTTCGGCTACCGAGGGGCGAACGTTCGCCTCTCAGCCGAGGAGCTCGACCTCGATTATGTTAAAGGAGCAGAGGTCCTGCACGTATCCGGATATGCTCTCCTCGAGGATCCCCAGAGAAGGGCCGCCCTTACGGCGATGAGGGCGGCGAAGAAAGCTGGTGTGTTCATCTCCATGGACGTAGGCATCCCAGCTGCGCGCGGCGCGAGGGTGTTAAGCTCAAGCCTGAGATCGGTCGACTTGCTTTTCCTGAACGAGCAGGAGGCAGCGTTATTGATGAGGACTAGGAAGGTAGAGGATGCGGTGGGGCGCATCCTGAAGCTTGGACCGAGTACCGTCGCGCTGAAGAGGGGAAAAGGGGTTGCCTCATCGCAACCGAAGGAGGAATGCTCCGCTCACCTGCCTTCCCGATAAGGGCGGTGGACACCACTGGCGCTGGGGATGCGTTCGATGCCGTCTTTGTGTTTGGCATCGTGGAGAGATGGGAGATCGAAAAGGCAGCGAGGTTGGCGAACGCAGCGGGAGCCCTCTGCGCTAGGCGAATCGGGGCTCGAACAGGACTGCCGACCATGCAGGAACTAATGGATTTCCTCAGGCGCTTCGGAGACATCCCCCAGATGACGTCGCCGAGCCTTCAACCTTTAAGCGAACGATCAAAAGTAGATGGGGTTGAATGAGCGCGGTCGAGATCGAGATAATCGGGATTGCTGCCGCCATATTGGTCAACGCTGCTTCCATACCTCAAGTGGTCAAAACCGCCACGACCAAGCAGGTAAGGGATCTCTCGCTTCCGTTTTGGGTGGTGTTGCTCACCGGTGCCCTTCTTTGGACGATCTACGGGACCCTAACCCATAGGATTGCCCTCGTCGCGTCAAGCTTGGTTACCTGTTGCCTATGCTTCACCATGATAGCCCTGATCCTGAAGTATAGGCGATGAGATGAAGAAGCGAATACAACCGCACATCATGTGTGGCCTAGGGGACGTCGCGAGGTACGTCCTGCTGTCGGGCGATCCCAAAAGGGTGGAAAGAATCGCGACCTTTTTCGACGAGGCGAGAAAGGTAGCGGACTACAGAGGGTTCATAACTTACACGGGTAAGATCAAGGGAATTGAGATCTCGGCTTGTTCGACGGGCATAGGATGTCCCTCCGCCGCCATTGTCGTGGAGGAGCTGGCTAGGATAGGCGCCCAAACCTTCATCAGGGTGGGCACGACCGGCGCCCTCCAGCCGGAGATAGAGGTGGGTGACCTGATCATCCCCACTGCCGCGGTGCGCGCAGATGGCGCGAGCAGGGCATACGTGCCACCTGAGTACCCTGCCGTGGCGGACCTCGACGTGCTCTTCTCACTCGTACAAGCGGCGAAGAAGCTTGGAGTCAAAGCGCACGTGGGCAAGGTCGTGAGCACCGACGCATTCTATGCGGGCCAAGTCGAGGCATGGGGGCGAGCAAATGTGCTGTCGGTCGAAATGGAGTGCTCCATCATCTTCACCCTCGCCTCGCTCAAGGGACTAAGGGCGGGGGCGATCCTAGCCGTGGATGGCAATCTCGCCAAGGGAATAAAGAAGGGAGAGTTCGAGCCGGGCGAAAGGACCGGGGAGCTCGACGAACGGGTACAAAGAGCGATCGACAAGGAGATCGAGGTCGCCATCGAGGCCGTGAAGATCTTAGAGGAAAGGAGAGCTTAAGCTCAACGCCTCAACTTCTTCACTTCGGCCATGAACGCCCTGACGCGCGCGGCGTCCACGGGGTTCTCGACGATACCCCCTTCCTTAAAGGTGGTGCCGACTATCGCCCCATCCGCGCTCTCGAGCAACTTCGCTACGTTCTGCCTCGTCGCCCCACTGCCCACGAGCACGGGCTTATCGGGTACCGCGCCCTTGACCTTTTTGATGTCGTCGAGTTCGGGCGCTTCTCCGGTCCTAGCTCCGGTGATTATGAGGGCATCCGCAAGTCCCCTATAAGCGGCATCCTTGGCGGACTCCTCTATCGGCCTAGGGCTTAAAAGCGCGCCGTGCTTGACGTGGACGTCCGCGAAGATCTTGACCCCCTCAGCATCGAGGCGTCGGCGATATCTGATCAACTCCGGTGCACATGCCTCGATGATGCCTTGGTCGCCTACTATAGCCTCGGTGAAGACGTTCACGCGTATGAACTTGCCGCCAGAGGCGATCGCTATCGCCAGCGCGGCCTTAGCGTCGTTCCTCAGCACGTTGATGCCAACTGGCACATCGACCGCGTCGACGACTTCCTTGGCTATCGCCGCCATAGCCGTTATCGTCTCGGGGCCGACGTTCGCCTTAAGGTATGGAGCATCGCCGAAGTTCTCGATGATCAGACCGTCCACCCCGCCTTCTTGTAGGGCCTTGGCATCGCGCATCGCGCGCCCCAACACGCGATCTAACCCCTTGCCATCGTATTTGGGGGAGCCGGGCAGAGGGAGGAGATGGACCACGCCTATGATGGGTTTCTCCAAGCCGAACATTTCACTCAACGTGTTCA
>CAKZTQ010000016.1 GCA_937921735.1 uncultured archaeon
GCTATATAAAGCTATCGATTTACCATAAAAGCGCTCCAGCGAGTGGCAAAATATCCTTATAAAGGTGTCCTGACAAATTGTCTTACGGAAGCGTTAAAAGCTGGAGGAAACACCGTTGGCTGGGAAGTAGGGAGGATGGCGGATTTAGACGAGCTCGACCTTCGGATTTTACGCGCCATGGGCAAGGGAGCTGGCGTGGGCCCCAAGCTCACCGAGCTGGCTAGGGAGCTCGGCGAACCTAGAAGCACCGTCAACCTACGCGTTGAGCTCATGGAGGAGGAGGGCGTGATCACAGGCTACGCGCCTCGCGTGGACTGGGCGAAGCTCGGCTATCCCATCTTCGGCTACATAGGCATCGTCTGCCACGATGAGGTCCTCGAGCGCCTGCTCAAGCTCCTCAAGAGGGAGGAGTCGGTCGTGGAGGTGCACGAGGTGACGACGGGCTCCTTCGACCTCCTGCTCAAGTGCAGGTTCAGGAGCTACGAGGGGATAAACGAGCTTCGAGAGAAGATCCTGCGCGTCGAGGGCGTCAAGGACATGGACATCTGGCTTTTGGGCCCCTGTCACAAGGAGGAGTAGCCACTCCCGTCCGCGGCCAACGAAGGAGGCGGACCGAGAGACCACTCGCGGAGCGGCCCTAGGAGTTTGAGCGGAGGAGCGGGCCGTTCATCGCAGGGCATGAGCCCTCGTGCATGGGGTAAGTTTTCCGATCACAAGATATATTTGAGTCATTTGCTAACATAAGTAAATGGCTTATAGGTGGGATCGTGAGGTGGCTCCCACGCTGGGTCGGCGAGGCCTACTGCAAACTTTACGCCTTTTTTGGCTCCAGCCCCTTTACTTTGGAGGATTGCTCGGCGGCGATAGGTAAGCCCCCAGCCACCTGCAGGGCGATGCTCAGCGAGCTCGTGCGGAAGGGCTACGCGCGCTCGCGGAGGGAGGGCAGGAGGGCGGTCTACGCGCTCGAGGAGCCGTCGACGGTCGTCCTCTCGATAGGGGGTGGGCTCAAGGGTTTGGAGGCGGTGAGGCAGAGGGAGTACGTCCCGTTGCTCAGGGCGGCGGTTTCATCGCTCCTGCGGCGCCTCGGCGGACGCCTCGTCTCGGTGGTACTCTACGGCTCCTTGGCGAGGGGGACCGCCCACGCGCACAGCGATGTGGATCTCCTAGTGGTAGCGGAGGGGCTTCCGGACTCCTTCTCCGAGCGCATAGGGGAGATGCTCCAAGTCGCGGGGGATTGCGAGGGGGAGTGCAGGAGGCTCTGGAGGGAGAAGGGAATATACGCCAACCTGCAGCTCTACCCCCTGACGCCGGGGGAGGCGCGGGAGGCGAGGCCCTCGTACCTCGACATGCTGGCTGACGGCATCGTGCTCTTCGATCGCGGCGGCTTCATCGAAGGGGTATTCTCCAGGGTCAGGAGGAGGCTGGAGGAGCTCGGCGCGAGGAGGGTGCAGTTGCCGGGGGGCGGCTGGTATTGGGTGCTTAAGCCCAAGCTCGAGCGCGGCGAGGTGGTGGAGGTTTGAGGACGGACCTCATGGCCCAAGCCTACCTGGAGAGGGCCGTGCGCTGCCTACAGGAGGCGAGGGAGGCGATGAGGGTGGGGGACTACCCTGGCGCGGTCCGGAGGTCTCAGGAGAGCGTCGAGTTCTCGCTCAAGGCGATGTTGAGGCTGGTGGGCGTCGAATATCCGAGGGAGCACGACGTCTCGCGGGTCCTCCTCGAGGTGGGATCCAAGTTCCCCACGTGGTTCTCGAGCGACATCCCGAAGATGGCGGAGTTCTCGAGGGACCTCGCGATGAAAAGGGGTCCGAGCGCCTACGGTGATGAGAAGGCGGGGGTACCGCCCAGCGAGCTCTTCAAACGCGGCGACGGGGAGGCCGCGCTGCGGGCCGCGACCTTTACCCTCGCGCGGTGCAGGAAGTTCTTCGGCTGGTTCACTGGGGCAGGCCGCCGCAGGGGAGGGGCGGCCGGTCAGCGGTAGTTCGCGATCACCTCCATCAAAGGCTTCCTGAGCTCCACGGTGCCGTCGGCGAGCTTCCTAAGTAGCCCCTTCCGCTCGAGTTTCCGCAGGCAGGAGTCGCAGAAGCTCGCCCTGCCCCCCTCTCGCAGCTTGGCGGGGTTGTCCATGGGCTTTCCGCAGAACAGGCACCTCGTGGGCAGGTTGGGGCCCCCCGAGGAGCCCTCGCAGCCTCCCCTGGGCACCTCGGGGAGCTTCTTTATCACTATCCCCTTGTCCGTTATGTCGAAGAAGTGCAGCTGGTTGCTGTGCGCCGTGCCCCTCATCTTCCTGACTTCGAGCGCCCTATCCCGCGTCAGTCCCTCGCCCTCGTAGTAGAGCACGATGACCCCGTCGACCACGTCCTCGATGCCCAGCTTGCTCAGCCCCTCCTCGTCCACCTCGCAGGTCAGCAGCGTGGTGCACCCCAGCCCAGCCAGCCTGTCCTTGAGGTCCCCCAGCTGGAGCTTGAGCGAGACCTCGTCGGGGGCGAAGATCGCCAGCTTCTCGACGCCGTCCACCGCGGCACGCTTGGCCTCGGCCCCTTCCACCGCCTCCGCGATCTCGTCGAAGATGTCCTCTATCGCCGCCTCCGCCTTCTTCATAGCCTTGGCCACGCTGGCTATCGGGCCACCTAGGATCTGGAGGCTGCCCTCCTTCTCCAGTCGCTGGAGCTGCCAGCCGAAGGCCGAGGCGTCGTCGTACAGCGCCTTACGCTCGCGCTCCAGCGAGACGAAGACCCCTGGCTCCCCGTACTCCTGGATGCCGTTGGCTATGTACTGCATGGCGAAGATGGACTTTCCCGTGCCCACCTTGCCCATCGCCAGCACGCAGCTCCCGCGTGGAAATCCCCCGCCGACAAGTTCGTCCAGCCCGTGGATGCCGGTCTTCACCCTCAATCCCTTCACCTCGTTCGCCCGTTAGGGCTCCAGTACGCCCGGCTCAGGGCGAGCTCCGCGCCCACCACCAGCGCCGTGAGGTGCATCAGCGCCTGCATCGCGGCCGTGCCCGTGGCCAGCTGCGGTCCCTCGAGCAGGGGGCCGACGACGAGCGCCAGCGCGAACATGAGCAGCACCCTCGCCGCGGGGAAGCCATAGCGCCTGAACTCCACCGCCACCGCGCCGAACAGCCCGCTCACCCCCGCCGAGGCGCCGAGGAAGACGTAGGGCTCCTCCAGCAGCAGCGCGACGGGCACCACCGTCAGCATGCTGACGGCGACGAATACCCCGAAGAAGGCCGAGCTGGAGAGCCTCAGCTCCCAGGCGAGCACCGCCACCGCTGCTAGGCCCACGAGGTTCACCAGCAGGTGCTGTGCACTGCAGTGGGCGAACATGAAGGTCAGGGCGCGGGCCCACTCCCCGTCGCCGAGCGCCATCCCGGAGACCCCGAGGTTGGTCGCCTCCAGCCTTCCGTCGTCCTCCAACGCGAACACCAGCACGCAGGCGAGGGCTATCAGGAGGGCTGCGATGAGAGGGTTTTCCCTGCCATTCATCGTTCCTCCTCGAGGTCCCTCACCTCCCAGTAGCGCAGCACCCGCCCCCGCATCGCTGCCTTCCTAGCCCTAAGCTTCCAGAGGGCGCAACCCGCGGCGCAGGCCGCGAGCAGCCCGACGCTGAGCTCGACTATCATCCTTCATTCCTCGGGATCTCCGAGCGAGAGGCTGGCAGCGAGCGATAAAAGTCTTCTGAAGCTATCCTCCACTCGCCGCGACGTTTTACTGTTGAACGAAAGGCGTGGACGAAAGGGGCGAGGATCGGCGGGGAAAAGCGTTCGAGCTCGCTCCCGCGGGCCATCAGTCGGAACCCTCGGGGAGGTCCTCGAGCAGCTTCCTATAAGCCCTAAGCCACTCGTGCCCCTTCTCGGTCGTCACGTAGACAAGCGGCGACCTCACCCTGACCTCTATGAGGCCCGCGCTTAGGGCTTCGGCGAGGTACTTCTTGCGCTGGGCGAAGTTGATGTTAGCGCGATACATGATGTGGGTGCCCCTGGCGCCGTCTACGGCAGCCGATAAAATATCCGCGAGTATCTCAACTCTACCCCTTCGGCGAGGGCTCGGTATCGTCACCATACCCCAATTTATAGTAGCTCCGGAGGGGGGTTTAAGCCTTTTGGAGGCCACTTCCATCCCCCGAAACCCTTAAATATGGCCTTCAGGCCGCTCCGTCCCCCTAAAGGGCCCTCACGATTCACCCTTGCCTGGTCCTCCAGGTCGAACCCTGCCCTTCCTCCTCGGACGTCCTCCTCGCTTCCTCGAGGGAGCCTTCGTCTTGCAGGGGCTTCCCCTCGCATATAGCGGTCGGGTGCCACCGAGGAGCATTCGAAGGAATTTCCCGGCGTGGGAGATCACCCGCCCCCTTATCCGGCCGCGTCGCAGAGGACGTTTTCCACCCGCTTCATCCACCCTCGTCCCCTCTCCGGGAACAGGTCACCGCCAATTTAACTCGGCGCGAGGTCTCTAGGGGCTTTCGGGCTTGGCCCGTGGGCGGCACGGGTGGCGGTCGGTCGAAGGGCCCCACGTGAGCCCGCCGTCAATGCCAGACAGCAAGCCCCGCCAGGTAGAACCCGTAGAGCGCCAGCAACGCGACGCCTTCCCATCGGGAGAGCCTCCTGCCCGTGAGCATGAACGCCAGCAGCGAGGCCACGACGACGAGCATCATCAGGTTGCTGAACCACACCTCCGCGGGGCCGATCGCCACGGGCTTGAGGGCGGAGGCGAAGCCAAGCACCCAGGTCAGGTCCAGCACGTTCGCCCCTATTATATTTCCGAGCGAAAGCTCAGGGACCCTCTTGACCGCCGAGACGGCCGCGGTGGTCAGCTCGGGGAGGGAGGTGCCAACCGCCACGAGGGTGAAGCCTATCACCGCCTCGGGCACGCCCAGCCACCTCGCTATGCCGACGCCAGCGTATATCAATAACCTGCTCCCCACGATTATGCCTGCCGCCCCCAGCGAGAATCGCAGGGCCAGCTCCCGAGGACGGGGGGTGCCCTCGCGGGGCGCCAGCTCCCCCTCCACCGCCCCACGGCCCCTCCTCACGAGGAAGCCCAAAAAGAGCCCGAGCATCAATAGCAGCAAAAGGCCCTCAAGGCGGCTGATCCCCCCGTCCAGCGCCATGACTACGACGGCTGCGGCGAGGGCGAGCATGGCTATGCCCTCCCTCAGCCTATCCCGCTCGATGGGGATGGAGACGGCCACCACCGCGATGGAGAGGACGAGGGCGATGTTGGCGATGCAGCTGCCCACGACGTTGCCGTACGCCACGCCCCCGCTGCCCATCGCCGCCGCCATGGCCGAGGTGGCGAGCTCGGGTAGCGTGGTGGCGAAGCTGACGAGCGTGAGGCCGATCACCGCCCTGGAAACGCCCAGCCTCCTCGCTAGCTCGCAGGCGGAGTCCACGAACTCGTCGCCGCCGCCGACGATCAGGGCGAGGCCGACGAGAAGGGCGAGGAGGAGGAAGAGGGACATCGCTCTACCCCGCCACCCGCCTGAACAGCACGGGAGTCGCCACCGTGGTGACGAGCGTGGTCACGGTCATCATCGCGAAGACGTCCGCCGGCACCACCCCAGCCTCCAGCCCAAGCAGGAGCACCGCCAGCTCCAGCGACCCCCTGGCGCACATCGCCACGCCTATGGCTAGGCGATCCCTGCGCCGATACCCCGCGGCGGCCGCCCCTCCACCGCAGCCCAGCAGCTTGCCCGCGAACGCCGCCGCGACCAGCGTCAGGAGCACCGCCGGCCTCACGCTGCCCCAGTCGGGCGAGAGGGAGAGTCCAACGTAGGCGAAAAACATGGGCGTCAGGATCGTTTGGAAGGACGTCGAGATATCCTCGAGCATGGCGTTTAGCCTTATCCTGCTCACCAGGAGGGCGTCGGGCCTCTCCCTCAGCCTGCTTATGAACAGCCCCGCCACGTAGGCGCCTATGATCTCGTGGAGGCCCATCCTGCGCGCGAGGACCGCGAGCGCGAGAGCCAGCGCCAGGGCGAAGGTGATGGGGATGCCTCCCCTCTCGAACCTCCAAAGCCTTCGCATGACGTCCCGCTTGACGATCAACTCGCGCGAGAGGTACCCCACGACGAGCAGGAAGGCGACTATACCTATCGTCGCCTTGACGAGCAGGCCCAGCTCCAGCCCCCCTCCCCTCGCCGCCATGGAGAGGATGCCTATGACGTAGACCGCTAGGATGTCGTCGATGAAGGCGACCGTCGTCATCAGCTGCGCCAGGGGACGCGCGCCCACGAAGCGGGTCACCACCTCCGTGGCGGTGTTGCTCAGCGCCGCCCCCACGAACAGGCAGGTGATCGTGGGGTATCCCCAGGCGTACATCGCGGCGAAGCCCAGGGCGAGGGAGGCCGCCATGCCTGAGGCGGCGATCGCGAGCGCCCTGAACCTCACCCTCACGAAGAGGTCGAAGCGCGAGTTCATGCCCGCCACGAGCATGAGCACCACCAGCCCGAGCATGGCCACGGCCCTTATGTAGTCATTGGGGCTCACCCAGCCCAGCAGCGCGGGGCCCAGCACGACGCCGGTGGCGACCTCGCCCAGGAGCGGGGAGAAGTCGAAGCGGCGGAGCAGCTCGCCGGCGACCTTCGCGCAGAGGAGCAGCACCAGCAGGTCGAGCAGGAACTCCAAGCTAGTCCCCCTTCCTCCACAGCGTCCGTCCGCCCACCTCTATCCGCAGGACCCGATGGTAGGGGATCTCCACCTCCCCTTCTCGCGAGGCCACCCGCATGAAGGCGCGGCCCAGCTCGAGTATTTCGTCTCCCCTTATCACCCGCACGTCGCCAGGGGCTCCCCTGTGCGCTATCGTCACCCTCGCGTCCCTGAGGCTGAGCCTCGGGTGCCACCTCAGCCTGTTTAGGGTCTCCCTAGCCCCCATGCCGACCATGGCTCCATCCTCGGGCCTGCGTTTATCGGTATCGCTCGCCTCGCCCGCGCTCCCGTTGGGGGGTCGTGTCCTAAATAGGACATGGGGCTCAAGGAGGGTTGCTCGTGGCTCTCAATTAGGACGGCCGGTGTCACAAATAGGACACACGGCGTCGGTTTTCGGCGGGTTTAATCGCTCCATCATGCGGCGATGTCCTAAATAGGACAGTGGGAAAAGCAAGTGTCGCAAATGGGACGCGAACGACATCGCAACGTGGCCAGCTTTGAACGAAAAGCGGATTGCTGTGGTCAAGATTCGTTCGAAATCTGAGATGCTGTATCAAATGAGACGAAGTGTCCTAATTCAGGGCATAGGGGATCGTCGAGAGGACGCTCGCCGGTCGGGTGGGCGTCGAGATGGATCGCGGGGGCTCGCTTGAGTGCCGCAAATGGTCGTGTCCTAAATAGGACACAACGCCAAGGCGCCGGCGGTGGTTTTATCCCCAGCGCGCGAACGAAATTGCGGGCGGCTCATGATCTCCTACGTGTTCCTGCTGGGGCGCCCCGGCTCCGGGAAGTCCGCCGTGTACGGGTTGATGGGCGAGCGCATGCTGAGGGAGGGTTTGGCCAGGGAGGTCATGCGCCTCGACGACTTTCCGATACTCAAGCAGATCGTCGACGAGGACGTCGAGTTCAAGCGCCACGTGAGGAAGGAGGGCGGGTTCGAGGTGACGGACCTCTCGATGCTCGACGAGGTGCTCAAGCGCATGGACGGCCAGCTAAAGTCGCTGAGGGGTCCGGGGAGGGTGATCTTCGTCGAGTTCTCTCGCGACAGCTACGCCCACGCGCTTCGGAACTTCAGCCGCGAGGTGCTCGAGCGCTCGTTGGTGGTCTACGTCTACTGCCCCTTCGAGGTCTGCCTGCGGCGGAACGAGAGGAGGTTCAGGGAGGGCGGCAAGGGGCTAGACGACCACATAGTGCCCAGGGATATGATGGAGAGGTATTACAGGCGGGACGACTACGAGGAGCTGCTGCTCAGGTCCGAGGACGAGCTCAAACGTCGCTCCCCCTCGCCGCTCGTGGTGATAAGGAACGACGTAGACGATATGCGAGCGCTTGAGGCGGAGGTGGAAAGGGCGCTTGCCTTTCTAAAGGGGTTAATAAATTAGGCTAACCTAATTTTATAAGAAAGTTAGGCGCACCTAATATTGGTGCGAGCATGGGTAATCCCGCGAGGCCCGCCCGCCAACGCCTGACGCCGGCCGAAGAGGAGTACCTGGAGTCCATGTTTACGCACGAGAGGAGGTTCGGCCGTGGAATCAGGGTGGCCGAACTGGCGAGGGAGCTCGGGGTGAGGGACCCGAGCGCCGTACAGATGCTGAGGAAGCTCGCGGGCAAGGGCTTGGTGAGGTACGGCCGCCGCCTCGGGGCGAGGTTGACGAGGAGCGGCGCGAGGCGGGCGGCGATGATAGTGCGGAGGCACGAGCTGGCTGAGAGGCTCCTCCACGACGTCTTCGGCCGCGACCTCTGCAGGTCCCACGAAGAAGCGTGCAAGTTCGAGCACATCCTCAACGACGAGCTCGCCGACGAGATCGAGGCCATACTGGGCAAGCCCGAGACCTGCCCCCACGGCAATCCGATCCCTAGCAAGGACGGCAGGGTGGTGAGGCTCGATGTGCCTAGCTTGGCCGACGCCGAGGAGGGTGCGAGGTGCGAGATCCTTACGATCCCGGAGGAGCGCGAGGCCCTGCAGCGGCTGATGTCCCTCAACATCATCCCGGGCTCGAAGGTCGAGGTCGTCGAGAAGTCCCCCTTGGGTGCGCTCATGGTCAGGTGCGGCGACGCCCAAGTGGCGCTCAGCCGGGAGTTGGCGTCGAGGATACTGGTGAGGTTGCATGACAGGAAGAGGCGCCGACATCGTCATGGCGCTCGCGGGTAACCCGAACGTCGGCAAGAGCGCGATCTTCCACCAGATGACGGGCGCCGACGTCATCATCTCGAATTTTCCGGGCACCACCGTCGAGATCCTCGAGGGAAAGGTTAGGCTGGGCGAGCGGGAGGTCAGGGTGATGGACCTCCCCGGTATCTACTCCCTGGGCGCGGTGTCGCAGGACGAGCTCGTGGCGAGGAGGGTGATCCTGGAGCAGGAGCCGGATGTCATCGTCAACATAGTCGATGCCTCCAACCTCGAGCGCAACCTCTACCTCACGCTTCAGCTGCTGGAGCTGGGCTACCCCATGCTCGTCGTGCTCAACATGTACGACGACGCGCTGAAGAAGGGGATGCGCCCCGACCCCGAACTCCTCTCGAGGAAGCTTGGGGTGCCGGTGGTCCCGACGGTCGCCACGAGGGGGGAGAACGTCTCCGTCGCCTTCGACGCCGCCCTCGAGCTGGCCTCGGCGGGGAGGCGCCCGAGGAAGGTGTTGAGGATGGGCAGGGACATGGAGAAGGCGATAGGGGAGCTCAGCGAGACCATTCGCAGGCATCTCGCTCGAACGCCGTTCCATCTTCCGGCCAGAGCCCTGGCGATCAGGCTCCTAGAGGGAGACGCGCAGCTCGTCGAAGTGGTCGCCTCCCTGCCCAAGGGCGAGAGGGTGCTAGCGAAGGCGGATGAGCTGGCGAGGGAGATAAGGGAGCGCCACGGGGAGCCGGCGGCGCTGAGGATAGCTAGGGAGCGCCACGGCATCGCCAGCTTGATCTCGAAGGAGGTCACCGAGTACGTCAGCGTAAGACCGACCCTCTCGCAGAGGTTGGGCGAGCTGACGACCGGCGCGGGCACGGGCACCCTCGTGATGTCCGCGGTCTTCGCCTCCCTGCTGGCGCTGCTCATCTACGGAGGAGGCCAGCTGGAGGTGGTGGTGGTAGGCGCCTACGAGAGGTACCTCTCCCCCGCCCTGAGCTGGGCCATCTCCCGCGTTCCCTCGCCGGCCCTGCAAGAGGTGCTGGAGGTAGGGGTCAACGGGAGCATCGCGGGGATACTTTCCGTCGTGATCCCCTACATCCTGGTTTTCTTCCTGGCTCTAGCCATCCTCGAGGACACAGGCTACCTCCCGCGAATGGCCTTCGTGATGGACTCCGCCATGCATAGGATCGGCCTGCACGGGAGGGCGATAGTGCCCATGCTCGGAGGCTTCGGCTGCAACGTGCCGGCGATAATGGCGACGAGGGTGCTCGCCACGAGGCGAGAGAGGTTCATCTCCTCCTTCCTGATAGCGATGATCCCCTGCTCGGCCAGGACGGCGGTGATCTTGGGGGCGGTGGGCTCCTTGCTGGGCGCGAGGTACGCGCTGGCGATCTACGCCATCGTCCTCTCCCTCATCTTTCTGGTCGGCCTCCTGCTCAACAGGGCACTCCCCGGAAGGGTGTCGGGCATGATCATGGAGATGCCGCCGCTCCGCATGCCCACGCCAAAGCCCGTCCTATTTAAGACGTGGATGAGGATGCGGGGCTTTCTCCTCTTCGCCGCCCCCCTGCTGATCGCGGGCAGCTTGGTCGTGGGCGCGCTCCAGGCGTCGGGCGCCCTCCACGCGATGGTCGAGCCGCTCTCCCCCCTGACGACGGGCCTCCTCGGCCTGCCCGCGGTGGCGATAATCCCGCTGCTCTACGGCTTCATAAGGAAGGAGGGGGCGCTGGTGCTCTTGGTGGCGCTCGCGGGGACCACGGACTTGGCGACATTCATGTCGCCGCTCCAGCTGTTCGTCTTCGCCCTCGTGGTGGCGATCTACATCCCCTGCGTGGCCACGATCGCGGTGCTCGGGAGAGAGCTTGGCTGGAGGGATGCGGCGCTGATCACCGTAGCCACCTTCTCGCTAGCTTTAGTCGTCGGCGGCTTGGTCAACCACCTGAACCCCCTCGGGCTATGAGTTTGCGCCGAGGATGCCGTGTGCGCCGGGTGTTAAGATAAAAAGGGTCGAGTTGACAAATATCCTGGAGGAACCGGGATTGACGGCTGAGGTAAAGGAAGCGCCCGCCGCCGGAAGGGAAAGGGTGGTGGTGGGGGCGGTAGAGCGCTGGTTGAGCAATCCCCTCTCAAGGGCAATGCTGAGGTTCGTCTGCGGGCGCAGCAGCCGCGGCGTGAGCAGGTTGGACCTAGCCCTTCGGAGGTACGCGGGCGAAGAGCTGCCCTGCGACCTCAGGGATAGGTTCGCGGCTTTCGTGGTAAAGCTAATCCTCGAAAAGGGCAGCGACGTCTTCGGGTACTCGAGGGAGAACCTGAGGAAGAGCCTGGGCGACCCCGTGATCAGGCGAGGCATGGTGAACGTGCTCGAGGGCATCGCGCGCTACGGCGCCCGCAGGCCGTTCACCTCCGTCGCCCCCTTCCTAGTGGTCTGGAACTACACCAGGCTCTGCAACCTGCGATGCGAGCACTGCTACGAGGACGCTGGGCCGAGAGCGGCGGAGGACGAGCTCACGACCGAGGAGGCGAAGCGGGTCATCGACGAGTTCGAGGAGGCGGGCGTGGTGGCCATAGCCTTCTCGGGTGGGGAGCCCCTGCTCAGGGAGGACATCTTCGAGGTCGCGGGGTACGCCAAGGGCAAGGGCTTCTTCATCTCGGTCGCGACGAACGGCACCATGATCACTCGGGAATTCGCGAGGAGGATGAAGGGGGTCTTCGACTACGTGGAGATCTCGCTCGATGGGTTCGAGGAGGCCCACGACAGGTTCAGGGGGGTCCCGGGCTCCTGGAGGCGCGCCTGCGAGGGCATAAGGAACTGCGTCGCGGAGGGGCTCGACACCTGCGTCGCGATGACCGCCACCCATTACAACCTTGGGGAGATCCCCAAGCTGGTGGACTTCGTGGAGCACGAACTTGGGGCGAAGCGCGTCATCGTTTTTAACTACGTGCCCGTCGGGAGGGGAAAGGGCATCGTCGACCAGGATCTGTCCCCCCAGGAGAGGCAGGAGCTGCTCAGGTACCTTTACTTGAGGATGATGGGCAGCACAAGGAAGTTGATCTGCTACTCGACCGCGCCCCAGTACTCGGCGATTTCCCTGGGGTTCGCGCGCGGTGGGCAAGCCGACCTCGGCGTGGTCGCGACCCACTTCACCAACGAGGCGGCGATGCGGGCCCTCCGTGGCAGGACGGAGAGCCTCGCGGATTTCCTCGGCGGGTGCGGCGCCGGGCGACTCTATTGCGGCCTAGAACCCAACGGGGACATCATCCCCTGCGTTTTCATGCCCATCAAGTTAGGCAACATAAGGAAGGATCGCCTTCGCGACATCTGGCACTCCTCGGGGCTGCTTTGGAAGCTGCGGGACAGGGACGCGCTTAAGGGATGCGGCGCGTGCGAGTACCGCTACGTATGCGGCGGATGTAGGGCGAGGGCTTACGGGTATTACGGCGACGTGCAGGCCCCGGATCCTGGGTGTCTTCACAACCTCCGATATTGGCAGGAGCTGAAAGCTAACGATTTTAATGGTGCGGGGACCCCCACATAGACGAGGAAGAGGTATCCGACGATCGACGACGCCGTGGAGGCTGCAAGATCCTCGATCGCTATCCCAAGGATCGCGATGCCAGCGAAGAGGACAAAAAGGATCGCAGGCCTTCCGGGCTTAACCCTCCATTTTTAAATACAAAATGTCATTGAAAAGCATGTGTGAAACAAAAATGATTGACATCCGAAGGACCCATCTCACCGAGAGGCAGTTCGAGGTGTTGAAGCTGAGGATGGCCGGAAAGAGCCTCGCCGAGATCGCCGAGGTGCTGGGGACGACCAGGGCCAACGTCAGCCGCATCTCCCGGATGGCCGAAGAGAACATCGAAAAGGCGAGGAACACGCTGAAGCTCGTCCAGGCGATCGAGTGGCCCATCAGCGTGCGCGCGAGGGCCGGGGCCAATGTTTACCAAGTCTCCGAGAGGGTTTTCAAGCGGGCGGACGAGAGGGGGATCAAAATCGCCCACAACTACGCGGAGCTCGTGAGGTTGATAACCTCGGCGCTCGGCAGGAAGGGCATCAGGCGCAGGAGGGCGCTCAGGGACTTCATCGTCCTCGTCAGTGGCGAAGGAAGGGTAGAGGTCATATGAGACGTCGGCTAGACCTATACGAGGAAATCGATCGAAGGTTCAAGAGGATCGCCGATGCTCATCGACTTTGGGACGAGGAGGTCATCTGCGGGGTTTGGGTGAAGGGTTTTGCCCGCGGGTTACCCCGCCGCGCGAAGGAGGCCGAACGATACGTGAAGATGCCCTCCGAGGAGTATGCCTTGGCCAAGGGGAAGGAGGTCCTGCTGAGGGCGAGGTTCAGGGGCTCCTACGGCGATGCGTTCACGGATGAGCCCAAGACCTTCCGAGGCAAGCTGTTCGACGTGCGCGACGCCATCTTCGGGGGCGCGCCGGAGAGGGCGGTTTATCTCGCGACCATGAACGCGGTGTTCAGCTCGCTCGGGCTGATCGAGGGAGGCGTCCACTGCAGGGGAAGGGACCCCGAGAGGTGTGGCGCGAGGCTCGTCGACTATATACTCAAAAACTTTGGCAGGGATGTCGTCGTCGCTCACATAGGCTACCAGCCCGGTCATGTGGAGGCCTGTTCGAGGTGGTTCGAAGGCTACGTGACGGACCTCAACCCGGAGAACGTTGGGAAAGTTAGGTTTGGGCGGGCGATCAAAAGCGGCTCCGAGAACGAGGAAGTGATCAAAAGCTCGGATGTCGCCTGCATAACCGGAAGCGCGATGGTCAACGGGAGCCTGCCCCAGCTTTTGGAGTGGTGCGAGAGATACGGGACAGAGCCCATCGTTTACGGCGTGACCGCGAGCTCGGCGGCGAGGGTCCTCAAGCTCAGGCATTACTGCCCTTACGCTCGCAAGGAGCCCTAAGCTCCGCCCCAAACGTAGCTGTCCTCGGGCGGGCGCTTAGTCTGCGAGGGCTCGGGGAATTTATACCGGGAGCAAGGAAGGGGTGCTGGGGTCGGGTTGGGCAGGCTCGGGCACATAGCCTCGGAGCTCAGGGAGCATGCGCCGTTCACCGCCCTTGGGGCCGGCGTCGGCGTGGCGGTGATGGCCATCTTTTGCGTGGCGGGGCTTGCCCGCGAGGTCTCCTACTACGCCTTCCACTACCTTCATCCCATGCACATGTTCTTGAGCTCCCTCGTCACGGCCGCGATGTTCAGGTTACACAGGGGGGACCTCGGCTCCTCCATCGTGGTAGGCTTGGTCGGGGCGCTGGGGATATGCGCGATAAGCGACATAGCATTCCCCTACTTCGGCGGCACCATGCTTGGGGTCCACATGATGCTGCACATCTGCGTCTTAGACCATCCATGGCTGGCGATCCTGCCCAGCCTCGGGGGCGCCGCGATGGGGTCGTCGAGGTGGCGAGGGACGAAATGTCCGCACGCCCTGCACGTGATGATAAGTACCCTCGCCTCGCTCTTCTACCTCATGGCGTTCGGATCGGTGGATTGGCTTCCTAGGCTCCCGTTGGTTTTCGTGCTGCTGTTCGTGGCGGTATGGGTTCCGTGCTGTGCGAGCGACATAGTGTTTCCCCTCCTCTTCGCTGGTGGCGCCGAGCGCCGCCGAGGTCGATAGCCGGACTGGCCAAGCTTTTTCCGCTTTTGATACACGCGTGTCATGACATACGTATGTCATCGATTCGCGACGTTTTTCTTGACATACGTGTGTCATTGACCCTCCAACGCTTGCAGCTGACACACGTGTGTCATGGGGGACGAGAACACCCGGACAAGTTTTCGCCAAGAGCGGCCGTCGAGAGTGACACACGTATGTCAAAAAGCCCGGCTAAAGTAGCTCATCCTTCGCGAGCCGGTATGCGGCCCTTATGTATTTGTCCGCAAAGCTCTCCGCAACCGGGCCGTGCCCGGGCATGAGTCGATGCACCTCGAGCTCGATCAACTTCCTCAAGGACCTCAGCATCGCCGCCGCGTCGCCCGTGGGCAGATCCACCCTCCCCACGCCCCCGCAGAATACGGTGTCGCCGGAGAAGAGGAGCCCTCGCCCACGCTCGTGCAGGCAGATGCTCCCGGCGGTGTGGCCCGGGGTGTGGAGCACCTCCAGCGCGAGTTCGCCCAGCTCTATGCAGTCGCCCTCCCGAAGCTCCCGCGAGACCTCGATCGGCCCGAGCTGCCCGTTGAAGCCCTCGGCCAGCGTGACCCTGCGATCGCCCCTCCTCAGCGGCTCGGCCTCCAGCTCGTGAATCGCCACCTCGCATCCGGCCTCGACGAAATCCCTGTCGCCGCCGGCGTGGTCGAAATGGCAGTGGGTGTTGATGACCAGCTCGACGTCGCTCGGCTTCAGGCCGAACTTCGCGAGGTTTCGCCTCACCGACCCGAAGTTCATCCCGGTGCCGGCATCGACGAGGGCGATGACGTCGTCGAGGATGAGGTAGATATTCGAATCGAAGCCCGCGCCGCCTATGTTGTATACCTTCGCCAATTCCACCGCCCGAGTTCCTTCGTCCGGCTTAAGTTATGACGTTTTCCAGGCCGGCGTCTCGAGCCATCTCGATCGCCCTGTTGAACTCATCGCTCGTCAGCCGCCTGTTGAGCTCCGGGAACTCATGCGCCCGATACTCCGGCCTGTATTGGTCCATCAGGTTCACCCTAACCATCGGCCCCAAGTTCTCGGCTATCCACTCCAGCACCGCGCGGGTGCAGCACTCGAGGTGGTTAGGCATCACCAGGTGACGGATGATGAGCTCCGAGTCGGCGAAGGCCAGGCGATGGTTGCGCGCCACGACCTCAAAGTAGTTCTGCACCTTCGAGTACTTTAGCGCGCACCTATCGTCGCCGTACTTGAAATCGGTGAGGTAGATGTCCTGCGTGCCCGAGAGCAGCTTCATGGCCTCCAGCGACATGTAGAAGTTGGAGTTCCAGACGGAGGGGATGTTGGCCTCGCAGAGGTTGAGGGCCTCGAGGATGGTGTGGAGGTTGGGCGTGGGGCTGCCGCCGACCCAATTCACGTTTCTCGCCCCATCCCGGCGCTGCCCCTCCACCAGCCTCGCGAGGGTCTGAGGCGAGACCTCCACCCCCTCGGCGGGGTACTGGGAGATGTCCCAGTTCTGACAGAAGCAGCACTTGAAGGTGCAGCCGTTGAAGAAGATGGTGTAGCTAGGCACGAGCTCCGGCTCCTCCCCCATGTGGATGAACTCCGATGCTATCCTCGAGCGCTCGCCCACCCCGCACACCCCCCGCTCGCCCGCCGTGCGGTCGACTCCGCACCTGCGCTCGCAGAAGTGGCATGACCTCAAGATCCTCCGCGCGAGCTCCACCTTGAGATCGAGCAGCGAGGTCCGGGGGCGCTCCCGTTCCGGGAGGCTTACCTTCCCCTCGTCGACCCTCCCTAGCAGCCTGCGTAACTCCCTCAGCCCCCGCTCGTGGGCCCGCCACAGCTCGTCGTCGCCCGCGGAGAGGTCGACGTCCACCTCCACCTGCTTGCAAACCTGAAACCTGGCGGGAAGCTTGTCCTCCATGACCGCGAAGTAGCGGCCCAGGGACCTCCTAGCCCGCTCGTCCCTGAGCACGGCCACGGCATCCGGCCTCAAGACGCGCCACATGGTATGCCCATAGATATTTTAAATCCGCTCGCAAAAAGGGTTGTCGCATCTGGTGATGCCATGTTAGTCATCTCCGGTTCCGCCTCTAGGAAGCTGGCATCCAGGGTCGCCCAAGCCTTAAGGTGCCCGCTCGTGGAGCCGGAACGCTCCACCTTTCCCGACGGTGAAAGCTACCTTCGCATCGACCGCGAGGTGAAGGGCGAGCACGTCGTCGTAGTGCAGTCCACCTGCAGGC
Organism: uncultured archaeon; assembly: GCA_937921735.1. Taxonomy (GTDB): domain Archaea; phylum Hadarchaeota; class Hadarchaeia; order Hadarchaeales; family Hadarchaeaceae; genus CAKZTQ01. The sequence continues at coordinate 16,603 of CAKZTQ010000016.1, forward strand.
CGGCGAACGACAACTACATCGAGCTCTTCCTGCTCCTCGACGCCGCCAAAGACTTGGGGGCCAAGCAGGTGACCGCGGTCGTGCCGTACCTCGGCTACGCCAGGCAGGACAAGCGCTTCAAGCCGGGAGAAGCGGTCAGCGTCCGGACCATGTGCAAGCTCATCGAGCGCGCGGGGGCGGATGAGCTCCTGACGGTGGACATCCACGAGGAGGAGATAATGGCCAACTTCGCGATCCCCGCGTACAACCTGACCGCGATGTCCCTGCTGGGTCGCCACCTCTCCACGCTGGAGCTCCGAGACCCCGTCGTCCTCGCTCCCGACCAAGGCGCGCTCCGCCACGCCCGTAGGGCAGCGGCGGAGTTCATGGCCGACCACGACTACCTCGAGAAGACCAGGCTCACCTCCACCAAGGTCAAGGTCGGCCCCAAGCGCCTGAACGTCGCCGGGCGGGATGTGGTGATCGTCGACGATATCATCAGCACGGGGGGCACGGTGATCGAGGCCATCAGGATCTTGAAGAGGCAGGGCGCCCGCAGGATATATGCCGCCTGCACCCATCCCGTGCTAGTGGGCGATGCCATGAGGAGGATATTGGCCGCCGGCGCGAGGGCCATCATCGCGACCGACACCATCGAGCACAAGACCAGCGTGGTCTCCGTGGCGCCGGTGATAGCGGAGGCCGTCCGCCAGGGTTCTCCATGAGGCGGCTCATGTTCCTTCTCTCGGGGGAGCACCCGACCCTACCGGTAGCGGAAGCCATAGCGGCGATCAAGGCCGAACATCGTGCCTATAAGGTGGTGGAGCAGCTAGACCAAGTGCTGATCGTCGAGACGAAGGCCGACCCAGAGGTGCTGGCCTCCAGGCTGGCCTTTTGTCGGGAGATATGTTGGCACCTATGCACGGCAGACGTCGCCGAGCTCTTGGAGGCGATCGGAAGCTCCGACGTCGTCGACCTCATACCCCACGGCAGGACCTTCGCCGTACACATCAGGAGGGTGAAGCGCCACTCGCCCGAAGTGGACGTGCCCAGGCTTGCTAAGGAGGTGGCGGACCTGATAGCTAGCGAGGTGGAGTTCAAGGTCGACCTAGAGCAGCCAGAGGTGGAGGTGCTCGGCGCGCTCACCGACGGCAAGTGCGTCATAGGCTTGACCATCGCGCGGGTGGACCGCGCCCAGTTCGCCAAGCGCAAACCCATGGTGAGGCCAGCCTTTCACCCAGGCACCCTGATGCCGAAGCTCGCCCGCTGCATGGTCAACTTGGCCCGGGCGCCTACAGGGGGCACCCTGCTGGATCCCTTCGCGGGGGTGGGGGGGATATTGATAGAGGCCGGGCTGATGGGCGCCAAGCCCGTGGGCATAGACATAGACCCGGAGATGTTGGACGGCGCTAGGCTCAACTTGGAGGGCTTTGGCATCGAGGATTATCAACTGATCTTGGGCGATGCCCGCTCCATCCCGTTGGCCGAGGCTACGGTCGACGCCATCGCGACCGACCCGCCTTACGGGCGCCAGGCCACGACCGCGGGCCTGAAGCTCGAGGACCTCTACGGCCAAGCCCTGCCCGAGATAGCAAGGGTGCTCAAGCGCAAGGGCTACGCTTGCATCACCTCACCCGCCACCCTAGAGCTCGAAGACCTCGCCAAGGGGGCCGGCCTTAGGCCGATCGAGAGGCACGAGCAAAGGGTACATAAGACCCTCACGCGTCGCATCCACGTGTTCAGGAAAAGGTAGGCGCGCAAACGGCTTAAGTAATCGCGCCGAGATAATCGAGGGATTTGCTAGGGCGGCGAGTCCTGGTCGGTGTAAGGATGGAATTGAAAATAGTTTTTCTCGGCACGGGCGGGAGCATCCCAACACCCTCCCGAGCCCTGCCTGCGGTGGCCATAAAGAGGGGAGGGGAGCTCCTGTTGTTCGATTGCGGCGAGGGCGTGCAATCCCAGATGGCCCGCGCGCAGCTTAGCCCGATGAAGCTCAACGCGGTCTTCATCACCCACCTCCACGGGGACCACTTCTTGGGGCTGGCGGGGCTCGTCCAGACCCTTTCCCTGATGGATCGAACGAGGGAGTTGGAGGTCTACTGCCCGCCCGGGGCGAAGGAGAGGATCGAGACCTATCTCAGGATTCCATACTACACCCTGACGTTCGACGTTGCGGTGAACGAGTTGGAGCCCGGGGCTGAGGTTAGGCGGGGCGATTACGTCATCAGGACCTGCGGGGTGGAGCATGGGGTGCCCGCGCTGGCCTATGCTTTGATAGAGGACCCCCGCCCGGGCGAGTTCTACCCCGAGAAGGCCGTGGGGTTGGGGGTCAAACCGGGGCCCGACTTCTCCCGCCTGCGGGCGGGGCAAACCATAAGGCTGCCCGGCGGTAGGCTGGTGAGGCCGGAGGAGGTGATGGGGCCGCCGAGGCCGGGGCGGAAGGTGGTCTACGCCGGCGACACCCGGCCCTGCGAGAGCTTGGTGGAGCTCGCCCGCGGCGCCGATGTGTTGATCCACGATTGCACGCTGGCCAACGAGCTCGCCGACAAGGCGGTGGAGAGCGGCCACTCCACGCCGGCCGAGGCGGCGGAGGTGGCGAGGAGGGCAGGCGTAGGGCAGTTGGTGCTCATCCACATCAGTCCTAGGTATGCCGACGAGGAGGTGCTGCTCAGACAAGCGCGCGAGGTCTTCCCGAACGCGGTGGTGGCGAGGGACCTGATGGAGCTGGACGTGAGGTTCAAACAATAAGGGCTCAGGGAATAGGGTTCAGCTCATCTCGCGATCGCCTAACCCTCTTCTCATCATAGCCGAAAATCCATTCCAGCGCGAAAACTTAAAAGATTACCTCAGCCCCTGAAACCGAACGCCCACCGCCTCCACTTTATACCGCCTCGTCAGCTCGGCCAACAGGGCCACGAGGGGCTCGACGAACCTCCCGTTGCGCAATGGTCCGCCGTCCACCGCCCTAACGCCGGGCATCTTCTCGACCAGTTTCATGACCCTCTCCTTCGCCGCCGGGTCGTCGCTGCACACCACCACATCGCAGTCTAGGGGCCTCGAGAGCTCCTGCAGGAGCCTTGCCCCCACGGTCTGAAGCGCGGACACCACCCTCACTCCCTTCGGCACTAGCTTGGCCAACTCCTCCCCCGTTGAGCCCGCCCTCGGGCGCTTGAGCACGACTTCGCCGGGTCGGACTTGGATGGGAACGACGACGTTGACCAAGATCTTGCCCGGGCTCAGGCCTCGACGTATTTCTCTCATTATTTTCCTCATCGCCTCGAAGGGGACGCTGAGCACCACCACCTCCGCCTCGCGGGCCGCTTCGAGGTTCGTCGTTCCCCTCACCGGCTTGCCGACGAGCTTGCCCACCTCGGCCGCCGCCCGCTTCGCCTTCTCCTCGAAGCGGGAGCCTATGATCACGTCCTCGCCCGCCATAGCCCACCTCGCCACCAGCCCCTTCCCCTGCGCGCCCGTGCCCCCTATGACGGCTATCATCCTAATCCCGATATTCGATCTCCCTGATGGGCTTTCCGTCCGCGGTGCGAGGGGCTAAATAGTCTATCAACCTCTCCGCGTCCCTCGCCTCTACGACGACGGTTATCGGGCCCAGCGGGGATTCACCATCGGTGAAGCTGACCTTCCCGACCGCGGCCGCCTGTTTGTTCAGCATGAACTGCACCACGCCTCCCCGCATGCCCCTGCGCATGACGCTCCTGGCGGAGTCTAGGATGGCCTGTGACCTCAGCAGTTGATGTAACCTATCTAAGGCCTCGACCCTCGTCGACTCGCCGGAGATCACGTTCCCGACCAAGCTCAGCTCAAGCGTAGGAAATATGTTTTTTATCGCCCTCTCGACCTTGGCGGGGTCCTCCGTGGGCCTGACCTCTGCCTCCACCCTAAGCTTCAAAGCCTACCCCCCAGCATAGATTCGATGAGCTCGGCTGCCCTCTCGCGGAGTTCATCCAGCGTGCCTTCGTTCACGACGATGGCATCCGCCAACGCTAGGGCCTCGCCGAGCCCCCACCCCAGCTCGCGCCTATCCTTCTCGCGAAAGGCCTTTAGGCTCTCTATGTCGTCGGCCCTTCCCCTCCCCGAGACCCTCGAGTAACGCGTCCGCTCGCTCGCCCAAACTGCGAGGAGGCGAAAGCGGTCACCGAAGGCCCCGCGGAATTCCTCCACCTCTGCGATGCCCCTGATGCCATCGACGACCACCGCCCGCTTGCCCACGCCAACTCGCTCGATGATCGGGACGCAGCGCTTGGCGATCGCCCCGGGTCCGTCCCTCCGCCTGAGCTCGTCGGCCACAGCGCCGACGTTGGCCTCGTTTATCTCCAGCCCTCGGCGCTTGACCTCCTCCCAGACCACATCCCCCATCCGCACGCAGGGCATATCTAGGCCCATCGCGACCTTCGCGACCTCGGTCTTGCCGGAGCCCTGCAAGCCGACGATGCCTATGACGGCGAAGTTGCTCATAGCTCGACCACTATCAAGGTAGTGGTATTCGTGACGCCGGGTATGCTGCGGATGTCGCCGAAGACGGCTTTGGTGAGCTTCTCGAGGGAGTCCACTTCTATGCGCGCGATGATGTCGTAAGGTCCCGCGACGCACTCCGCCTTCTTGACGCCCTCCACCGCCTTAACCCTCCGAAAGACCTCAGCGGTCTTGCCGGGCTCGGCGGATATCAAGCTATAGGCATTTACCATTCTGGCACCCCCTTACATATTCAAATCGGCGGCTTTAATACTTCGATTTTTCGCCGGTTTTTTTAAGGTCCGTGGAATCCTAAATTGGTGGTCGCTTGGACAGGATCTACTACAAAGGGAAAGCCTTCGAGGTGAGCCCTCAAGTTTACCCCCCAGCCGAGGACACCTTCCTCCTCGCGGACAATCTGGACGCGCGGGCGGGCGAACGGGTACTTGAACTAGGGACGGGCTGCGGCATCCTCGCGATCCTGGCGGCGGAGGCTGGCGCCGAGGTGGTGGCGACGGATGTGAACCCAGCCGCGTTGAGGTGCGCCCGTGCGAACGCCGTAGCCCACGGCGTCGAGGATAGGATAGACTTCAGGCTCGGCGATCTCTTTGAGCCCGTGCGGGGGGAGAGGTTCGACCTAGTGGTCTTCAATCCTCCGTACCTACCTGTTCCCTCCGAGGAATCGATCGGCGACATGCTGGACCGCGCGTGGGAGGGCGGTCCGGATGGGAGGGCGGTGATCGATAGGTTTCTCGAGGGGTTGCCCGAGCACCTGAATGAGGGAGGGCGAGCTCTCTTCGTGCAATCCTCGCTGTCGGATATCACGAGAACTCTTCACATGCTTCGTGCCTTTCGGGTGGGCATCCTGCGACGAAAGTTGCCTTTCGAGGAATTATTTCTGCTGCGCGTCACAACCCTTTTACCCCTACAGCTTTAGAATCATGGCGGTGTGAACGTGGGGAAGAGACCCCGCAAGTGGAAGAAGAAGGGAAGGATGCGCTGGAAGTGGCTGAAGAAGCGCATGCGCAGGAAGCAGCGCCGATTGAAGCAGAGGGTAGGGGCATAATCCTCTTTTGTTGGTCGAAAAAATTTATTTACCGTAACGTTTTTATATTGGATGGATAATCCATCCATAGATAAAATGTTTAGCTCAACTACTCCCGAGAAAGCGCTCTCCGACAGGGTGAAGGTACTGTCGGCGGTGTGTCTTGCGTTAATAGTTTTCAACAAACTGGTTTTGAGCAAGTTCGGGATCCCCAACCTCGAGTTGATAATCCCAGCCTTGGCCGTCGCAGGTGGTTTTTCCCTCGCCATAACCGGTCATAGGGGCCCGTCGGTCCTCTGCTACGGGGCGGCGGCGATCTCGGCGATAGGTTTGCTGGACATCCTAGGGTGGGGGTTGCAACCCATCTATGCCTTCACATGGCCTGGGTTCCTCATGGCATGGTTCTTGGCCACGCGAAAAGGATTTCCCATTTTTGAAAGATTCGGACATCTCGTGCGCCGCGCGACCATCACCGCGGCCCTCGCCATCTTGGCATTCGATGCTTGGACGGCCCTTGGGGCATGGGTCCTGTGGTATCCCAAGACCCTCTCTTGGCTGGCCATGACTTACCTCTTGCAAATACCCTTCACCCTCTACCATCTCGCCTCGCTATTCTTTGTTCCACCGCTCGTGGGATTGGGCAAGGCTTTGGTGAGGATCAAGGTCCCGATCGCCGTTGCGGTACGGGCGGCGATGAGGACCCAGACCTCGCAGGGGATGTAAGGGGTGGTCAAACGAGGGGCGGGGCTATCATCCTTGGGGTCTTAGTGGTGGTCGCAATCGTTGCGGCGTTTCAGTTAGGTAGCATGCGGGCAGCACGCGAGCGAGAAGTCGTGGGCAGCGTGTCCATCCGCATCGTCATGGTACAACCGGGCGAAAACCTGTTGCTCAAGGACGAAAACGTGGAGATCCTCGCCGGGACCACGGTCTTCGAGGTATTGGACCGCATTGCCCAAGTGGGCTACAGGGAATACCCAGGGTTAGGCAAGTTCGTGATCTCGATAGACAACATCGAACAAACCGAAGACAAGTGGTGGCTGTACCAGGTAAACGGAGTTCACCCGAACATCGCAGCGGACAGATACGTGGTCGCCGACGGGGACAACATCCTCTGGGAGTTCACCTCAGAGTGGCCTACCTTTTGACCGGGCGAGGGTCCTAGCGGCGGCCCTTGCCCCGGCCTCTGCTTTGAGCTCATCCTTGGCCGTGCCAATTACTATCACATCCCCTTCCCTTGGTTTGAAGATCTCGATCAGCATCTCGCCGACTTCGGGCGGCACCTCAAGGAAGCCGTTGGGGAACTGAAGCTTGCTCTCCTTGAAGACCAGCACCGTTGCCCCATCCGCACCGGCCTTTATGGCCTCATCACGTTGTTCTATGCCACGTCTGACCCTCGCCGCGGCTCCCCTGACGATCGTGGCCACGTCCACCTCCCCCACGGTGAGATCCCCAGCGTCCAACCTCACGTATCCGGAGGTCCTCCCGAGCTCCCTTCTACCCTTAGCCGTTACCGAGTGGCCTCCCCGCGAAGAGGTGATCAACCCCCGCATCTCCAGGCGCCTGAGGATGGTGCGGACGCTGCCCTCCCCGATCCCAAGCTCCCTCGCGAGCTGTTTTCGCCCGATCCTCCCGCGCTCGGCGATGATCTCCAACGCCTTTCTCACCTGAGACTCCGCAAATCGTGGCAGGGGCCCAACGCTTGACAAGCTCAAATCACCATCGTCAATATTGCCTTCTGCACGTGTAGCCTGTTCTCTGCCTGGTCGAACACCACGGAGTGCGGGCCATCGATGACCTCGTCGGTGACCTCCTCCCCGCGGTGAGCTGGCAGGCAGTGCATGAAGATGACGTCCTCCTTCGCGCGCCTCAACAGCTCGGCGTTGACTTGGTAACCCTTGAAGTCCTGCAGCCTGCGCATCTTCTCCCCTTCCTGCCCCATCGAAACCCAAACGTCCGTGTAGACCACATCGGCCCCGAACACTGCCTCGTTTGGGTCGTTGATCACCTCGAGCTTCGACCCACTCTCGGCCGCGCGCCTCCTGCCGAGTTCCAGCACCTCCGCGTTTGGCTCGTAGCCGGGCGGGCATGCGATGGAGACGTCGATGCCTACCAGGCTGCAGGCAAGCAACAGGGAGTTGCACACGTTGTTGCCGTCTCCGACCCAAGCCAGTTTCAGCCCCCGCAGCCTGCCCTTCTTCTCCTGGATCGTCATCAGGTCGGCTAAGGCTTGACATGGGTGCTCCAGGGGGCTGAGCGCGTTTATCACCGGGACGGTGCTGTGCTTGGCAAGTTCGAGAAGGTTGTCGTGCGAGGTAACCCTAGCGACTATGGCATGGACATACCTGCTCAAGGTCCTTGCGGTGTCCGCTATGGTCTCGCCTCTGCTGAGCTGTAGCTCTTGGGCGCTCAGGAATAGCGGATTCCCGCCGAGCTCATGGATCCCAGTTTCGAACGAGACCCTCGTGCGAGTCGAAGGCTTTTCGAAGATGAGGGCGACGGTTTTTCCCCTAAGCTCGTCCGAGAGGATGCCCTTTTCCCTCTGCTCCTTAAAGATGGTTGCCCTCGCCAGGATGTGTCCGACGTCCTCCCCGCTGAGGTCCCCCATGGATAGAAGATGTCTTCCCCTCAACATCCCCTCACCTCCGACAGGATTTCATCTAGGGCATCGACCAAGCGATCGATGTGCTCGCGCTCAACCACGAGCGGTGGCACGAACCTCAAGACCCTATCCGCCGTACAATTTATAAGGAATCCCCTCTCCATCGCTTTTTTCACCGTCATGTCCGCGGCCTCCTTCGTCGTGAGCTCCATTCCCAGCATCAACCCAAGCCCCCTGACCTCCCGCACGCAATCGTGCTTCTCGGCCAACTCTTCTAAGCGATCCTTGAAATATCTTCCCACCCTAGCCGCCCGCCGGGGTAGCTTCAGGCGCATCATGGTGCGCACCACGGTAGTGGCTGCGGCACATGCGAGGGGGTTGCCTCCGAAGGTAGATGCGTGATCGCCTGCCGAGAAGGAGCCCATGACCTCCGCTTTAGCGCCAAAGCACCCGATGGGAAAGCCGCCACCGAGGGCCTTTGCTATCGTCATGACGTCCGGCGTCACACCCCAGTGCTGGCAGGCGAACCACTTACCAGTGCGTCCCATCCCGGTCTGAACCTCATCGAAGATCAAAAGGGCGCCGCGGGCGTCGCAGAGTTCCCGCAGCCCCTTGAGGTAACCTTCGGATGGAACGTTTATCCCTCCCTCCCCTTGTATGGGTTCCACGATCACGGCGGCAGTTCGATCGGTGATCGCGCGCTCGGCGGCGGCGAGGTCGTCGAAGGGCACGAAGTCGAATATCTTGGGGATCAAGGGGGCGAAGGGCTCCCGATAGCTCGCCTTCCAAGTAGCGCCGACGGTGGCCGATGTTCGCCCGTGAAAGGACCCCTGCATGGCCACGATGCGCTGGCGCTTGGTGTGCTTGATCGAGAGCTTGAAGGCCCCTTCCACCGCCTCCGCGCCGGAGTTGCAGAAGAAGAATTTATCTATGCCCTTAGGGGTGATCTTCGCGAGCAGCTGGGCGAGCTCTACCTGCGGTGTAGTGTAGTACAAGTTGGACACGTGCATGAGCTTTTTCGCCTGTTCCGAGATGGCCTCGACGAGCGCTGGGTGACAATGGCCCAACGCGCAGACGGCTATGCCGCCGACGAAGTCCAGGTATTCCTTCCCCCCGATATCCCTGACCACCATGCCTCGCCCTTCCACCAAGACCAGGGGCTGGCGGTGGTAGGTTTGAGCGAGGTAGCGCTTCTCCAGCTCCAAGATGCGGCGCATTCACTGCCCCCGCTCGATCATCGTGCCTATGCCGCTCTCGGTCAGGATCTCAAGCAATAGCGCATGGGGCACGTTGCCGTTGATGATGTGCGCCCGCTCGACGCCGCTGTTCACCGCCCTTATGCAGGCCTCAACTTTGGGGATCATGCCCTTCTTGATCACCCCTTCCTGGATGAGCTTTTCTGCCTCTTGGACGGTTAGCCTTGGGATGAGGGTGCTCTCATTGTTCGGATCCCTCAAGACCCCGGGGACGTTGGTGAGCAATATCAACTTTTTCGCGCGCATGGCGGCCGCGATTTCAGCAGCCACTACGTCAGCATTTATGTTCAGGCTATGCCCCTCGTCGTCTATCCCTACCGGCGAGATGACCGGAATATAACCCGTGCCGACTAAGTAGTTTATGACGGTCGGGTTTATCGACTCCACCTCTCCCACGAAACCGAGGTCCACCTCGATCTCGCGCCCGGTGCGGGTTGTGGTCTTGTAGAGGATCTTGCGCGCCTTGATGAAGTTTCCGTCGATGCCGGAGATGCCGACGGCTCGCCCACCGTGCTTGTTTATACCGAGCACTATCTCCTTGTTGATCTTCCCGACGAGCACCCTGTGCAGGATATCGATGGTCTCCTCGTCGGTGATGCGTAGTCCGTGGATGAACTTGGGCTCCTTGCCCATCTTCCTCATTTCCTCGGTTATCTCAGGGCCACCACCGTGGACGAGCACGGTCTTCATGCCCACGAAGTTGAGCAGCACGATGTCCTTTAGCATGAGGTCCCTTTGCTTCTCCTTCTCCATCACGGCGCCGCCCAACTTGATCACTATTACCTTGCCGTGGAAGCGCTGGATATACGGTAGGGCCTCCAACAAAACCGTCGCGCGGTCTTCCATTTTTATCATCACTAAATTGACTTCATTACTCAAGGCACTCTTAAAAACATTTGCAAAACAAAACCGAAAACTCGGGCCCATGAGTTTGGCTCAAATTACTTTGGCGCGAAAATTATTTGCTCAAATATTTCCACGAGAGGAAAATACCGATGGTCGAGAAGATAGCGGCGAATATCCCCAAAAAGGTGAAATCAACCGCCAGCTGCGACGCGTTCGTCTGATACAAGAGCAGCTGCCTTCCGGCGTCGGTTCCGTAAGTTATGGGATTTATCTTGGATATCATTCTCAGCCATTCTGGCATTATTGAGGTTGGAAATAGGGCATTGCTGGTGAAGAGGAGAGGCAGGTTCAAGAGGTTCACCACCGCCATTTGGGTTTCCCATCTGGTGGAGCGTATGGCTATCAACAGGAAAATCGAGGAGAGCCCCATGCACATCAGGAAGAGGACGGCGAAGACGCCGAGCAAATTTAATGGGGTGAAACTGGGGCCCAAGCGCAGGCCGAGCAAAAAGGCCACCAATAGGACTATGCCGGATTGAACGAGGGACCTTATCACCGCAGAGAAAATTTTGGAAAACAGGATAGCCCCTCTCGCGACGGGGGTGCTCAGCACCTTGCCCAAAAAGCCCAGACGTCTATCCCATACGATCGACATGCCGCTGAACATACTCGTGAACACGGTGACGAACGAAAGCATGCCCACCGCCATGAACGAGAAGTAATCTGGAGTACCGAAGGTGCTCTTCATGAGCTCTTCCGCCACCGCCCTGGGCACCGCGGGATTTTGGAAGATGCCACCTATGTTCATCGCCTTGCCGAACAGGGCCATCCAAATCACGGGCTGGACGACGGAGATGAAGAGTACTATCGGCTCCTTGTACCATTTCTTCAATTCCCTGTGGGTCAAGGCCCCAAGGCCGTGAAGCGGGTTCGTCGAGACCTGGTTTTGCATCACGCCCTCGCCTTCCTGATGGTCCTCCTTTGGCTCCATACGCTCATCCTTCCCCCCTGTTCATCCCTCATCGACTTGCCCGTATACTCCAAGTATACCTCGTCGAGCGTGGGCTTCGTCAGCGAAAGCCTCGTCACCGCGTATCCCTTGTTCCTTATGGCCTCGATTATCATGGGGGCGGTCTTTTCTCCGTCCTCCACCTTTATCCTATAAGTGTTATCCTGCTTTTTCACCTCCTTTACGCTCGGGATCTCTTCGATCAAGTTCGCAACCTCCACATCCCCGGCTTGGATCTCTAGGGTGATGATATCCCCTCCGAGGTCCCTTTTCAGCTCATCGGGTGGACCCATCTTCACTATTTTGCCGTTGTCGATGATCGCCACCCTATCGCAGAGTGCATCGGCTTCCTCTAGGTAGTGAGTCGTCATGAAGAGGGTCATATTGAATTCCTCCTTCAGCAGCCTTATGTAGTCCCAGATCGCCGCCCTCGTCTGGACGTCCAATCCCAACGTCGGCTCGTCCAAGAAAAGCACGCGGGGCCTGTTTATGAGGCCGCATGCCAGCTCTAGCCTTCTCCTCATGCCTCCAGAATAGGTTTCTACCTTTTTGTCCTTGAACTTAGTCAGTTCGACGAGCTCCAGGAGCTCGGCTGCACGCTTTTTCGACACCTCCCGGGGTATGCCATAGAGGTCACCGCAGAGGATTATGTTTTCGTATCCAGTTAGGTCCTCGTCGGCGGTATACTCCTGGGGGACAACCCCTATACGGTTTCTGACCTCACCCGCTTGTTTCACGATATCATATCCGCATACCGTGGCGTGACCCTCGGTGGGTTTTATCACAGTTATCAACATGTTGATGGTAGTCGTCTTCCCAGCGCCATTCGGGCCAAGAAAGCCGAAGATCTCTCCCTCCCTCACGCTGAAACTGATGTGGTCCACCGCCACGACGTCGCCGTTGAAAACCTTGGTCAGCCCCACCGCGTTTATTATGTCATCCCTCATTTCTCCACCCCAAATCTTTTCGCTACCGCCTCTATCTCTTGGGCGGCCCTGTTGAGCACGTCCGCGACTTCGCCCAAGGCTTGCTCCAACTGTCCTTCCTCCAGCTTGTCCTTCAACCCCCAAAGCGCGACCGCCAGCCTTCTCATGGCTTCCCGCAGCTCGACGATCTTTCCAGCGCGGAGGTCAAGCCACGGAGGACCGAAAAAAGGAGGCGCGAAGAATTTTAGCTTCTTATCGAATTCTTCCTTTATCCTTCGATGTTCCTCGAAGAAGACCCTTCCCTTGTCCGTGAGCGAATAGCACCTCCTACCGCCCTCTTTTGTAGGCACCTCTTGTATGTAACCCTCGTCTTGCAGCCACGCGAGAAGGGGATAAATCGAACCTGGACTCGGCCTCCAACACCCCCCGCTCCGTCTCTCTATTTCCTCCATTATCTCTGAGCCGGACATGGGTTTTTTGCTGAGGAGCTCCAAGACATAATATCGAAGCAGGCCCTTTGGAGCGAAGGCCGTGTGCCTCATCCAGTGTTTGAACGGATGTAGATCCCCCATTGTATCGTCGTTGATATCAAATTCGATATATTTAAAGATATCGACCCCGAAAAAGTGCGGGGTGGTTTTACGTGGTATATCTGGAATTTATCCTTACATAGTCGTAGGTGAGGTCACATCCCCAAGCGATGGCCGATGCCTTCCCAGCTGCAAGGTCTACCTGGATTTCGATTTCCTTGCCCCGCATCACATCCCTCGCTCGCTCGAGAGCCCTCTTGGATTTCGGCTTGCCCTTCTCCACCAAGGTGACGCGGCCGCGCTCGCTGGCGAACTCCAGGCTGATCCTCGAGGGATCGAACGAGGCACCGGAGTAGCCAAGCGCGGCAACCACCCTCCCCCAGTTTGGGTCCCGCCCGAAGACCGCGGCCTTCACCAGGTTCGAGCCGGCCACGGCAAGTGCCGCTCGCTTGGCATCGGCTTCGTTGCGCGCCCCGTTTACCCTCACCTCTATCAGATGGGTTGCCCCCTCTCCATCTTTGGCTATCATGCGCGCCAGCTCGAGGAGCAGGTAGTCCAACCCTGCCTGGAACATCTTATCCATGCGCCTTAGGGTTATGGGGCGATTCCCGGCCCGCCCATTGGCCATCACCAACACCATGTCGTTAGTGCTGGTATCCCCGTCCACGCTGATCATGTTGAAACTTCGGTCGACGGAGCGTTGGAGCGCCACCCTCAGCGCGGCAGGCGTGATCACGGCGTCGGTCACCACCAGCGCCAGCATGGTCGCGACCTTCATCCTAGGCCGGATCATGCCAGCGCCCTTGGCTATGCCCGCCATGGTGACTGTCCCGCCGTCCTCCAGGTCTACCCTGATGGCGATCTCCTTTGGAAAGGTATCGGTGGTCATCACCGCCCTCGCCGCGTTCAAGCTGGCCTCACGCGAGTTGGAGAGCTCCTGAACGGCCGCCCTTATGCCTGCCTCGATCCGTCGCATGGGCAGGTAGACCCCTATCACGCCCGTCGACGCCACCGCCACGTCCCTCGTCCGAAGACCCAGTAGCTTGGCGGTCAGCTGAGCCATGCGGCGAGCATCCCGGATACCCCTCTTGCCGGTGAAGGCGTTGGCGTTGCCGCTGTTGGCCACCACGGCCGCCAGCTTGCCATCCTTGAGGTGCTCGGCGGTGACGAGCAAGGGGGCACCCTTTACTAGGTTCGCGGTGAAGGAACCCGCGGCGGGCACGGGGCCGTCCTCGCTGACGAGCAGCATCAGGTCCAGGCCTCGCCTTTTGATGCCAGCCCTCACGCCCGCGACCAAAAATCCCGGGACCACCGTCAGCCCGCCCTCGAGCACGGTGATCATAGCTTCACCTACGGGCGCAACGGAGGCCCTTTCAATCCCTTCGCCTCGTCGATGCCGAACATCAGGTTCATGTTTTGGATGGCCTGCCCCGACGCGCCCTTGACGAGGTTATCTATGGCCGAAACCACCACGAGCCTTTTGCCCTCCGCGTCGCACTCCACCCCTATGTCGCAGTAATTCGAACCCACGATGAAGTTGACCTGCGGCAAATCGTCCAGCACCCGAACGAACGGCTCACCCCTATAGAACTCGCGATAGAGCTGAAGCACCTCCTCCTTGGACATCGGCTCGCGTGCGAAGACGTGCGCGGTCGACAAGATGCCCCGCACGATGGGTATGAGGTGGGGCGTGAAGTGTGCCCTTACCTTTCGTCCGGCGAGCTTGCTCAGCTCTTGGTCTATCTCGGGCCCATGGCGATGGGTAGTCACCGCGTAGGCGCGGATGTTCGCGCCGCAAAGGGGATGATGGGTGACCTCGCCAGGTGCCGCTCCGGCCCCCGAGGTGCCGCTCTTCGCGTCGATTATTATGTACTCCATGTCCACGAGGTCCTCCCTGACCAGAGGTGCCAAGCTCAACACGGCCGCCGTCGGGTAGCAGCCGGGGTTGGCGACCAGCCTCGCACCTCTTATCCTCTCGCGGTAGAGCTCGGGCAGACCGTAGATGGCCTTGAGGTGTGGGCTCTCGTGCTTGACGTAATATCGCTCATAGGTGGCCGGATCGTCGAACCTGTAGTCGGCGCTGAGGTCGATCACCTTCGCGCCTCCGTCGAGGATCTTGGGCACGAACTTCATGGCGACACCGTGTGGCGTGGCCGTGAAGACGAGGTCGGTCTTTTCACCGATCTCCTCGTATCTCGGCTCGGTTATCGTCAGGTCGATCAGCCCGCGGAGGTTCGGGTGCACCTTGGGGAGGGGCAACCCCACGTTTTTGATGTCGTACGCGCCGACGATCTCGACCTCTGGATGACCCAGCAACAGCCTGAAGAGCTCGCCCCCCGCGTAGCCGGATGCTCCCACGACCGCCACCTCGATGGTCAATGCAATCTCCTCCTCACTTCCTTCAACAACTTTTTCTCGGCTTTTTCGATCGCCCTAGCCCTCGCCTTTCTCAACTTTTCTCGATTTTTCGCTGCCCTTCTCAATTGTTTAATTTGTTCTCTAACTGATCTCGGCGATGGTCCACCGATAGTACCTCTTGCTTCGATGCATTTATCCAAGTCAAGGGCGGACCTGAACTCGTCCTCCGTGAGCTGGACTTCCTTGCCTAGGATCTCACGGCATGCGGCTTGTAGGTCGTCCAGCACCAGAGCGTCAGGTGATTTACCCTCTTCGATCGCCTTTGCCACCATCCGCCCTACGGCGGCGTGTGCCTCCCTGAACGCGATCCCAGCCTTGCGGACAAGAAGGTCGGCTAGCTCCGTCGCCGTGGTGAAGCCCCTTTGGGCGCGCTTACGCATCATATCTGGTTTTGGTTTGATCGCGCCCACGAGCCTAGACATGACCTTCACGCTGTCGAGCGTTTGATCGACGGCATCCCACAGCAGGGGGGTCAGCTCCTGTAGGTCCAAGCTGTACGATTGCGGGAGGGCTTTCATCACCGATAGAGCACCGACTAGGTCACCGCTCAAGCGCGCAGCCTTCGCACGAGCGATCTCCGCTACCACGGGGTTCTTCTTCTGGGGCATGATGCTGCTCGTCGCGGTGAATTCGTCTGGCATCTCAACCATATCGAACTCCGCCGAGCTCCAGATGACAAGCTCTTCGGCCAACCTGCTCAAGTTGATCATCAAGATCGCGAGCGCGGATATCGCTTGAAGCGCAAAGTCTCGCGCGCCGACGGCATCCATGGTATTCTCCATCACGCGTTTGAATCCGAGCAGACGCGCGACGCGGACCCGATCGATCGAAAAACCCGTGCCCGCTAAAGCGCAAGCGCCCATAGGGCAATAATTCGTCTGGTCAAAGGCCTGTGAAATACGTTCTGCGTCTCTGAGGAAGGCCGATGCGTAGGCAACGAGGTAATGCGCAAACGTGGTCGGCTGAGCGATCTGCATGTGAGTATAGCCGGGCATGATGGTATCGACGTGTTCTTCCGCGACCGTCAGCAGGTTGTTCACGAGCTCCAACAGCGCGGCCTCAAGTTCGAGCAGGTCCTTCCTAAGGGTCATGCGGATTGCCGTCGCCACTTGGTCGTTTCGGCTCTTCGCGGTGTGGAGCTTCCCACCGATTTCCTCACCCACGATCCCGACGATGAACTTCTCGATAGCCATGTGGATGTCCTCGAGCTCGGGCTTTAACTCCAGCGCTTCCACGCCCCGCTCGTGAAGCTCATACAACGCTCGCAGGATGGCAGCCCCATCTTCTGGTGAGATGATCCGGCGCTCGGCGAGCATTATACTATGGGCCATGTTGATGTGAACAACGGGCTTAAAGATCCTGACGTCGGTTTGCATCGAAGAAGTATATTTGCTGGCCATTTCGTCCATCGTTTTTCCGAGGCGTCCGCCACGCAACATCTTGGTTCTCCTTCATCTTGTTATGAGTTGTTGTTATTCAGTTCATTAAAAAAAGGTTTGGGATTTTCGGTCGGTCTTCGCTAGCTCTTGCCCGTCTTTCTGATGCTCGCGATCTTCTGTTGTAATCCATACAATTTTATGAACGCCTCCGCCTCCTCCCCGCTCCAGCCAGCGGCTTGTGCGTAACGTGCAATGTCCTCGCGTACTAGGGAATAAGGAGAGGAGACGCTTACTTGAATCGCGCTCATGTGTTCCAATTTCATCATCACCTCGCCCGTCACGAACTCCTGGGTTGAGTCCACGAATGCTTCGATGTCGCGCATGACGGGCTCGTAAAATAGGCCTCGGTACGACAGGTCCGCATATGTATTTTCCAGAGTGGCCTTGACCGCGAGTTGGCGGCGCGTGAGCACGAGCCTCTCGAGTGCCCTATGGGCCTCGATGAGCAGGAGCAAACCCGGAGCTTCGAACGCTTGGAAGCCCTTTATCCCAACTGTCTCGTCCTCGACGTAGAGGCCCCTTCCATAGCCATGGGCACCGGCTATCGCGTTCAGTTGTTGAAGGATCTCTATCCCATGCATCCTTTTCCCATTTAGCTCGACGGGTATACCTTTTTCGAACGAGATCCTGACGTACTCCGGTTCTCTTTTCGTTACCCTAGTGAGCACCCAGGCTTCCTCGCTGGGCTCCTTGTTCTCATCTATCTCCGAGCCGGAGATCGTACGGCCGAAGACGTTTTCGTTGATCGTATACCTCTTCGTCAGCTCCCTTACCTCGAACCCTTTTTTCTCCAGATATTCTACCTCCTGTGCTCTAGTCATTCCAAGCTCGCGGATAGGTGCGATTACTTTGAGATCGGGGGCCAAGCACATCACGGTCACGTCGATCCGCACCTGATCGTTGCCCGCGCCAGTGCATCCATGGGCGACCGCGGCGGCGCCCTCCTTCCTCGCGACTTCGATTAAGTGTTTTGCGATGGTGTAGCGGTCGGAGCACATCAGGGGATACTTGCCCTCGTAGAGCGCGTTCGCTTTGATGATGTAGGAGATTATCTCATCGAAAATTTCCTGCCTCGCATCGATGAAATAGTGCCTCATGGCGCCCAGTTCCTTCGAGCGATTTTCGATGTATTTTAATTCCTCCTCGCTCAGCCCGCCTGTATCGACGGTCAGGGTAATCACATCGTAACCCCTCTCCCTCAAGTTGAGCACGCAAAAACTCGTATCCAACCCACCGGAGAAAGCCAGCACGACCTTTTGGGCCACCCTAACCCTCCGCTTAATTTTGTCCACGCATATTTATGCCGTTATCCCCCGAAAAACCTTTTAGGTTTGCGGCTCTTTACGCTACGGATGAAAAGCCGGTGTGCAAATGGCGAGGATAGTCTACGCGGGCGATGGTTGCACGGGTTGCAAGAGATGCATCGTGGCGTGCGCGCATGCCCACGATGGGACCTTTAGCCTTGAAGCAGGGCGCATATGGGTGGTGAAGGAGGAGCCCCTCACCGACCATCCCGTGGTGTGCGTTCAGTGCGTCAAGCCGAGATGTCAAGAGGCTTGCCCGGTGGGGGCCATCCGTAGGGTCGACGATCTCGTGCTCGTCGACGAAGGCGCCTGTATCGGCTGCGGCGCCTGCGCGGAGGCTTGTCCTTTCGGCGCCATAGCCCTACATCCCTCCAAAGGGGTAGCGATCAAGTGCGACCTCTGCGGTGGCGACCCGGCCTGCGTGAAGTTTTGCCCGGCTGGCGTGTTGAAGCTGAAGGAGCCAGCAGCGGTCGTCCAGCAGAAGGGGGCCAGGGGGTGATGTCCTGTCATACCCACTCGGAGGATACATGGGGCAGGTTTTGAGGGTCGATCTGACCAAGCGTAAGGTGCTCGTCGAGCGACTCCCGAAGGAGTTGGCGCTCAACTACCTCGGGGGGACTGGCTTCGCCGCCAGGATCTTGTTCGACGAACTCGAGCCGGGCATGAACGCCCTGGGCCCCGAGAACAGGTTGATCTTTGGCACAGGCCCTTTGACGGGCACGCTTTGGCCCACTGCGGGGAGGTGGGCGGTCTACGCAAAATCCCCTTTGACGGACATCTGGGGGGAATCGCACTGCGGCGGGTTCTTCGGCACCGAGCTGAAGTTCGCAGGTTACGATATGGTGATAGTGCAGGGGAGGGCCGACGACCCCGTCTACCTATGGATAGACGATGACGAGGTCCAGCTCTTACCGGCGAAGGACCTCTGGGGCCGCAACACGGCTGAGACCACGGATATGATCCGAGAGGCGCTCGGAGATCGCGAAATAGAGGTGGCATGTATTGGACAAGCGGGCGAGAGGCTGGTTCGATTCGCCTGCATCATGCACAATTATCAAGATGCCGCCGGCAGGACGGGAATGGGCGCGGTCATGGGCAGCAAGCGCCTGAAGGCGGTCGCCGTGAGGGGCTCCCGCGCGGTGAGCGTGGCCGATGACGAGCGTTTCATGGAGCTGGCGGAGGAGGCCCACCGGCGCGTATTGGAACAGCCGCAGGCCAGGGAGATGACCAAGTACGGCACGCCCCTATTGGTCGCGTACAAATCGGAGATAGGGGAGCTACCGACGCGAAACCATCAAACCGGCATCTTCGGGGGAGCTCAGAAATTACAGGCGGACACCATCCGCGCCAAGTACTTCGCCAAGGTCCGCTCCTGCTTCGGTTGCTGCATCATGTGTAAGAAGGTGAACAGGATACAGGAGGGCCCATACGCGGGCCTCATCTCGGGTGGCCCTGAGTACGAGGGGATATACTCGCTCGGCACCAACTGTGGCATCGACGATTTCGGTGCGATACTCAAGGCAAACCAATTGTGCAATCTTTACGGTCTGGACGCGATCTCAGCGGGCTGCGTGGTAGCTTGGCTGATGGAGTGCTACGAGCGCGGTCTCCTCAGCCGCCAGGACTGCGATGGACTGGAGCCGACTTGGGGCAACCACGAAGTCATGGTGACGCTCATCGAGAAGATCGCTAAGCGGGAGGGGATCGGAGATGTCCTCGCTGAGGGAAGCTACCGGGCAGCACAGCGTTTGGGCAAGGGGGAGGAGTACGTGATGCACGTCAAGAAGCTGGAGATCTCGGGCCAGGATGGCCGTACCCATCGAAGCGTCGCGCTGACGCACGCGATATCCGTTCGCGGGGCAGATCACCTACGCTCGCTCGTTACCGTGGATCAGCTAGGCTACGAGGACACGGCGGCGAAGCGCTATGGCAGGGACAAGCTGCCAGAGGTATGCGATCCCTACAGCGAGCGATACAAGGCGCTCGTCGTGAAGGATGCGGAGGATACCTTCGCGATACGCGATAGCTTGATCGTGTGCTGGTACTCCTGCGGTTGGCCTCCCATATTCTGGATGCCGGACTTTGCCGCCGTTGCGTCCGCGGCCACCGGCGTGGAGAAGTTCGGCAAGCTGGAGGAGCTCTACCGAATAGCCCAGCGCATATGTAACCTTAGGAGGGCCTTCAACGTACGCGAGGGGCTGGACAGGAGGCACGACATGCTGCCCAAGCGCTTCACCCATGAGCCCATGCCCGAAGGACCGGGGAAGGGGCAAGTAGCAAATCTTGAAATAATGTTGAATGAATATTACAAATTGAGGGGTTGGAGCGAGAATGGCGTGCCGACCAAGCAAACATTGGATGAACTTGGGTTGAGCGACGTGGCGGAAGAGCTTAAACGCCTAGGTAGGTTGTGAATTGCATGGAGGTCGTGATCAGACTTCATGGCGACTTATGCGCGAAGGCTGGCACGAGCACGATAAAACTGCCGATCGACGAGAACGAGACGATAGATACCCTGCTGATGAAGCTCGGCAGACGTCACTCGGATTTGCTCGAGGCCATCCTCGATCCCCAGACGGGAGAGCTGAGGTCTCACTGCAACATCTTGCTCAACGGCAGGCGCGTTCAGCAGCTTCGCGGCATCCACACCAAACTGAAGCACAAGGATGAGATAGCGATCTTTCCACCGGAGTCGGGCGGTTAGTTGTGGCATGGTGTCTGAGTTATTTACGTTGTTTTTCATGAAGCTTATGGGATGTTTTCTCAATTTTTGTTAGCAATTCGGCGATGCTTGGGTCAGCTAATCTATACCTAACCCATTTCCCCTGGCGTACTCCTTCCACAGATCCGCACCTGCGGGCGATCCGTAGGTGGTAGGAGATCAACGATTGCTCCTTTCCCAGCTCCTTGGAGATCTCGCACACGCAGCGCTCGCCGTCCTTCAACGCCCAGAGGATTTTAAACCTAGTTTCGTCTGCTATGCACTTGAGCAAGGCGAGTTGGTTACCGATGGGCTTTGACATGAACTCACCTTGAAAATATCGCGCCTCGCTAACGAGATAGGAAAACCCATTAGAGAGCCCTCTTCGTAGTAATATCGATCATTTTTCTGATCTCGCTTTCGAGCGCGGGGGGAAGCCCCAGGATGCTTACATCCATGAATCCCCTCACTATCAGCGATTGGGCCTCCTCCTCCGAAAACCCCCTCGCCATCAGGTACCGTATCTGATCCTCGGCGATCTTGCCGACCGCGGCCTCGTGGGAGAGCTCGGCCCCCTTAGCCTTGGCGATGAGCTCCGGGATTGCATGGATGAAGGCATCGTCTGACAGCAAGAGGCCCCTGCACTCGAGATGTGCTCTCGCGTCCTCTCGCTCCCCCACCAAAAGACCTCGGGCGTAGATTTGTGCGCTGTCCGACGCCAAGGCTCTGGTGATGACCTCCCCCCTAGCGCCGGGGGCTTCAAGCACCACCTTGGATCCGATATCCAAACGGGAATTCCCAACTCCGTACAGGATCGCGTTGAACCTAACCTTTGAGTTGTTCCCCCTGCAGTATGCAGCGGGATACATTTGAAGGCTCTTGACAGGCTTCAGGCAGACGTAGTTGCTCACGAAAGTGGCGTCCTCCTCCAGCAGCGCCGCGCTCCTTGGACGGGCGTCAAAATCCTGAGCCCAATTGTGGAGCATGGTGAACGTGACCTTCGCACCTTTTTTAACAAAGAACTCAGTGACTCCAACGTGCAAACCACGCCTAACGTCCGGATGAATGGTGCAGCCGGTTATTATCTGGACCTCCGACTCGGGCTCCGCTATTATCAAATTATGGACGTTTTGGTTGAGGTTATCTCTGGAGATGAAGAGACATGCTTGTAGGGGAAGATCGACTTTCTGGCCCTCAAACACTCTGATAAAATAACCTTGGTCCCACTTCAGCTCAGCTAAGGCAGTATACTTGTCCTGATCAACGTCGATTATCTTCCACCAATAGTCCTTTACCCAACCGTACTTTTGGAGGGCTTCCCTTGTGCTGATCATCTCCGCCTTTCCCTCTAGGGCCTTTTGGACCCCTCGAAAGACCACCGAGTGATCCACTTGAAAATACGTTCCCGCCCTTTCTTCCCCTTCTACCTTGATCCCTACGTCTTGGGCCCGCCCTATAACCTCCGCTGGCAGACGAGAGAGCGGGCATGGTGACCAAGCCGGAGCGTTCCTTGAAAAGCCCTCGACATCCAAATCCAACTCAGGCGGTCTTTCATCCGTTAGCTTGGCTTTCTTGCCTTCGGGCATCTTTCGCACCACCTATATCCTTCCCTCATGATTTGGCCGAGAATTTGGGTGGGCCTCCCGGAACATACGATGGTACCATTCAGTAACACGTGCGCTTCGTCCACGTCCACGTAGCGGAGGATATGGCCCATATGGGTTACCAAAAGTCCCGTCCTCCCATCGAGGAAATCCTCTATGGTCCTGCCCACCACCTCGAGGTTCTCAACGTCCACCCCAGAATCGGGCTCGTCGAAGATGGCGAAATCCGGCCGCTGGGCCAGCACCTGTAGGATCTCCGACCTCTTGAGCTCCCCGCCGGAAAATCCCAAGTTCAAGTCCCTTTCGAGGAACTCGGGCGGAAGGTTTACCGATTCAGCAAGCCTTCTCTTATCCACTTCGTCGCTAGCGAGTTGGCTCAGGATAACGCCAAGCTTCACGCCTCTCACAGCGGGTGGGTTTTGGAAGGCCACCCCAATCCCCAACTTGACGCGCTTGTCGGTGGGCATATCAGTGATGTTTGTCCCCTTAAACCAGATTTCACCGGAGACGACGCGATAGTTGGGAAAACCCAAGATGGACATTATCAATGATGTCTTGCCGGAGCCGTTGGGGCCGAACAAGACGTGGACCTCCCCCTCCGGTATCTCCAAATCGATGTCGTTTAGCACCTTTTTCCCGGCCGTTTCGACGGTCAAACTTTTTATCTTTAACAAGCGAACGACCTCGCAAATCAAGCTCATCGTATTATTTTAGCTCCGAAACTTAAGGCTACCGCTGCGTGGGGGCATCTCCCAAGCTAGCTCAGCAGCCGAAGCAAACGAAAAGGGGCGTTTCTCGCTCATTTTTCATTTCCCGTTCAAGAATTTCATGATATCTCCAACGCTAGGGACCGTGCCCTCCGAGACCTTTTTGCCATCGATGAGGAGCGCTGGCGTTAGGAACACGCCTTTCGCAGCCATCTCCCTGGGATCCTTGACTTCTAGAATTTGTACCTTTTTCTCCAGACCCAACTCCTTCAGCGCTCTCTCCACGTTCCTTTTGACCGCTTGGCACTTCAGGCAGCCTAGCCCATGGATCTCTATTTTCATCTCACCACCTCCGCTTGTTTACAATATCATCCCCGCCACCGCTCCAACGATGGTGCCGAGGATCACTATTGTTGGCACGTAGACGAGCGCCTTCCTCTTCCCGAAGACCCTCGCGATGGCTAGCCAGTTGGGCAGGCTCAAGCCCGGGCCAGTGAGCAGGAGCGCGAGGGCTGGACCGACCCCCATGCCGAGCTTCATCAAGGTGCTGACGAAGGGAGCTTCCGTCATGGTGGCGAAGTAGGCTATCGCTCCTATCAAGGTCGCTAGGAAGGATTGACGTAGGCCGGATCCACCGAGCCAAGTTTCGATCCATGTCCTCGGTAGCGCCGCGCCGATTATCCCAACGACAAATACCCCGACTAGGAGAAGGGGAAAGATGATGCGCACGAATAACCAAGTTTCCGTGAGCCAGTGCCGTATCTCTTCACCGCCCTTCATGAGCCAAGTACAAAGGGTGACGATGACCAGCCCCACCGCCCAGAGGTAGACCTTGTACAGATAGGGCCCTTCCCTAACCAAATAGTTGGGGGCGAGCAACCAGGCGACGAGCAGGAGGAGTAGAGCAACGTCCTCTTTGGCCATGAGTTTCCCACCTTTTCCTTGTAGGGTGATTGCTCGCTTTAGCTCTTCCCTCCTGAAGGCGGTGTTCATCGTTATGCCCACGATGAACGACATCGAGAGGGCCGCGAGCACTCTGGCCAACGCTATATCCGCGCCCAAGATCGACCCGGTATAGACAAGCGCCAAGATGTTCGCGGCGGGGGCGACCCATAGGAGAATGAACGCGGGGCCGATCCCTGCGCCGGCGTAGTAGATGCCGCTCGCTACCGGGATTATCGTACACGAGCAGGCGGCAATGAAAAAGCTAGCTCCGGCTGCGATGGCAAAGGATGTTAGCCTCCCGGCATTAACGCCAAGGTAATTTATTATGGTCTCTCTGGAGACGAAGGTGACCATCGCTCCGGCCAACAAAAAAGCGGGGATGAGACAAGTGAGCACGTGAAGCGCGATGTACTCCTTGAGGGCCCTCAGCCCAGCCATCAAGAGGTCTAAGATCATCGTATCCCTCACATATGAATTAAAATTCATATTTTGGTTCAGAGATGTGATGAAAATTCGTATATTTAAGCTTATCGCATTAATCGAGAATGAACGGTGGGTAGTCCGTGGAACTTCCCTGTCCCATTTGCGGTAAGCCGATGCACGAGTTGCCTGGGCCAAAGGAGCTCAAATGCTATTTCTGCGGTGAAGTCGGCATGAGCAACGTAGCGTGCGAGGGGAAGCATTTCATCTGCGAGAGCTGTAGGCTAGCCAGCGCCGAGGAGGCGATCGAGAGAATCGGCCTCGCCGCGATCGAGACTGACCCGGTGAAGATCGCCGATAAGATGATGAAGCATCCTGCCGTCCCGACGTACGGCGTTGAGCATCATCTCATAGCTGCGGTGTCGATGTTTGTAGCGGTGAAAAACATGATGGGCGAAAGGGCTCAGGCAAAGGACATCAAGAGGCTCACCGTATTCACGAAGAAAATCCCCTATGGCTCGTGTGGTTTTTTGGGCGTATGCGGAGCCGCCGCAGGCCTTGGAGCAGCGTTTTCGGCCCTCCTCGGCGCAAACTACATGAAGGATAAAGAGCGAACGCTCGCGATGGAGGTGGCTTCGCGGGCGAATTCGGCGATCGCAAGTGAGGGTGGTCCCAGGTGCTGCGTGGCAAGCGTCTACATCGCGTTATCGGAGGGCTCGAAAATGGCGAGAGAAGTCCTTGGCCTCGATCTAAAGTCGGAGCTCCCGCTCGGCCGCTGCGAGTTTGCCGATAGGGCAGAGGATTGCAGGCGCGAGCGCTGTCGTTTCTTCAAGGGGGCCTGAGCTTGAGGCTGTTGTGGCTTCATCCCAGTAGGACCGTTGAGGCGCTCGCTGTGGAGGAGGCCATTCTGCGTTCTATGCTCGAAAACGGTTCGCCAAACACCCTTTGCTTTTGGCGGGGCAAGAGGTGCGTGGTGTTTGGTTTCAACCCCAATCACGATAAGGTGAACCTGACGCTATGTGGAGAGCTCGGCATCCCAGTTTGCAGGCGTAATTCAGGCGGGGGCGCCATCTATCAGGACGAGGGCAACCTCAATTACTCGCTGATCGCGGCGCAGGGCGGACTGGGCCTCCCCCAAGAGATGCAGCGTGCCCGTTGGATCATCGATTCCGTCATCGCGGGGGCGCTGGCGGACCTTGGGCTTAGAGCTCGCCCGATGAGCAGCGGCGGGGTAAGCGTCAACGGAAAAAAGGTATCCGGAAGTGCCCAATTCGCCCTTTGGGGTTATCTCCTTCATCACGGCGTCATCGCGGTGAATACCGATGTTGGCCTGATTCGCGAACTCTTCCCCTCCAGCAGGGTGGAAGTAACCACCCTAGAGCGAGAGTTGGGGAGGAGCGTCGGCATCGAGGAGTTGGCGAGGAGGATCGCGGCTAGGATCGCCCAGACCTTTGGCGAAGAATTGTTTAAGGGCGAATTGACCGAGGCAGAGGCCGAGGCGGCAAGGTTGCTGTTGGAGGAAAAATATCTTTCGGACGAATGGAATCGTCCTTGGGGGAATTTGTATGTCTAAGGTCAGGGTGGAACTTTTCATCGCTTGGCCGCCCACCTCGCTCTGCAGCAAGCTGGTGGAGCTGACAAAGCGCGTCATCTCGGAGCTCGGCGAGCAGGTCGAGCTCGTGATATACCAGCGAGGTCAGCCCTATCCCATCCAGCCTACCATCGGGTTCATGAGGGCGAGGAAGACGGTGAAGTTACCTGCGGTATTCGTGGATGGCGAGCTTTTGTCCGAGAGGGAACTTCCCAGCGAGGAAAAGCTGCGCTCAGAAATAAAAAGGCGGTTAGAAAAGTAGCACTACCTTAATCCAGTTTCCCGGAGATCGGGGTGGGCTACAAGTCTATATCATCATGAGAACTGAGGATTGGCATTGCCGTCACTTCTCGCGAACGGCGTTCAACCCCAGCTCAAAGGCGCGCAGGTTGACTTCCTCGGTGCCCTTCGGTACGTTTTCCCGGATGGCGCACCTCAAGGATTCCAACGATATCGGGAGCTTGCCGATCCCTGCAAGCGCACCCAGCATGACGACGTTAACGGTTCTAACGTTTCCCGCCTGCTGGGCGAGCGAGGTCGCATCTATCGCGATGATTTTTCCTCCCAGCTTCTTCACAGCTTCCTCGATGGTTTGCATGCTTGGGTACTCGGCCCGCCCGATGTTGACGTCCACCGGCGCCAGAGGCCTGGTGTTAGTGAGCAAGAGACCTCCCTTGGCGAGATACTTGACAGCATTCCTTAGCCCTTCGAGGGGCTCGAGCGCGATCACGATTTCGGCGCCACCTTCGGGTACCAAAGGAGCGGACACGTTTTTTCCTATGCGTACGTGACTCGCAACCGATCCTCCACGCATTGCAGCACCAAACGTCTCGCCCACCCGCGCGCGCAGCCCTTCCTCGATCGCCGCCATCGCGACGAGGTGTGACGCCAGCACGCTGCCTTGGCCTCCAACGCCCGCTATTATTAGATTGACTTCGTCCACCCTACTCACCCACGCTGATCGCGCCCGTGGGACATACTTGGGCGCACATGCCGCAGCCGTTACATATCAACGGATCGATCCCTCCCTTGCCGTCCTTGAACAATACGCCCGGGCAGCCGAAGCTCACGCACAGCCTGCAACCGGTGCACTTATTCGGGTCGACCACCATCCGCTTCCCGATGAACTTCTTCTGGCGCAGGGCTTGAAGCGTACAGACGCGGCGGGCTATCACCATCGCGAACCCCCCGAACTTCAAGGCCTCTTCTATCGCTGCCGTGGTCGCCGCTAGGTCGAACGGGTCGACCACTTTCAAGAATTCGACGCCACAGGCTCTGGCGATGTCCTCTATGAGCAGCTGTTTCGCGGGCTCCCCAGTCGCCGTCAGCCCGGTGCCTGGATGGGGCTGGTGACCGGTCATCGCGGTCCAGGAGTTATCTAGAACTAAGAATACTCCCTTGGCCTTGTTGTAGACAGCGTTGATCACCGCCGGGATGCACGCGTGGAAGAAGGTCGAGTCCCCCGCGACCGCGACTATGGCGCCATCCGTGTAACCAGCGTGGAACTCACCCTGCAACAGGCCGATGCCTCCGCCCATGATGTAGTTGGTGTCAAGCGTTTCGTACGGTGACTCTATCGCGTAGCGCACGGACTCGGCGGTGTCCTTAGGCTTTACCTCCTTCGCGAAGATCCCGTAGCCCCCCTGCTCGTAGCAACCTATATCGCCGTTGATGATCGGCACCTTCCCCCCGACCTTGCGCAGGGCCTGCTTCAGGGCCCAGTAGGAGCCTAGGTGGGGACAGCCCGCGCAGAGGGTGGAGGAGCGAGGGGCGACAAGCTTGCTCACCTCCGCCCTCGCGCGCTCCCTCGCCCTGTCCTCGCGCGGCCTGATGCCAGCCACCTTGGCAAGGGCCCGCAAAACGATGTCGGTGTTTATCTCACCGACTTGAGGAAGATGGCCGCTCATCTTCCCGATCACCCTCAGCTTGGGCGAGGCATCCCTTGCCAGCCCCCTGACCTGAAGCTCGACGAGCGGATCGCCCTCCTCCACCACGATCACGGTCTTGACCGCCCTCAGCAAACGCGAGACCATGCGCTCGGGCAGCGGCGTTGGTGTACCGATCTTGAGGAACGCCACCTTTTTGTTCAGCCCAAGCCTCCTTACCGCCTCGCGCGCGTAGCTGGCCCCGATGCCGGAGGCGATGATGCCCAGCTTTGGCTTCCCCCTGAGTTCCAGCCGGTTCCAAGGTAACTTCTCCACGACCTTCTTGGCCATCGGCTGACGGGAATGGAGCCACCGATGTTTTTCGACGGGCCCAGGCGGGCCGTAGACGTTCCAGCGATACGGGAGCTTCCAGTGTTTGTCGAACACCGGACGACGCTTGATCTTGGCGATGGGTCCAAGCTCCACATCTCCTGAGGCGTGGCTCACGCGGGTCACCGAGCGGACCATCACGGGGAGCTCCAGCTGCTCGGATAGCTCGAAGGCGTAGCGGGTCATGTCCTTTGCCTCCTGTTGATCGGCCGGCTCGAGGCAGGGTATCTCCCCGTAGAAGGCAGCGAAGCGGGTGTCCTGCTCATTGGAGGAGTAGTGGGCGCTTGGGTCGTCGGCGACGGCGATGACGAAACCCCCTCTAACACCCCCGTAGACAAGCGTCATGAACATGTCCATGACCCAATTCAAACCAGCGTTCTTCATCGACGTCAGCGCCCTGACGCCAGTTAGGGCGGCTCCTGCCGCGACCTCGAAGGCGACCTTTTCGTTGGTCGACCACTCGGCGTGAAAGCCAAGCTTGGGCGCGGCCAAGGCGAGCGTCTCGAGGATCTCAGATGCAGGCGTGCCAGGATAAGAAGCTGCAACCCCTACGCCCGCTTCTATCGCCCCTCTCGCGATCGCCTCGTTGCCCATCAGAAGCACGCGTTTGCCGGGCGAGTCCTCCACGATGATGTCTTCGATCCTCACTCACTCACCTAGCCTTCGATTCGTTGGAGGTTGGGGTTTGAGATTTTGCCCCATTCGTTCAGCCCTCATCTCAGCGTACCGAGTCAGCGCCGCTAGCGCCCGCGCCGCGCGTATCGGACTTGAATATATGGGTATTCCCATCTTTTGTAGTTTTGCGCGTTCCTCAAGCTCCACATCTCCGCCTCCCAACATCACCACCACAAGCGTCTTGCCGCCGTGGAAATGTTTGGCCATGACTTCCGCGATCCCCGGCATCGGGTCGCCGATTATTGCGATTATCGAGTGCACCTCTTTGCTCGAGGATATAACCGCTATCGCCTCGTCGTACATAGCCGAGGTCGCGCTGCCGGTGAGGTCGAGAGGGTTGCGCAGCACGCACTCTGGGGGCAGCTTTTCCTTCAATGAGTGGCGAACGTTCGCCGGGAGCTCGATCACGTTCAAGCCCAACTCCTCGCACGCGTCCGTGGCCAAGATCCCAGATCCACCCGAGCTCGTCACTATGACGACGTTGGGGCCCGCTGGCGACGTTAGGCTGGCGAAGCCTTTGCAGACATCGTACATTTCCTCGACGTCGAAGACCCGAATGGCGCCCGCCCGTCTAAAGGCCAGGTCAAAGATCGCATCCGAGCCGGCGATCGAGCGGGTGTGCGAAAGCACGGCTTCCGCACCCTTGGTCGTTCGACCTCCCTTGAGCACCACGAGCGGTTTCTCCTGAGCCGTAGCGCTCGCAACCTCCAGGAATCTTCTACCATCGCGCACGCCCTCCATGTAAAGCGCGATCACCTTGGTCCGCGGGTCCTTGGCGAGGTACTCCAGGAGCTCGATCTCGTCGACGTCGCACTTGTTGCCTAGTGCCACAAGTTTGTCGATGCCGATTTGCTCGTGGGCGGCCCAGCACCCGAGCGCTGCGCCTATCGTCCCGCTTTGCGAGATCACGGAGATGTGGCCACGAACCCTCACAAGCGGCCAGCTCGCACATAGACCAGCCGAGGTGCTGATGACGCCTTGACAGTTCGGCCCAATGATGCGGATTCCAGCGCGCCTCGCGATCTCTAACATCTGGCGCTCCAGCTCTTCGCCGGCGGGGCCGATCTCGCTGAAACCGCCCGAGATCACCACGGCGGCCCGCACGCCCTTCTCCGCGCAATCCGACATGACCAAGGGCACGAAGCGCGCTGGCACCACCACGACCGCGAGTTCCACCTCAAAGGGGACGTCCTTCACCGAGCGATAGCACTTGAGCCCTAAAATCTCATCCGCCTTTGGGTTTACGGGGTATAGGCCGCCCCTGAAGCCCGCCTCGATGATATTGCGTAGGATCTCGTACCCAAGCTTTCCCGGTTCCCTCGAAGCTCCTATCACGGCCACGCTCGAGGGCTGGAAGAAGCTCTCCAATCCCATCAGATCACCGGCCACCTGGGACCTATGTTTAATCCCAACCGACGGTCGACCTCCAAACCAAGCTCCTGCGCCTCCGCGATGACCTCGGCCTCGTCGATCGTATTGACCTCTCTTTCTTGCATGACTACCTTGCCGTCTATGATGACCGTCTCAACGTCTTCCCCGCTCGCCGCGTAGACGAGGTTTGAGATGGGGTTACGCACGGGCACGAGATGCGGCCTGCGCTGGTTCACGACTATTACGTCTGCGAGCTTACCCCGCTCGAGGGATCCCAGCCTATCCCCCCAAAGGGTGGCGCGCGCGCCGTTTATCGTGGCCATCTCGAGCACAGATTCAGCTGGTAGGGCTTGGGGGTCCAAGAGCCAGCCCTTGTGTACGACAGCAGCCAGTTTCATCTCCCTAAGCATATCGTAGCAATTGTTGCTCGGGCCTCCATCGCAACCTAAGGCCACGTTGACGCCAGCTTCCAACATCTTCACCACCGGGGCTACGCCAGAGGCCAGCTTCAGGTTGCTCGCTGGACAATGGCAGACGGTGCCGCCGGTCTCGCGGAGTATCCGGAAATCCCCGTCGGATAACCAGACGCCGTGCGCATAAATCACATGCCTGCCCACCAAGCCACAATGCCTCATGAACTGCATGGGCGTCATGTTAAACTCCTTGCGCATGTATTCTACATCTTGTTTGACCTCCGCTAGGTGGATCGTCACGCCCGTGCCATGTTCCCTAGCTCGCTCCGCGATCTCCCGGTAGAACTCGACGGTGCATGCGCCCGGCGTCCTTGGACCGAACCAGACGTGGATCCTGTCGTTGGCCTTCCCGTGCCACTTCCTTATCATGGCCAGCGTCTCCCTCATCGTGGCCTCGCCGTCCTCAACCATGCTAGGCGGTATGACATCGGGCTGGTCGGCGTAGCCGCTCACGTTCATGAGCTTTTTCGACAGGGCTGCGCGGATGCCGATGGACTCGATGACCTCAGCGATTCCGTCGAACCCATACCTGCTGTGCAGGCCGCTTTCTACGAAGGTCGTGGTGCCGGACTTTATCATCTCCAGGCAACAGAGCTGGGCGCTGAGCTTACCTTCGCGAGGGGTATAGGTGCCCTGCAGTGGCCAAACCCGCTCTCGAAGCCAAGGGATGAGCGACATGTCATCGGCACAGCCCCGCAGGAGGGCCTGCGCGAGGTGGACGTGGCAGTCGACGAAGCCGGGTAGGACAAGCTTCCCTGCACAATCCAGCTCTAGGTCGACGCGATACTGTGGCACCACCTGCGAGGTTTTACCCACGTCCACGATCTTGTTGCCCTCGATCACCACCGCACCGTCTAGCAGGATCTCGCGGCGCGGGTTCATCGTCACCACCGTCGCATGGGTGAGTGCGATGTCAGCCATTCAAACCCCATCGATGTAGGTTGGAACGATTAATAAAATTAGGCGCCCATCCTTCGTTGCCTTTGCCTGTACTCGGCCAAGCATCGATTGAAGTCCTCGCGGGTGAAGTCCGGCCAATATTTATCGACGAAAATTATCTCCGCATAAGCTGATTGGTACGGCAAGAAGTTGGACAGCCTATGGTCACCTCCCGTCCTGATGATAAGGTCCACCGGCCGCGAAACCCAAAGGAACTTTTCCAGCAGTTTTTTGGTGATTCTCCCCACCCTGCTCCTACTGGCCATCTGAACGCACCTTAGCAACTCGTCTTGCCCACCGTAGGCGACCAAGATGTTAAGGAAGTGATTTGTGTGTTTTTTCGTAGCCTTAACGGCCCTATGTACCGCGTCCAACACATAGTCTGGTAGCTTGTACGTCCGCCCGAGCACCCTTATCCTGACCTCATGCTTGTGGACGAACTCGTCCCTGGACAGTTTGTCCAAGTACTCAGCCAGGATCTGGAAGATCTTCCTCAGCTCCTCCTCCGGACGCTTGATCAGGTTTTCCGCCGAGAGGGCGTAGACGCTCACCTCTTGTATCCCTTCCTCCAGGCACCATTTGAGGCACTCCTCCATGACTTCGGCGCCCCTCACGTGGCCTTGCCATGGCTCTAGCCCATGTGCTCGGGCCCACCTGCGATTTCCATCGGGGATTAAACCTAGGTGAATCGGTTGCATCTCATCCCGCCTTTCGATAGCATCGCTCGATTTAAATCACTATGGCGTTGCCCAGCGCACATCGAGCTTCACCAAAAATCTCTTTTCGGCAATCAATTCCGTGACACACGTATGTCGAAATCATCGAGACTAGCCACCCAGTTCACACACGTGTTCAAAAAAAGCAGCAAAAGACGAGATATATGAAACAATGATCAAGGAGATGGCGGAGCTTTCATGGAGATAGTGCTCGTCGGACGTTCGAACGTGGGCAAATCAAGCGTGATCAGAAGCCTCACGGGCAAGCGCGTTCGCGTGGGAAGGCGACCGGGCGTAACGCGGAAGATACTTCGTTACCCTTATGGTGAGCTCGAGATCGTCGACATGCCTGGCTTCGGCTTCATGGCGGGCGTGAGCAGGACCAAGCAGGAGGCGATAAAAACCGAGATCGTCCGCTACCTAGAATCGAACAGGCGAAACATCCTCTTCGCGATTCAAGTGCTGGACGTTCGTGCCTTCGGTGAAATCGTCGAACGCTGGAGGTGCAGGGGATATGTGCCGATCGACGTCGAGATGTTCCACTTCCTACAAGAGCTCAAGCTTCGCCCCATAGTGGCAGCGAACAAGATAGACCTGATCTATCCCGAGGAAAGGGATGAGTTGCTCGACGATATCTGCGATAAGCTCGGCCTTTTGCCGCCTTGGCGTCAATGGCTGGATGTCATAGTCCCAATTTCGGCCAAAACTGGGGAAGGGATCCCAGAGCTCAAAAAGTTGGTGAGACAGAGGTTAGGAGAACTGGGTTTAGACCGTTTGCGGAGGTACTTCAAATAGCAATTAGCGCCTGCGAGAATTGAAAACCAAGGTAAATCGATAGCCCTTATCGCCCCATCTTCACCGGTTCCAATTCACTCGGTCCCCTTTCGCCGAAGGGCCAAGCCCGCTCGTTCGTCGTGAGCCAGAGATAGCGGTAGACGGTATACACGTAGGTTATGTATCTATTTGTAAATCCGGCGATTCCCTTGTGCCTCCTCCCGAGAACGATCGTGTGGAGCCAGTGGATCACCGTCACCACGCCGACCACGAAACCCCATATGCCGACTATCACGCCGTAAAGGAAGGCCAGAGGGATCCTGAGGACCGCCTCGACCCTTTCACCCACTATATCACCTCCAGGTTTTCGATCACCAACACATCTCCTTTACCCTAAAGCCCTAGGGCGCGATCATCGCCTTGATGCATTCTCCCTTCTCCGACGCCTGGATCGCCTTCAGGGCATTCTCGATCTTGAACCTATGGGTGAAGATATCCTTGAACGGAAACCTCCCCGAGTTGAGTACCGCTAGCGCCTCCCGGAACTGGGTGAGTGGGTAGACCCAGCTCCCAAGTACGTCCATGTCCTTGTAGCAGATGACGTGCGGTCGGATCTCCACGCCACCTGGATCGGTGAAGTGCCCGACCTCGACATATTTGCCCCCCCGCCTCACCATCTCCAATCCTTCCGGCACCGCCGCCGGCACGCCCGTGCACTCGACCACGACGTCCGCGCCCACGCCATCGGTCAGCTCAAGCACGCGCCTCACTCGTTCCTCCTGTGTCCTCAGCTCTCGCATGTCCACGACCTCATCCGCTCCCATGCGTTTGGCCATCCGCAACCTCTGCTTCACGCGCTCCACGGCTATGACCTTGCCAGCTCCTGCTACTTTCGCCGCCGCGATGGTGAGAAGCCCTATTGCCCCAGTGCCCTGCACCACCACCGTAGCTCCCACCCCAAAGCCCATGCCCGCGAACGGCACGCCTGGAGCGAACGCTCGCTCGAGTGCTCTAGTGGCAACCGCCATCGGCTCCGCTAGGGCGGCGACCTCGAAGGACATGCCGTCGGGTAACTTGTACACCCAGGAGCCGGGTTCGATGTAGATGTATTCCGCGTAGCCTCCGTAGAGATGCGGCGGGCGCTCGCAGGTCCTGGAGACGCCGTAGATCAAACGATTGGTGCAGAGGTTAGGATAATGGGGCAAGTTGCGGCAGTAATAACACTTACCACAGGGCAAGCCGGGCACCACGGTGACGCGATCGCCCCCATGGAGTTCTCCCCCACGAACGTTGAGGCTCTCGTTCGCTTTGGGGCCCAGCTCCTCCACTGTACCCGAGAACTCGTGGCCGGGTATTATCGGGAACGGCGTTGATTTCATGTGCCCTCGGAAGAGATGCACATCCGTCCCGCAAACGCCACAAGCCTTGATCCTCACGAGCATCGCATTTTCCGCCACCTTCGGCAGGTCGAAGCTTTTAACCTCCAACTTCCCCGGTTCGGACATTACCGCGGCTTTGACCAATCAATTCACCTCCACACCTTTTTGCCCGCGAGCCCTTTTAAGTCCTTATCGCAGAACGGCACCCACATCCGCTGATTGGACGGATTTCGCGTACCTAGCTAGATATCCCTTTAACTTCTTGATCGGCGGGCTCCAACCCTGAAACCTACGCTTGAGTTCCTCCTCGGGGACGAGCAGCTCCAATCTCCGCCTCGGGATATCTATCTCTATTTCATCACCGTCCCTTACGACCGCTATCGGGCCACCCTCCGCGGCCTCGGGGGAGACATGACCTATGCACGGCCCCCTCGTCGAGCCCGAAAAGCGCCCGTCGGTGACGAGGGCCACGGAATCGCCCAATCCCATCCCCATCAACAATGAAGTCACCATGTGCTGCTCCCGCATGCCGGGGCCACCTTTTGGCCCCTCATAGCGTATAACTACGACGTCACCGCGTTTGATCCTACGCTGCAGCAGGGCCCTCAACGCGCTTTCTAAGCCGTCGAATACCCGCGCTGGCCCCCTGTGCTTTAGCATCTTCGGGCTAACCGCCACTTGGCGCACCACGGCCCCGTTCGGAGCCAAGTTGCCCTGCAGGATGGCTATCGCGCCTTCTTTCGCGATCGGTCTCGAGAGCGGCCTTATCACCTCGTCGTTTAGAACCCTTGCTCCAGCGATATTATCGGCGAGGGTTCCCCCGGTAACCGTCAGCACGCTAAGGTTCAGCAGGCTCTCAAGCCTTTTCATCACCGCGGGTATCCCGCCGGCACGCTGAAGGTCGAGCGCGGTGTAAGGTCCGGCAGGCTTAAGGGCACATATGTACGGCACCCTGCGGCTGACTTCCTCGAACTTCTCGAGGGGGATCTGGATACCCAACTCGCTGGCGATCGCTGGCAAGTGCAGCACCGTGTTCGTCGACCCTCCGAGCGCGACGTCGATGGCGATCGCGTTTTCAAACGCGTCGGGTGTCATAATGTCGCTAGGCCTTATCCTCCGCTTAAGGAGCGTGACCACCTGTTTGCCGCTTTCCTCCGCTAATCTGAGCTTCGCCGCCTCGGTGGCGTGCATCATCGCGCAGCCAGGAAGGCTCATGCCAAGCGCTTCCGTGACGGCCGCCATGGTGTTCGCGGTCGCCATCATCGCGCATGATCCAGCCCCTGGGCAGGCCGACAGCTCCATTTCCTCCAGTTCCAGCTCCGTCAGCTTCCCCACCTTCACCCGCCCTATCGCCTCCCTTACATCGACGAGCGTTAGCTTTTGTCCCCGCCACTCGCCGGGCATCATGGGGCCACCGGTGATGATTATTGTCGGAAGATCCAGCCTCGCCGCAGCCATCAACATGCCCGGCACCACTTTATCGCATGAGCACAGCATCACCACCGCGTCAAACCTGTGCGCCTCGACCACGAGCTCGATGGAGTCCGCTATGAGATCGCGTGAGGGCAGCGAATAACACATGCCGACATGCCCTTGGGCGAGGCCGTCGCATATCGCTATGGTGTTGAACTCGAACGGCACGCCCCCGGCGGCGCGGACGCCTGCCTTCACGGCCTCCGCAAGCCTTTGAAGGTGCACGTGTCCAGGGACGATCTCCGAGAAGGAGTTGGCGATGGCGATGAACGGTTTGCCAAGCTCTTCACGCGTCACCCCGAGCGAGTGGAGCAGGGCTCGATGTCCAGCGCGCTCTAGGCCTTCCTTGATCTCATCGCTCCGCAATTCATCACCGACCAGCTAACTTTAAGCGCCATCCGGTAAATAAATCGTCCCCGTGGTCAAGCTTTCCGTTGCTTTTGGGAAGGGGAGTGTTAGTTTTGAGCTCCCGCGCAAGAACCTCCTCGGCGTGGTGAGGCCCCTAAACGTTAAAGGGGTGCGGGACCCAACGGCCGAGATCAGGCGGGCCCTTGACCATCCCATCGCCTCAAAGCCGCTCGGTAAACTGGTGGGCCGCGGTCAAAGAGTGGCCATAGTGGTGACAGACCACACCCGTTCTTGCCCGGATAATATCATCCTTCCCATGCTCCTCGATGACTTGCAGGGGGCCGGGGTGAGTCTTGAAGATGTCTCAGTGGTGGTAGGCTTGGGGATGCACCGCAAGATGAGCGAGGACGAGATGCGACAGAAGTTTGGCGTCGTCGTCGAGCAGGTCGAGGTGGTAAACCATGACCCACTCGATGAGAGACAACTCGTCTACCTTGGCAGGACCCGTTCAGGAGGGCCCGTTTACGTAAATCGTCGCGTCGCAGAGGCGGACCTCGTGATCGCCGTCGGCGTGGTGGAGCCCCATCAGTACGCTGGCTTCAGCGGGGGGAGGAAGCTTGTGGCGGTGGGTGCGGCAGGCGTGCAGACGATTGCCCATACCCATCAACCGCGCTTCATCGATGCAGCCGGTACCAGCCTCGGCGTGCTTCAGGGAAACCCCTTCCATCGCGAACTCGTGGAGATCGCTCGCAAGACTAACTTAAGGTTCGCGGTGAACGTCGTGTTGAATGCGGAGCAGGAGCTCGTACGATGTTTTACTGGCGAGCCCGATGCCTCGCTTGAGGCTGCAGCCCTCCTTGCGAGTAGGCTTTACATCAGGCCGATCAAAGGACAAGCCGATGTCCTCGTGCTGGGGGTCGGCCACCCAAAGGACCGCGACCTCTATCAGGCTTCCCGCGGCGTCACCTATGCGTATTTCGCCTCCAAGCCAGCGGTGAGGGAAGGAGGCGCCATTGTGCTTGCCGCACCATGTCCGGAGGGCATTGGTGATAAAAGGTTTGAGGCGATGTTCAGGCGAGCTAAGACGCCGAGCGATGTGGTGGCTAAGGGCAAGCGGTTGGGCTTTGAGCCAGGCGAACAACGCGCCTATATGCTTGCACGGGTACTCGAACACGCTAAGGTCATCGTCGCGGGCTCGGCCTTAAATCCGAAAGCGCTGCAAAGGATGTTCCTCCAATCGGCGCCGAGCATCGACGTGGCGCTTGCGGATGTTTTCAAGATCCTCGGCGAAGACGCAAGGGTGTTGGTGATACCTCACTCGCTCCTGACGATCCCAATCGTCAAAATCTGATTCCCTTCGGCTGCCTATTTGCGGTTGGCACCTCAAACCATTAGAATATCGTATAACCTTCTACAAACAAGAAATATTAAATTCAAAAACTACTTTTAACGCGGGAAAGATGGCCAAAGAGGATGAGATATTAGAGGAGTTAAAGCGCATCAGAGGACTTCTTGAGCCAAAGCCCGCACCTCCGGCGCCCAAGGGATTCTGGGCGGAGTTCATGGATTTTCTGTCGAAATACAAAGTGATGGGGATGGCTGTGGCCTTCATCCTTGGCTTATACCTCGGAGCCCTAGTCAAGGCATTAGTGGACGATTTGATAATGCCGGTATTGCAATTCTTCACATCAGAAACCAATTGGGAGGCTATAGAGTTAGGACCTTCCGCATAGGGCACTTCCTCGGCGCACTGATAACGTTCATAATTATAGCATTGTAATCTTCATTATAGTGAAAGTATCCAAAAAATGGGGCATTGAATAAGTTTTGCTTTTTCTTTTTCATGGACGGCATTAGTGGCCCAGCTAAGATTTTCTTGTTTGGGCCTTGGCCACGAAAAGCCCGCAGTGGCATCTCCCCATGTTTTTGATCTCCTCTTTGTGGTAGGCGCAAGGGCAAATGATTTTCGCGTCCAGTTTTTTATCACCCGTCACTGCCCTGCAAGGGCAATATCTATACCCAAACCTCTCTTCATTTCTAAGGAGCCCTTGGACGACGAAATTCACGATGTCCTTATCGGGATTTATGTCGAACCCTTGGGACTCGGCATATCTCTTGAGCGAGTCCAGCAGCTCTTCGGCCTTCATAGCCCTAGCGCCTCGATCAGCTTTTGCCTATCGAAGCCGACTATGATTTTTCCGTCGATGTCAATGACGGGGACGCCAGTTTGACCGCTTTTGCGGATCATTTCGAGCGCCCT
The DNA here is from genome assembly GCA_937921735.1 of uncultured archaeon. Lineage (GTDB taxonomy): Archaea > Hadarchaeota > Hadarchaeia > Hadarchaeales > Hadarchaeaceae > CAKZTQ01. Next base: position 55,055 of record CAKZTQ010000016.1, read on the forward strand.
TTCGGGATCCTCTTGCACGTTGATCTCCTCAAACTCGACGCCGTGCTGCATTAAGAAATCTCTTGCCATCTTACAGTAAGGGCAAAAGGGCGCGGAGTAAAGCTTAACCCTCATTTGATCACGGTTTTAATTCCGAAAAATAGTATTAAAAACTTCTAGATACCTCGACATTTTAATTAAAGCACGAATAAAAAAGGCTGGGATCCGATGCTGGGTTTCACGGGTAAGCTATTGTACGTTGACCTGAGCAGGAGAAAACTTGAGGATCGTTCTACGCCCGAGCGACTCGCGCATGCTTTTCTGGGCGGGCGCGGGCTCGGAGCGGCCATATTACACAAAGAGCTCGAGGGCGGCGTCGACCCTCTATCGCCAAAGAACGTTCTAGTATTCATGACTGGTCCCGCAGTAGGGACGCCGCTGCCGGCATGTGCCCGCTGGGAGGCGGTCACGAAGTCTCCGTTGACCGGGTTCTACTGCTGCAGCTCCGCGGGGGGGTTCTTCGGTGCGGAGCTGAAATTCGCGGGTTACGATGGAGTGGTAATTCGCGGCAGGGCAAAGGAACCAACTTGGCTCCTCATTGAAGACGGCGCGGCAGAGTTACGCGATGCCAGCGAGCTATGGGGCAAAACCACGGATGAAGTGGAGGCGATGATAAGGAAAGAGCTCAAGGACAACCGCGTCCGTGTCGCCCGCATAGGTCCAGCTGGCGAAAACCTCGTGAGGTTCGCCAGCATCCAAGCCGATCTTCGATCGATAGGGCGAGGCGGGATGGGCGCGGTCATGGGCAGCAAGCGCCTGAAGGCGGTCGCCGTGAGGGGTCACGGTAGAGTGGAAGTGGCCGACGAAGAAGGGCTGATGGATCTGACGAGAGAACTCATGGCGGAGATGAAGCAAAGTCAAGCGGTCGAGAACTTCTCAAAGTGGGGGACGCCTCAATTCGTCGACCCCGTCAACGAGGGTGGCCTGTGGCCCACCAAGAACTTTCAAGAGGGAGCGTTCGAGGGAGCAAGTAGGATAAACGCTTCCAGCATGCGCGAGAGCTTGGTGAAAAGGGATACCGCCTGCTACGCGTGTCCGATAGCATGTGGCAAGCTGAGCGTCGTCGGGGATGGTCCATACGCCGGTGTCGTGGTAGAGGGCCCAGAGTACGAGACGCTTTGGGCATTCGGTGCACAGTGCGGCGTGGATCGCCTCGACGCCATAGCTGCAGCAAACCTGCTGTGCGATCGCTATGGCATGGACACCATCTCCACAGGCAACGTCATCGGCTTTGCGATGGAATGCTTCGAGCGTGGCCTCCTGAGCAGGGAGGAGGTAGATGGGCTGGAGCTAAGGTTCGGCAACCACGAGGTCTTTGCGGAGCTCTTGCGCAGGATCGCCTACCGGGAGGGCATAGGTGACTTATTGGCGGAAGGAGTTCGGAGGGCGGCAAAGCGCATAAGGAGGGGCGCGGAGGAATTCGCGATGCACGTGAAGGGTCTAGAGCTTCCTGCCTATGATCCAAGGGGCGCTTGGGGCATGGGGTTGGCATATGCCACGGCCTGTCGAGGGGGGTGCCACTTGAAGGCTTGGACGCTAGCGGCGGAGGTCTTCGAGGGCAAGTACGACAGGTTTTCGACGGAGGGGAAGGCTAAACTGGTATTCGATCTTCAAAACCTACGTGCGGCAGTGGATTCGATAGGTGTCTGCGTCATGGGCTCGCGGGTGATAGGCGCCAGGCAGATGGCTAAGATAATGATGGTCACGACCGGCTGGAACTTCAAAGACGATGACGTGCTAAAGGCGGGGGAGCGGATATATAACTTGGAGCGATTGTTAGCCGTCCGCGATGGTATTTCCGGAAAAGATGATACCTTGCCACCCAGGCTGTTGAAGGAGGCTCTTCCGCATGGCCCCTGCAAGGGCATCAAATTGACGGAAAGGGACCTGTCGCTGATGCTCAGCGAATACTACAAACTCCGTGGCTGGGACAAAAGGGGCAAGCCGACGAGGGCCAAGTTGCGGGAGTTGGGGATAACCAAATCGTTGTGGCGATAGCATGAGAGTGAAGGAACTTTTCGGCACAAGGGGAATCAGGGGCCCCGTGGCGACCAAGGTGACCCCAGAGCTTATGCTAAGGCTGGGGATGGCGCTGGCATCACACGTTGACGGGGGCAAGGTGGTGGTCGCGCGAGACGCCCGCACCTCAAGCGAGATGTTGTGCCACGCTTTTATCGCTGGTGTTCTCGCGGGCGGCTGCAACGTCGTCGACATCGGACTAGCGCCCTCACCATGTTTGGCCTTTACGACGCGGGAGCTCTCGGCGAGTGCGGGGGCGATAATAACCGCCTCCCACAATCCCCCACCCGACAACGGCATCGCCTTCTACCGCGACGACGGCATGGAGTTCACGGACGAGGACGAGCTGGCGTTGGAAGAGCTGGTGCTAAAGAAGGCGCCCAAACGCGCGACTTGGGATTCGCTGGGCAGCGTGGAGCGCTACAACGCGATCCCTCCATACATAGAGGCGATCAAGAAGGCGGTGAAGGTCAGACGTGGTTTCAAGGTAGTCGTGGACTGCGCGAACGGTGTCGCCTCGCTCGTCACCCCCATCCTCCTTCGCGAGCTCGGGTGCAAGGTCGTGACGATGAACTCCCATCTCGACGGGCACTTCCCGGGCAGGCCCGCGGAGCCCCAGCCTTGGAACCTGGGCGACCTCATGCGCACGGTGCGCGAGGTCGGCGCCGATGTTGGGATGGCCCACGATGGAGATGGGGATAGGATAGCGGTGGTCGATGAACAAGGCAACTTCATAAAGCACGACGCGCTTCTGGCCCTCTTCGCCGCTCGAGCGGTCAGGCGCAAGGGCGATGTGGTGGTGACGAGCATCAACACCTCCGTCGCCATAGAAGAGGTCGTGGCGAAAGCGGGGGGCAAGACCGTCAGGACCGCGCTCGGAGATTTTCATGTCGCCATGCTTGAGCACGGTGCGGTCTTTGCGGGCGAACCCGGCAAGCTAGTATTTAAAGAGTTTGGCCCTTGGGCGGATGGTGTGTTTACCGCCGCGAAATTGCTGGAACTGATGTCCATCGAGCGAAAGCCGCTATCCGAGATCATTTCCTTTTCTGTGCCGGACTATCCTATGTACTCGCAGGACTTCGCTTGTCCCGACGAGAAAAAGGTCGAGTTCATGCGATCCGTCAGAAGTTACCTGCTCGACCACGTCGGGGATGTTAGGGATGTGCTAGAGATCGATGGGATTCGGGTAAACCGCAGAAATGGCAGCTGGTTGCTCATCCGAGTTTCCGGTACCGAGCCCAAGGCGCGGATGGTGCTCGAGGGCAGGACGGCGGAAGAGGCGGAGGAGCTCAAGGAAATCGGCCTTAAAGCCATAAAGAAATTCTTGGGATGCTAAAAGCCTCCGCCCACGGGCGGAAACATCGCGATCTCGTCCCCGTCCTTTAGCCCCGCCGCAAAGCCCCCCAAAAATGCGATGTTGTGCCCGTTGAGGAGGATCCTCACCCGCTCCACCGGCTCTCCCCGCTCATCTAGGACCTGTTTGCGGAATTCCGGTCCAAGCCTCTCGCATACCCTCCGCACGACATCGCCCAAGCTGCTTCCCTCGGGTACCTCCTCGATCAACAAACGCTGTCCCGCCGCCTCGCGGAGGGTAGCGAAAAGCTTTATGGTTATTTGCACCTTCATCCACCGATTTTTCGTCCTTTGACCTTCTGGAGGCACATCGCGATGGAATTCAAAAATATCATCGCGGATACCTCAAAGAGGGTCGATGCCGGCGAGAGCGCGTTATCGCTCATTTCTTCTGCCCTGCCTTCCCCCAGAGAGGGTTCCTTCCAACCGGAAAGCGTGATCACGACGTCCGCCTCTTTGCCGAGCGTGCTTTCTGGACGCGAGGTAAGCGCGACGATGCTGGTACCGAGTCGCTTAGCGATGCTCGCCGCTTTGACGGTGAAGGCGGTCTCGCCTGAGTCGGATACCGCGATCAATAAATCCCCCCTCTCCGGGTGGGCCAGAACAGTTTCCCCCACGACGTTGATGTCAAACCCAAGGCGCGCGAGCTTTATCGCGAATGACTTCACTATCAGCCCTGAACGCCCAGCGCCCACGACGAAGATGTGTCGGCTTTTGAAGATCATCTCCAGGAGTTTTGAGATTTGTTCCTCCCCTACGCCTTCCAGCGCCAGCTTGGAACCCTCGAGCAATTCATCCAAGGTGGTCCTCAGCTCATCTACTTCTGCCATTGAGTTCTTGCCCCCTTCCGCTCGAGAATCTCGGCACAGAGCCCCTCGAGTAAAATAAAGCATGCGCTTTCGAAAAGTGCGCCGGTGGGCGAGGGAGGCTCGTGCTCGCCCTGTACCATGCGTTCGACGTAAGATCCCCTTTCCCAAGGCTTCTCCCTGCCCGCCACGTGGAGGACGAAGTCAGCCTGTCTCCCCAAAGTCGACTGGGGGAACGAGGTCACGGCTAAGATCTTAGCTCCCACTTTCCGGGCAGTCTCGGCGATCGAGGTGACGCTATCGGTCTCGCCCGAGCCGGAAATGGCCACCAACATGTCGCGAGCGGTTATCGTGGGGGCGACATCCCCGACGATGTAAGCCCTCAAGCCCAACCTCTGGAGCCTAAGGGCAAAGTTCCTGGCGAGTATCTCCGACCTCCCAGCTCCGGCCACAAATATTCGCTCGGCCGACGTTAGCCCCTGAACCGCGGCATCGACCTGTCTTGGGTCGAGCTTCTCGCAGCATTTCCTGATATGCTTCAGTATCGCATCGACGGCAGCCTGCATGAACCTCATGCGGGTTCCAAAATTTACTTAACTTGGCCCCCTAAAAAGGCTAGGACTCGAGTAGGCCGAGCTCCCTAAGCTTTTCCCGGGTAGGCACGCCTTCGGGGGTCCACCCCCTAAAGGCATAATAGCTGGGGAGCATGCTCGCCACCAACGACCTGCGGCCCTTCGATGGACCTTCAGGCATCGGTTCTTCCATGAGACGCTTGGGCAGTGTATCGTCCTTCGCGCTGAAGCCCTCCCTCAGGTTAAACAACCGCTCGAGGTTCCATATGCGCTCGCCCACGATCATTAGGTCCTCATCGGTGAATTCGATGCCTGTCGCGGCGGTCAGCAGCTTCGAGTACTGCACCGCATCGAGGGCGAACATCGAAAACCTACAGAACACGAGCGAGTCCACGGCAGCGCATAAGTTCTGGGATATGATGACCATCTCCGCCTTTCCACTCGTCGAGAACCGCTCCATCAGCTTCGGTACCCCCAGTATCTCCGGTCCTATCATATACGCGCGGAGGTGGCAGCCACCCCTGTTGCTCGTGGCATATGCCAAACCTTGACCTTGAACACCTCTGGGGTCATATGCCGGTAGTTCCAGGCCCTTCACCGACATCGAGAGCTCGGGGAGCCCATACCCTCTCGCCAGCCTCGCCGACCCCTCCGCCAGCTTATCGCCCAGGCCTTCACGCATTGCGGTCGCCCTAGTCAGGTCCACTATCGCTCTCGCGTCTCCAAACCTTGGACCATCTAGCTTCCCCTTCTCGCTCAGCTCCATTGCACAGCCTATAGTGTTGCCCATGGAGATGGTATCTAGGCCGAGGTCGTTGCACAGGTTGTTGGCCTCAGCTATGGCTCCAAGGTCATCGACGCCACATTGGGCGCCGAAGGCCCAAAGCGTCTCGTATTCTGGGCCTTCGCCCTCCAGCTCTCCGACCTTTGTCACCCTGCCACAGGCGATAGGGCACGCGAAGCATCCCTTTTTCCTTACCAATATCGTCTCGGCTATCGTCTCCCCGCTGGTCTTGTCGGCCGTCGGGAAAACGCCAGTTTGGAAGTTGCGCGTCGGATATATCCCATGTTCGTTGATGATGTTTACCAATATCGCGGTGCCATAAGTCGGTAGGGCCGTGCCAGTAACCGGATCTTCCTTCAGCAATTTTTGGCACTCCTTGACGTAGGTACTAAAAGACCCCTCGTCGGCTATCTTCGGGGGCTTGGTTCCCCGCACAGCTATGGCCTTGAGACGCTTGCTCCCCATCACCGCGCCGACGCCTCCCCTGCCCGCCGCACGATATTTATCGTTTATGATGGCCGCTATCTTCACCAGCCTCTCGCCCGCGGGCCCTATGCAGGCTACCCTCGCCCTGCTGTCGCCCACTTGTTTGAGGATGGCATCTGTGGTGGCATGCACCCCCATGCCCCAGAGGTCGGAGGCGTCCCTCAGTTCCGCCTCTCCATCGTGTATCCACAAGTAGACCGGCCTTTCAGCCCGACCTTTCACCACGATGGCATCCACTCCAGCAAACTTTAGCTCGGCCCCCCAATAGCCTCCAGAGTTCGAGTCGAATATGGTCCCGGTCAGCGGCGACTTGGTAATCACGCAATGTCTTCCGGAGGTGGGGGCTAACGTGCCCGTGAGAGGCCCGGTCGCGAACACGAGCAAGTTGTCGGGGTCAAAGGGGCCCACCTCCGGCCCGACCCTCTCATAGAGTAGCTTGACGCCAAGCCCGCGGCCACCGATCACCGTCCGCGCTAGCTTCTCGTCCAGCTCCACCTCCTTTATCCTCTCCGCCGACAGGTCCACCTCTAGCAGCTTGCCTGCCCATCCGTACATCTCAGCCGCCTCAGATCAGACCCGCTTTTTTCATGCCCTTCCTCAGCAGCACGCGCTCCACGCCCGTGATCGGACCCAAGGGCATCCTAGTCTGCCCGCTGGGCCTGCCCATCCATGTCTGAACGAGCTTTTGCCCATAGAGGTAAGGTACCTTCCTGAACTCGTTCTTCAACCTGACCAAGTTCAGTTGTATCTGCCTGCAACGCTCGTAGTCCTTCTTCAGGAAGGAGTTGTACAGATCCAGCACCATGTGTGGAAGGCAAGCCGCCATCGCAGCTATGCAGCCCGTCGCACCAACGCAAAGCGCGGGAAAGATGAGTTCGTCAGCGCCGCAGACGAAGTTGATGCGGTCACCGGCTTTCTCGATCAGTTCTTGGAAGTAGACCAGGTCCCCGCTGGTGTCCTTAAATCCGCAGATGTTTGGGTGGAAGGCCAGGACATCGACTAGGCTGGGGTCCAGCTTCACCCCGGTGTACTTCGGTAGGTTGTAGATGATGACGGGGATATCGATGGAGTCGGCGAGCATCTCGTAATGCATGCGTAGGCCGCGGGGATGTTGGGGGAAGAACCAAGGCGTTATCGCCATCGCAGCGCTGGCCCCGACGTCTTCCGCGAACTTGGCGAGCTCGATGGTGTCCTTGGTCCTGGCGCAGCCCACCTCCGCGATCACGGGTACACCCTTGGATTCCTCTACCGTGATCTGGATCACGCGCTTTCTCTCCTCCTCGCTCATAAGGACCATCTCGCCGGGCGTCGAGCAGGCTACAAGCCCGTGCACGCCGGACTCGACGAGGTATTGGATGTCCCTGCGCAGGGCTTCCTCGTCCAGCGACTCATCCTCCTTAAAAGGCGTGGTGAACGCCGCATTGACACCTTTTAGCTCGAATGCCATCCGGGATCCCCCTTTAGTTGACAATTGTAAACCTTAATAATTCTTTGGGCCCGCGATTTTTACCGCTTTTGACCGCCATCGTGGCTCGTCGAGGTCAACCTTGGTAGGGTTTTAAAGCTGCGCTCGAGTAGGAAGCTCGGGGATGCGATGATCTTGACATTCGAGAGAGAGAAGGCGATCATCCGCGCGTTGCTCGAGAAGGCAGGAGCTAGCGGGGAGGAGGCGAGCATAACCGCCGAGGTACTCGCTGAGGGTGACCTGCGCGGGCTTTCGTCCCATGGCCTGCTCCGCCTGCCATACATCCTGCGCGCGCTTGAGCGCGGGACTATCGTGGCAAAAGCCAACGTGCGCGTGGTCCGAGAGACGCCCGCGACGGCGCTGATAGACGGTGGCCATGGCCTCGGACACTATGTCGCCGCACGGGCGATGAAGCTCGCGATCGAGAAATCGAAGCGTCTCGGCGTAGGGGCGGTTGGGGTCTACAACTCCAATCACTTCGGTATCGCGGGCTATTACGCCGAGCTTGCCATGCGGGAGCAACTCATAGGCATAGTAACGACCACAACGGACGCGCTCGTGCACCCGTGGGGCGGGGTCGAACCCTTGTTGGGCACGAATGCGCTAGCGGTAGGCATCCCCTCCGATCCACCGGTTTTGCTCGATATGGCGATGAGCGTTGCCGCCCGCGGAAAGCTGGTGGAGGCGATGAAGCGGGGCGAACGAATACCCGAGGGTTGGGCGATAGACCAAGAGGGGAGACCTACCACGGACCCAGCCGAAGGATTGCGCGGGGCGCTGAGCCCGTTCGGCGGCGTCAAGGGCTATGCTCTTGCCTTTGTGCTCGAGTTGCTCGCGGGGCCGCTGGTGCGGGCGGGCGTGGGGCGCGAGGTGAGGGGCACGTTGGAGCCGACCGAGGGATTCTGCACCAAAGGGGATTTCATGCTCGCCATCGATCCCTCCGCTTTCGTTCCCCTCGAGGAGTTCAGGGCAAGGGTCAAGAACTTCGTGAAGGAGGTCAAGAGTTCCAAGAAGGCGCCGGGGGTAGAGGAGATCATGATTCCAGGCGAGCCCGAGCAAAGGATACGCGAGCTGAGGTTGAAGGAGGGCATTCCGATCCCCGACGAAATTTGGAGCGAGCTTTCGTCGATGGCGAGGAGGCTTGGCGTGGACATCGAGGAGCTAGCGCGGTGAGGTCGTTCAAAGCCTGCGCAAGATCGCCTCCGCAGCTATCACCAAGGGATCGATACAATCGCAGACAGGCGGAGCATAGCAGTGCTCTAGCTTGACCAGTTCTTCGACGGTCATACCCTTCCTTATCGCCAGCGCCAACAGGTTCGCCCGCTCCGCGGCACCCTTTGCTCCGACGAGCTGACCTCCGATGATCCTGTGCTCGACCGGTTCCACCAAGAGTTTTACCCAAATCGGCGTAGCGCCGGGGTAGTACTTGGGCCTGTTGAGGGCTCTGATCCTACCGCTTATCGGCTCGATTCCAGCCGCCCGAGCGCTTTGAGACGTGAGGCCCGTTGAGGCGATCTCCAAATCGTAGGCGCTAGTCACCACGGTGTTCAGCGTGCCATCGAAGACCTCATCTCCTCCCGCCGCGTTGATGCCGGCGACCCTTCCCATCCTTATCGCGGTGGTGGCGAGCTGGCTCAGGATGGGGCGCTTCGTTACGAGGCAAATGCTCTCGGCACAGTCGCCAGCCGCGTAGACATCGCTCGCGCTCGTGCGTAGGTGATCGTCCACCTTTATGCCACCCGTCTCGCCAATCTCGATCCCTGCTTCCTTGGCCAGCTTAACCTCCGGCCTGACGCCAGTTGCGACGATCACGATATCAGCGGGCAGTTCCTGCCCGTCCACGATGGCCGACTCTACAACTTCCTTCCCTCGAATCTCCTGCACCCTTCGCCCACACATGACTTCTATGCCGCCCTCTCGCAACTTCTGAGTGACTAGCTCGGCCATGTCTTGGTCCAACATGCCTGGCAGCACGTTGGGCAACATCTCGACGATGGTGACGGACAATCCCCTCGTTTTTAGCGCCATAGCGGTCTCTATGCCGATGGGTCCCGCCCCCACGACCAAAGCTCTTTTGGCTCGCCCCAGCGCCGCGATTATCGCCCGCCCGTCCTCCACCGTCTTGACGGTATAGACGTGTTTCAACTCTATGCCGGGTATGGGCGGCTTGAAGGCGTAGCTGCCCGTGGCGAGCACTAGGGCATCGTAGCTCAGGCTTTCCTCTTTGTTGGTCTTGAGCTCACGCACCTCGATCGTCCGTCCGTCTGGGTCTATGGCCACCGCTTCCGTAGAGGTGCGCACCTCTACATTTACCATAGGTGGGGCTGGTTCGATGAGGAGCTCTATGTCCGAGACATCTCCCCCTATCGCGAAGGGTATGCCGCACGGATGGTAGATCGCGTATCCACGGCGTTCGATTACGGTTATTTTGGCCGAGCGATCGGTGGCACGGGCGGCGGCCGCAGCGGTGAGCCCGGCCGACTCAAAACCAACGATAACGATGTGCTTCAAGGGATGCCCCCGGTAGACTTATACGCCGTAGTAAATCTTTTGTGCTTAGCTTTCGTGAGCACCTCAACCACCGGCATCGGCTCACCCGACAGAAAAGCTATGCACGCCCCTCCGCCGGTGCTCACGTGTTTGATCCGCTCAATAACGCCTGCTGCCCTCGCGGCGGCCACCACATGTCCGCCCCCCAAGATGGTGAAAGCTTTTGAGTTCGCCATGGCCTTTAGCACTTCGAACGTCCCACGCGCGAATGCGGGCTTCTCGAACACGCCGAGCGGACCGTTCGCGACGACGGTTCCCGCGCGGATTATCGTCTCCGAGTACCTTCGGATGGTCCCGTCTCCAATGTCGCAGATGGGCAGGTTTGTCGGAAGTTCCTCGACCGCGATCTCCTTAGGTCGCCCCCCATCGTCGACGACGACGTCCAGCGGCACCCTTATCCTGTCCCCGTGCGAGAGGAGCAACTTCCTGGCTCTATGAATTTCCCCTTCGAAGCCCCTTTCGAGCAGTAGCTTGAGGTTAGGTTCGCCTATGTCGCGTTCCGCGGCCATAAATGTCTGTCCAACCAAACCTCCGGTGAGGACCTCATCGGCCATGCCTCTGCCTAGCACGTTTTCGATTATCTTGAGGGAGTCATCTACTTTCATTCCCCCCAACACGTAGATGCAGGGCCTCTCGGGCGAGAGCGCACGGCTAAGCCCCTTCAGCTCGCGTTCCATCAGTCGCCCGGCCACCGTTGGCAGCAACTCCCCAAAGCCCACCAGTGATGGCTGTGATCGATGTGCGGCGCCGAACGCGTCGTTCACGTAGATATCGACGAGCTCAGCCAACTTTCGAACGAGGTGAGTTCGAGCTTGCTCCTCCGGCGGTCGGTTGAGGTTTTCCTCGGCACAGAAGCGAACGTTTTCCAGCACCAAGACCTCCCCCGACTTTAGCCCCCTTATGGATTCCCGTGCCGCGGGCCCTAGGATATCTTCGATGTACTTGACAGGAAAGCCAAGAACTTCCTCTAACTTTTTAGCGTGGCGTTCGAGAGTGGTGAAGTCCTCGTCGCCCGGGCGCCCTTGGTGAGCTAAGACTACCACCTTCGCGCCTTTTCTCGCGAGTTCCTCGATGGTCGGCGCGCACTCGCGGATGCGGGCATCGTCCAGTATCTCGCCGGTCCTAGGATCTATCGGCGAGTTCATGTCGACTCGTACGAGAACCGTCTTATCGGCAACATCCACGTCGTCGAGCGTTGGGAACTCCAATGCAAGCCCCTCAGGCGGCAATTCCAAGCGCCTCGTCGGTCTTACGTATGGATCGCATCGGGTCGCGCTCGATTTCGGTAACCGCGCGGATGGCGTCCACGTTCTCTGGAATGACAATCGCCTCATTGTGTACTTGGTACACGAGATAGAGCTCGTCTCCGACGACGGAGGCTATGTCTTCCCAGACCGCTACCTCCCAGAGGTCTCCTCGCGGCCTGCCGAGATCGCGCATGAGCTCGATAGCGCTGTTCAGTCCCTTGAACCCGTCGGCCGCGCGGATCAGCAGGATCCTAGGGGCTTTTTCCAAAGCCTCTAGAACCGCCTCAACTCCGATCGAACGCTTCAGCTCGACCACGACAAAGTGAATGTGGCTGAGGTTGTATGGCCCCTTCGCCGCCATGGTGACGATGTCGAGTTCCGGCATGACAGTTTTGACGTCAGGCCCTTGGTGACTTGGTACATGCGTCTCCGGCACGACGGTGTTGATTATGCCGTCTTTGTGGCTTTCCCACGGGTCAACCGCCCGCCTGAAAAGCACTGCCCTAGCTTTCCTCATGCCGAAGGCGCTGTGAATGGCCCCGAGCACGCGGCAGAGTCCCGTGGTGTTGCAGGAGACCACGCGGACGAAGTTCTTCCCCAAGGCTTCCCTGTAGTTACATTGTGCTACGAACGAGGCTTGGACTAGCTCGTGTTTCTCCCCTCCCTGGAAGATCGCCTTTACGCCGGCCTTCTCGTAGATCGCCTTGTTTTTCGCGCCTATCCCCGCTGGCGTGCAATCGACTATCACATCGACCTCATCGAGGAGGTCATCGAGCGTGCCAGCGACTTTTATCCCGCCCTTTCGCATCTCTTCGATGGCCTCCTTGACGGAGGCGTAGATCGGGTAGCCCTTCTTTGCCGCGACCTGAATCCTATAGTCGGCGACGATATCCGCGACGCCCACCAGTTTCATATCGTTTTGAAGCGAGACGGCGTCCGCCACCCTCTTGCCTATCACACCGTAGCCGTTTACGCCGACCTTGACCTTCGCCATTTTCATGCCCCTTTTTAGTCTTGTGAACTTCTATAAAAAAACCGCGAAACGGCGCACAAGCTTTAAATATTATTCATTATTGAAAAGCTAATCAAATTTGAATGGTGAAGGAAATGCGGGATTTATCGATCCTGCTTGAGTTGGCCCGCTCGGGTGCACATATGGTGCCGTGTACCTTTACCACCGTAGCCCTGGCGCGTCGGCTGGGCGTCTCGCAAGCTACGGTGGCGCGGAGATTGGCGGAGTTGCAAAGGGGCGGTTTGATCTCACGATCGTCCGGGCCACGGGGGCAAAGAATACAGCTGACCCCCGCGGGCTTAGCCGCCCTTCGCTCCTTACATCAAGAGCTCGACTCGATCCTCAGCGGCAAGCCCCGCGTTTTTGAGCTCACCGGACGAGTTGTTTCCGGTTTCGGAGAGGGTAGTTATTACATGAGCCAACAGGGATACAGGCAACAGTTCAGGCGAGAGCTAGGTTTCGACCCATATCCAGGGACTTTGGACGTTAAGTTAGACGTCCGTTCGCTGGAGCTCAGATCGCTGCTCCTCGAGCTACCTGGGAAGCACATCGAGGGCTTCAAGGCGCCGGAGCGCACGTTTGGGCCCGTCAAGTGTTTCCCGGCCACGCTACAAGGGATGAAGGTTGCGGTCGTCCTTCCCGCTAGGAGCCACCATACGGATGTCATAGAGGTGATAGCGCCGAAAAACCTACGCAAAAGTCTTAAGCTCGAGGATGGGGATGTCGTAAAGATCGAGGTGAGCGTTTGAGCATCGAAAGAGCTCTAGATGATCTTCGCGCCGGCAAGTTCGTGCTGGTTCACGATGCCTACAACCGCGAGGATGAGGTGGACTTGGTTATCGCGGCGGATGCGATGACGCAGGAGCACGTCGCTAGGATGAGGTTGGACGGGGGTGGGTTGATCTGCGTCGCCTTACATCCACGCATCGCCGATAACTTGGGCCTGCCCTACATGACCGACATCTATGCCTTAGCTTCCGAGCGGTATGACGTGCTGGCTGTGATCGAGCCCAATGATTTGCCGTACGATGAGCGATCGGCCTTCTCGATTTCGGTCAACCACCGAAGAACTCGCACGGGCGTAACCGATATCGACCGTGCGCTCACCATCAGCGAGCTGGGCAAGCTGGGGGGGATAGCCCTCAAGAGGCGGGCCGTAGAGGAGTTCGGACGAAACTTTCGCAGCCCCGGCCATGTGCCAATTTTGCGAGCAGCCGACCGGCTACTGAACGAGCGCCGGGGCCACACGGAATTGGCGGTGGCGCTTGCGGAGATGGCAGGCATCACGCCTGCGGTGGCGATCTGCGAGATGTTGGATGCACGGACGAACCGTGCCCTAAGCCTGAAGGCGGCGACTGAGTACGCCGAGGCGAGGGGGCTCGTATGCTTGGGCGGAGATGAAATCGCGCGCGCTTACCGCGAGGCGGTGCGTTGACATGAGGGTTGCGATAGCAGACACAACGTTCGCGCGATACGATATGGCCAAGGCGGCGATGGATGAGCTCAAGCAACTTTGCAACGTCACCTTCTCTCGCAAGACCGTGCCGGGAATTAAGGATTTGCCAGTCGCCGTTAAGCAGTTGTTGGACGAGGGCTGCGATATCGCGATGGCTTTCGGCATGCCGGGGAAAGCGCCGATCGATAAACAATGTGCTCATGAGGCTTCGCTCGGTTTGATCCTAGTTCAGCTCCTGACGAACAAACACGTGATCGAGGTCTTCGTGTTCGAGGACGAGGCCTCGAATGAAAAGGAGCTGGCCGCACTTGCGGAGCAAAGGGCTCGCGAGCATGCGCGCAACGTATACCGGCTCCTGTTCAAGCCGGAGGAATTGACCAAACTAGCCGGTACCGGGCAGCGCGAGGGAGGCCCGGATGCCGGTCCCCTAAGGAGGTGAGCCGATGGTGAAGTTGGGCATTGCCGCCAGCGAGTTCAATTGGGAAGTGGTCGGTCCCATGCTGGAATTCGCGAGGAGGCACGCTGCCTTCCTTCGCGCGGAAATAGTGGCCGAGATGCTCGTGCCGGGGGTCTTCGAGTTACCGCTAGCTGCGAAGGTGCTCATCGAGCGTCAAGACGTGGACGCCGTAGTTACGCTGGGAGCAGTCATCGAAGGAGAAACGCAGCACGATGAGGTCATCATGCAGCAGACCGCACGAAAGCTCCTAGATCTGGCGGTGCAGTACGGCAAACCGGTGTCACTGGGCATCTCAGGTCCGGGTATGTCACGGGTACAAGCGCTTGAGAGGGTGAATGAGTACGCTAGGCGGGCCGTAGAGGCCGCGGTGAAGATGGCCGAGCGCTTGGAAAGGGCATAGCTTATGTCGATACCGATCGGCGTCCTTGCGCTAGGGTCACATGAAGAAAGGCACGGCGCCGCCCTGCCGCTCGACACCGATGTCAAGCTAGCTTCCCACGTCGCCTTGGAGGCGGCGAAACGAGCCGATGCTAGGTTCCTCGGCGTGATCTTCTCCTCCTATGAGCTGCCGGAGATAGACACCGGTCGCCACCAAACTTTCGAAAGGCTCGTCGCTGAGTTAAGGGCTAGATTACTGGAGGCGAGGCTGACCTTGGGCATCGATGCGGTCGTGTTGGTAAACGGTCACGGCGGCAACGAGCCGCTACGGGGACAGATGGGGGCATTAGAACGCGAGCTTGAAATGCGCCTACGGTTTAACAACACAATCGTCGAGCTCGAGGGCCCCCACGCGGCCACCGGGGAATTGAGCATGGGGGCAGCGATCGGGATAGCAGATGTTTCAAAACTCGCCGAGCACGTCGATTTCGATCGCTATCCGGAGGTGGGCTTCGTCGGGCTTTGGGCTGCTAGGAAACGCTACGGTTGGGCGGAGCAACACGCGAAGGAAGTGTTAGAGCGGGGCGTTCGCGTGGATTTGTTCTTAGGGGAAAAGCTCTTGGAATGCGCGATAGTGGACGTGGTCAACGACATCCACGAGTTGGCGAGTTCCGATCGCCGGTTCGCAAGTGCGCAGTAGCTAGAATTCCCTCTTTGCCGCGAAATCCGCGAGTTCGAGCAGGAGCAGTTTGGCCTTGGAATTTGGCAATGCCTTTAACTTTGACTTCGCGGACGCGACGAATTCCTCGGCCTTTTTCTCAGCATACTCGATCGCGCCCGTTCGCTTGATCACCTCGATTGCAGCAGCGATTTCCGCTTCCGTCGCCCGCTCGTTGCCCAGCGCGCGGAATAGCTTCGCTTGATCGCTCGGTCCCGCGACCTCCAGCGCTCGGACCACCATCAGCGTGCGCTTACCTTCCCTTATATCGCTGCCTATGGGTTTGCCGAACTTGTCCCTATCTCCCGTCAAGCCCAATATGTCGTCTCTGATCTGGAAGGCCACGCCCACGAGCCTACCGTACTCAGCGAGCGCCCTTATTTGCTCAGGTCCCCCGCCCCCGAGAATCCCTCCGACCTTAGCGGAAGCCTCCATAAGAGCTCCGGTCTTGCTGTTCACCATCGCCAAGTATTCGGCCTCGCCGACATCTCGCTTGTCCTCGAACAGCATGTCCAAAGCTTGCCCTTGGCATATCTCAAAGCTCGCCTTGCTCACCGTCTCGAAGAGGTCCAAAGTTCTGTCTGCAGGGAGACCGAGCCGCCTCGCGTTCGCGGCAAGCGCTTCGAACACCTTCGTGAATAGTGCGTCTCCAGCTATTATCGCGATAGGCTCGCCCCAGATGGTGTGCACGGTCTTCACGTTGCGCCTGAATTCATCCCTGTCCATTATGTCGTCGTGAATGAGGGTGAAGGTATGCAGGAGCTCGAGCGCCGCCGCCGCCTCGATCGCGTCCTCGACCTTGCCTCCAACCGCTTCGCATGAGAGGAGGGTGAGGCAGGGTCGCAACCGCTTTCCCCCCGCCTCCAGTAGGTGTCT
This sequence comes from uncultured archaeon, assembly GCA_937921735.1. GTDB lineage: Archaea > Hadarchaeota > Hadarchaeia > Hadarchaeales > Hadarchaeaceae > CAKZTQ01. The sequence continues at coordinate 71,273 of CAKZTQ010000016.1, forward strand.
GGAGGCCCTCGCGAGTATTTCTGGTTTTGTGTCGGGAGGAAACCATTTATCCAGCTCCTCCCCCACCTTTCCGGCCAGTTCCGCTAGGTATTCATCAAGCTCCATTCACTCGCCCAACCTTAGGCACTCGCCATTTTGAAGTATATGTATCCGCTCGTCCGGATACCCGAGCTGTCGCCCCATTTCGGCCATTAGCTCTAATCTGTCCATAGTGCCATGACATGGTATGAGATGTTCCGGCCTCACGAGTTCTATCAACTCCTTCGTCTCCTGCCGCCCGGCATGACCCGAGACGTGTACGTCCTTATGAACTCGGGCTCCTTGGGCGCGCAACTTTGCCTCCAGTAGCTCCCTATTGGACTCGTTTATCGGATTTGGGATGGTACTGGCCGAGAAGATTATCTCGTCTCCCTTCCTGATCTTCAACGGCAACTGACCATTCGCTATCCTTGTAAGGATGGAGGTGGGTTCTCCCTGGTGCCCGGTGACGATGAGCACGTAATCGTCTCTCGAGGCCTCGACCTCCTCGAGCAGGTTGTGTACCGCATTTGGGCGTCCGTGGATGTGCAACTCGGGCGGGAAGTCCACAAGGCCCAGCTTGGACGCGATGGTACAATAGTTGTGGAGGGATCGCCCGAGGATGAGGGGGGTGCGCCCGAACTCGTAGGAGAGGTCCACGATGGATTTGATGCGGGTGATGTGTGACGAAAAAGTCGTGACGAGGACCCCTCCCCCGCTGGAGATCGCACTATTCATGACCTCGCGCAACATCTCCCTCGCGTGGGCCTCGGAGGGGGTGGGCCCCGGCTCGTTCATCCTGACGGCTCCGATCATCGCCGCCAGCACCCCTTCATCGCCCAATTGCTTGAGGCGGGAATAGTCGGTGGTATAACCCAGTAAGGGCTCATCGTCAAACTTGAAATCGCTCGCGTAGAGCAACGTGCCCGCCGGGCCGTGGATCGCCACCACCACCGTTTGCAGGATGCTGTGGGTTACACCAATAAATTCCAGCTTGATGTCGCCAATGTCCACGATGTCACCGGGCATAACCGGCTTCAGTTCATTCTCGATGTCGAACATACGCTCCTCTCGGATCACGTGTCTAGTCAGCTCCACCGTGAAAGGTGTACCGTAAGCTGGCGCATCGTACGCGTGGGCGAGCTTCCCGAAGGCACCGATGTGGTCCAAGTGTCCGTGCGTCAGCACTATTGCCTTTACATCTTTTCCGCGCAGCGCAGTATCGTCGGCTATGCCGTTCATGCCTATAAGCTCCTCCCTGCTCATGCCACCGATGTCGACGTCCTCAAATCCTAGGATGGCGTCAAGTCTGATTCCCATATCGACCACCACGTACTCGCCGTCGAAGCCGATGGCGGTCATATTTTTGCCGATCTCTCCGAGTCCACCTAAGGGGATTATTTCGATGACCATCTCCCTACCCCCGGCGAAATTCATCCGGGTTCAATCCTCGCGCTTGGAGCCATTCCCTCGTTTTGCCTAAGATGACCAATTCCACCTCATGTAGCTCCTCCACCCGCGCGCAGCCCGTCAAAAACATGGCGGCGCGGAGCTGATCGAGGAAGTTCCTCAGCCAAGCGACAACAGCTCGCTCACCCTTTGCCGCACATCTGAGGAGGGGGAGGGCGATGCCCACCGCGTCGGCCCCGAGCGCTATGGCCTTGGCCGCGTCCAAGCCGGTCCTGATCCCACCGCTCGCCACCACGGGTAAGTCAACTGCTCTCGCCACTTCCGCCACACAAACCGCCGTTGGGATCCCCCAGTCCCAAAAGATCTCACCCAGGCTGTTCTTGGGCCTCGCTCGAAGGGCCTCGACACCGGCCCACGAGGTCCCCCCGGCGCCGCTGACGTCGATGGCGGAGGCTCCGGCGCTCGCCAACCTCTTCGCCACGCTCGCGTTGATCCCTCCTCCGGTCTCCTTCGCTATAACCGGAGCATCGAGGGCTGAACAGATCTCGGCGAATTTCTCGATACATCCTCGATAACGGGGTTCACCCTTGGGTTGCACGGCCTCTTGCAGCGGGTTTAGGTGGATGGAAAGGGCATCTGCATCTATCATCTCCATAGCCCTGCGTGCCTCTTTTGGACCATAGCCCTGCGCTAGCTGGGCCATCCCGAAGTTACCTATGAGGAAGACATCGGGCGCAATGCCGCGCACATTGTAGGTGTAAGCGAGCTTCGGGTCTTCGAGCGCCGCGCGTTGACTCCCTACGCTGAAGGCCAAGCCAAGCTCCTGGGCCGCCGAGGCCAAGGCCAAATTGAGCTTTCTAGCCCTTCTGTGTCCACCCGTCATTGCACATATGATGACGGGCGCCGCCAGCTCCGATCCTAAAAACGGGATTCGGAGGTCGACGTCCTCTAAATCCAACTCCGGCAGCGCGTTGTGCACCAGTTCAACGTCTTCAAAACCCGTTCGTTTGTTGCGAGCCTCAACGTCTTTGGTCAAACAGATCTCGATGTGCTCGAGTTTACGGTTGGCGGTCTCGCCCAATGCATCACCTCGCGATTATCCTCGTCCCCAGCCCTCGTTCACCTAAAACCGCGCGCCTCAAAATACCAGGCCTTGCCGCGTTGACTATCTCCGCCTCCACTCCTAGCTCAGCAAGCGGTAGTAGCTCCTCGATTTTTTTGGACATCCCCCCCGTTGTGTCCTTGACCTTGGAATTGTTCGCGGATTTCGCTAGATCCCGCCAGCTTTCAGGGGTCACCTCGCGTACGAGCTTTGCGTCCTTGTGCGACTTAGGGTCCGCGGTGTAGAAACCGTCCACATCTACGCCCAAGATTACGCGCGATGCCCCCAGCTCTCGGGCGAGATACATGACGAGCTGATCGCCGGATAGGATGCTCATGCCCCTGCTCAAATCAGGCGCCACATCGCCGTAGAGCACGGGCGTGATGCCTAACTCCAGCAATTTTCGAATGGGCGCGAGCTCCATGGATATGATCCTGCCGTTCCTCACCACCGCGCATGCCGAGGGTTGAATGGTCATCGCGGGTATGCCCGCTTCCTTGAGGGCATCGACGACGTAGCGATTTAGTTCCTCCATGGCTCGATGCGTGAGCGAGAAACCCATGAGCTGCCGCTTGTACGCGTATCCCTTTGCTATGCCATACTTCGATGCGATCGGGTGTCCGAACGACCCCCCTCCGTGCACCACTATCAGCGGTTCCTTGGCTGCGGCCAGCTCCCTGGCGATCCGCCTGAGCGTTTCCCGCCTCACCGAGAATCTCCTTTGCTTGTCGGTTATCACGCTCCCGCCGAGCTTCACTATCAGGGGCTTCGTTTGGATCACCTAGTCACCGCGATGGAACAATACCCAACCACCTGGGCCATCGGGCCTGCCGTGTCGCCGCTGGTAGCGTACTTTAAGAGCTCCGCCCTTTTGGCCCCGAGATCCTTCGCCGCGCGCAACATGGCCGCCACGGGTCCGAAGCCACACATGCTTATGTCCTCTTCGTAGACGACCCTAAGCAGACCCCGCCAATCGAGAGCTAAGATCTTGTCTATCACTTTCCTATCCTTCGTCGTTGCAGATGTCTGAGGCTCGTAATGGGTTAGGTCAGTGGATGCGATGATGACCGCGTCTTTGCCTCTAGCTGCCTTGGCGATGGCTGAGCCGACCTCCTCGCTGGTCTCCTCGTCCTGCATCATCATGCAAATCGGCACGATGGCGAAGTCCTGCCCGAACAGATGTTGGAGGAATGGGAGCTGCACCTCTATCGAATGTTCGTGGGCGTGCGCCAGCTCGTCGACGTCTATCAGATCGCACTCCTTCCTGATCGCCTCCGCTAGCTGTCGGTCTACCCGAACCCTGCCCAAAGGCGTGAGCCACTCGCCCGAAACCATCGCCGAGACGCCTGAGCCCAATCCCGTGTGGTTGGGGCCGAGGATCACCACCGAGTTGGGTTTTCCGTCCTTCGCCATGTAGGCAAACCCATGGGCCGCGACGGGGCCGGAATACATGTAACCTGCGTGCGGCGATACCAAGCCTACTAGCGAGCGTTTTCCTGGGCGAAGCTGGGGCACCTCACCCGGACCGTGGGGATGGGTGTAGCACCACTCGATCTGTTCCCTGAGCGAGCCGGCATCGCCCTCGTAGAAGGTCCCGGCTACCGCGGGTCTTCGCATCAAGGGCTCACCGCTCGGTCTTGGTCTCGAACTCTTCCACTGTGACGTTGAGCTCCTGATCGGGCGCCAGCTCGCCTCGCTCCCTCAACACCTGCCTCGCGAGCAACCAGTAGACGAGCGCTAGGGCCTTCCTGCCCTTGTTGTTGGTGGGGATGACCAAGTCCACATCCGCGGTCTCGTTGTCGGTATCGCAAAGGCCAACTACCGGTATACCTATCTCCGCGGCCTCGCGAAGGGGTTGCTCGTCCGCGATGGGATCGGTCACGATGAGTATGCTGGGCTCCATGTATCCCGGATAGGAGGGATTCGTAAGGGTGCCAGGGATAAACCTGCCCACGATCGCCTTTCCGCGCGTGACCTCGGCGAACTTCAAGGCGGGCTGTTGTCCGTACTGCCTGGCCGAGACCGTCAGCACCTTCTCGGGCTCAAACTTCGCTATGAGCTTGCCGGCCAACCGGATTCGCTCGTCGGTCTTGCGCACGTTTAGCACGTAAAGCCCATCGGGTCTAGCGCGGTAGATGAAGGGCACCATCGCGCCTGTCTTCTGTCTAGTGCCTATGTGTACCCCACTCGACAGGTACAGGTCCAAATCGACGAGTACCTCTCCTTCAGCTATTTCGCCAGCTTCCATGGGAGACACCCCATTTTTCACGAATTTCGCTGATGGCCGAAGTATGCCTCTTAACGCACATGTTTGTACCTAACACCACTGATACCGCAACGCAAAAAAGGTTATCGTGCTTCGGCTCGCGGTCGAGCCGCTCACTTGAGCGGCAATTCCCCCATCCTCGCGTTTGCGCCGAACTCGAGCTCGATGCGGATGAGCTCGTTAAGCTTTGCCACCCGCTCGCCGCCTACGGCGCCAGTCTTGATGATGGGACACCCTAGGCCAACGGCTAAGTGGGCCAGCGCATCGTCCGGCGTTTCACCAGAGCGGTGCGACATCACCGGCACGTAGCCATGCTCCTTTGCCAACCTAACGGCGGCGAGGGTATCGCTCAGGGTACCCACTTGGTTGGGCTTTATGAGCACGGAGTTCGCCGCCCCCATCCTGATGCCTTTTTTTATCCTGGCGACATTTGTGACGAAGAGATCATCACCGCATATCAAACATCCCTTCACCTTGCGGGTGAGCTCGGCGAAGGATCTGAAGTCGTCCTCCCGCAGTGGATCCTCGACGTAGAAGAGCTTGAAGGTCTGGATGAGTTCGAGCATGAACTCTATTTGCTCGCCGGCGTCGCGGGCTATGCCCTCGCGTTCGTATACATATTTTCCCCTTTTCTCGTCGTACAGCTCGCTGGCGGCGACATCTATGCCTGGCCTTATCTCGAAGCCGACTTCCCCGCTGACCTCTTCGCAGGCCCGCGCCACCACCTCAAGCGCATCCAAGTTCCCCATGTTCGGGGCCCAGGCGCCCTCATCCCCCTTGCCCCCCGTGAACGTCTTGTCCTTCATCCCGGCCAGCTCTCCTACCCTTCTATGCACGCGGGAGTTGGCGAACGCCGCGTCCGCAAACTTTCTAGCGCCTACCGGTATGGCCAGGAACTCCTGTACATCCGGGGCCATCCTCCCCGCGTGCGCCCCGCCGCCGAGCACGTTCCCCAGCGGATACGGCAACGCGGTCGCCCCTTCGCCGCCGAGGTACCTGTAGAGGGGTAATCCCTGAGCCGCGGCAGCCGCCTTCGCGACGGCTATCGAGATGGCTACCGTTGTGTTTCCGCCTATCCTGCGAAGGTTCGATGTGCTATCGAGCTCTTTGAGGAGGGCGTCGATCTCCTGCTGGCGCTCGAGGTCCATCCCGATCAGCCTCGGGGCGACGAGCTTGGCCACCTTTTCGATGGCCTCGTCCACGCCCCCCCTCGGAAAGGCCACCACCTCATGTCTACCCCTGCTTGCCCCGCTAGGCGCTGCTGCCCTTCCGAAGCCCACCACCTCGGAGCCATCCATCGCGGCGATGTCCACCTCGATGGTCGGATTCCCTCGGCTGTCGAGGATCTTGCGCGCGGATACCTTGCCTATGACCGCCGGCGTTCCATCACCATCCAAAAACACTTCGCCGAGGCGTATAAAGCATTAGCCGTCCGTTGGTCGCAAAACTAAAATAGCCCGATGAGGAGGTGGCGGGACTTCGTAAAGGGTACCTTTGAGCGGCCGGGGGCGGTCGAGATCCCTTACTACAAGGGCGGGTTCGATGACACTTTTAACTAGGCTGGGCCCCTCACCAGCTGGATCCTCCGACAGAAGGCGCAGGTCTCGCTCGAGGACGGCATCCCACAGGATTTGCACTCCACAAGCGGGGGTAGCGGAGTGGATCTCTCGAGCAGGGGGAGGACCTTGTTCACGTGAGATTTCACGAACGTATGCTTGAAACCGCGAACCTTGCCCGCCACGTCGTTGATCAACCTCTTCCACCTCAGGCTCCTCGTGCCCGCCGAGAGAGGACACTCGACCGTCCTGAAGGGGATTCCTTGGTAAGATGCGTAGAGCAGGTCCTCCATCTCCGTCGTTTCCCAAAGCGGCTTAATCTTCGCCACGGACTTTGGGTGGATCGATGGCAGTACCGGCTTGAGCCTCACCAGTTGCTCAACCTTGCCGTGGAGGTAGTTGTTGAGCAACACCTCAGCAACGTCGTCCAAGTTGTGGCCGGTGGCGAGCTTGGTGAAACCCCCCTCGTACGCCAGTTTATTCATGAGGTAGCGCTTGATCGTGCCGCATGGCGAGCAGAGCCTCCGCCTGTAGACGGTCCTCCGAAAGTCGTCCATCGAGATTCCAAGCTCTTCCCTGAGGTCAAAGACCACAAAGTCCACACCTAGGTCCTCGACCAGCTCCCGGAATTTTTGCTCGCATTCGTCGGAGTAGCCGAAGATCCCCAAGTTGATGTGGAGGGCCTTGAGCTCCACATCGGGATAAAGCTGTTTGAGCGCGAACAGGAGGGCTGAGCTATCCTTTCCGCCGGAGGCGGCGACGAGAACCTTGTCCCCCGGCTTTATCATCCCGTACTTCGAGACGGTCGACTTGACCTTCTTCTCGAAGAATTTCTTGAAGCACGCCGGGCAGAGGTTCAGCCTCGCGTAGTCGAGGTATATCTCGGCGCTAGCCCCACAATGGTTGCACCTCGGTGCCACGGTGCTCACGCCCTTATGATTTTCTCCCGATGCCTCAAATGTGTTTCTCGCCGCGAAAAGAACATGTTTTGGGGATGGTCATGGTGGGGCCGCCAGGATTCGAACCCGGGTTTGCGGGTCTCTCCGGAGCACCGCTCCAGCAGGTCATCATCTCGACATCAGTTGACCCACAACATCCGCTGGAGCCCGCCGTGCTAACCAAGCTACACTACGGCCCCACCAAAGCGAGATTGGACGGCGAACATAAAAGTCTTGCTGGGGTGGAGCCAGTAGCCAGAACGAAAAGAATTAAAATAGATCTCGAAAAGTTTTTTCACCCTTGACTAAAGGCTTTCCGACTTTCTACAATCCGTTTCACTGATTTTAGCTCCGATAATCATCATTCTGGCTTTCAGGTTTTCGACTTAACTCAAAAACTACATCATAAAGCATTAATTTTGAATAGACAAACTTTTATTATGTATGTTATGTATGCCTGAGGTTAAGCCATACCCACTAAAATAACTAACTTCCATGATGTTTAACGCAGCTAGGATCAAGAAACGATCCCCACATGTTGATCCAATCCACAACCGGACCATATTCAAAGAAGTGTGCCCTATCTGCCCACTCAGCTTTATCGAACCTCTAACTAGTACAACATTTCAAGCACTTTCCTCATCCGTCAAGTAAAAGAAGTCCCCTTTTCGGAGTTTCCTCTTCTTAGAAACTCTTGGAAAAGTTAGAGAAGCTCTTGACTTTTCGCTTCGCTCCAGCCATCATAAGCCCTATTTCCGTAAGTCTCGCTTTGGTGGCCGAGAGTATTCCAACGATCTCCCCCTGATACATCACGGCGATTCGGTCACTCATTGAAATCACTTCATCTAGGTCTTCTGAGATGAGGAGGATGGCCACTTTCTTCTTTTTCTGTTCCATCATTTTTTTGCGGATATACTCGGTCGCTCCGACATCAAGTCCTTTGGTCGGTTGGTTGGCGATAAGCAGCTTCGGGTTCCTCGACAACTCCCTAGCCAGAATGAGTTTCTGAAGGTTCCCACCCGAAAGAGTTTTCGCCGGAGCATATATGCTGGGTGCCATGATCCCGAATTCTTTAACCCACCTTTCTGCATGCTCATTGATCGCTTCCTCTTTCAGGAAGCAGTTCTTTTTAAAGGGTAAAAACCAAGGGTGGGCGTATGGGGATTTGTAGTAGGTCTGGAGGATTAAATTCTCTCTGACGGAGAAATCCATGATCAGACCGACCCCTATTCGATCTTCTGGAATGTGCCCAACACCTTGGTCTAAGATTTCTCTAGGTGACTTGTTTGTCATGTCTTTCCCCAAGATAAAAACCTTTCCGCTCTCGGCCTTTCTGAGTCCAGTGAGCACTTCAGCGAGTTCTCTTTGTCCGTTTCCAGATACACCGGCGATTCCGAGAATCTCCCCTTCACGTACGAAAAAGGAAACGTTCTTAACTGCAGGCACCCCTTTGTCGCTCAAAGCCCACAAGTTTTTGACCTCTAACACTACTTCACCTTTGCTCGTTCGTACCCTTTTAACCCGGAAGACCACTTCCCTCCCCACCATGTGTTTAGCCAATTTCTTTTTGTCAGCCCTTTTCGTCTCTATCCTCGCCACCACTTTTCCCCTTCTCAGAACCGTTATGCGG
>CAKZTQ010000017.1 GCA_937921735.1 uncultured archaeon
TGTCGTCGACGCAGGTCAGCAGGTTGTCCTTGGGCACCTTCGCCACCGCCGCCAAGTTCGAGAAGCCGCTGGGTATGGTGATCTTGACACTGTTTATGGGGTCGCCAGAGGTGTTCGTGACCTTGAGCGTGAAGACCTTGGAGATGTTCTGCATGACGAACTTGGGCGCGATCTCGATGCTGGGCACGTGGGTCGCAGCTGTGGTCGACGCGGAGAGCATCGAAAGCATGGTGGTGATCATCAACGCGGCTACGATCGCTGGTAACAATTTCCTACTTTTCATCCATTCACCTCATTTAATTGCGGGCTTACATATACCGCCTCCCTATTTAAGCATTGCGACCCTGAGAGGGGGAGATGACCAAAAGAGGTCTATAAAAGCTAATTTTTGCGAAAAAAGACCGTTAAAAGCTGAAAAGGACATCGACAAATGCCGTGTATATGTGTCTAACGGATCGACGCGCGTAGCCGTCGAAAGGCGAGTTTCCCAGACGGGCCCTGCGTTCATGGAAGTTTGCTGTTTGCTGCAGTTATGCGGGAGATGGGGGCGGCCTATGCTTGGCGACATCCCAGGGCCGCCAAAAGTCCAGCTGCGACGACTTGACTATGGTTTCGCGGCGGTCTTGAAATCCTCTTCGGGTGGCGAAGGACGTGAAGTAAAACCTGATGACATCGGCCTCCACCGCGGTGTGACCAGCGATCGTTTTGGAGGGGAGCGGCACCAACCCCGAACTTTGGATTTAGGATTTGGCAAAGGGTTATATATGTTCCCGCTTTACGAATTATAGCATCACGATCACTGACGAGAGGGATGGAAAATGGCTTTTGTGCCACCCGGTGCCGGATACGACAGGGCGATCACCGTGTTCAGCCCTGACGGCAAGCTTTTCCAGGTCCAATACGCCCAGGAGGCGGTCAAGCGAGGCCTGACCGCCCTGGGCATCAAGGTCAACCAAGGCGTGGTCTTGGCTGCGGAGAAGAGGGTTCGGAGCAAGCTGGTGGAGGAAGTGTCCATCGAGAAGATCTTCCAGGTAGATGAGCACATAGGCGCCGCCGCCTCGGGACTTATCGCCGACGCGCGCATCCTCATCGACCACGCGCGCATAGAGGCGCAGATCAACCGCCTGCGCTACGACGAGCCCATAAGCGTGCAGTCTCTGGCCAAGCGCATAGGTGACATAAAGCAGCTCTACACCCAGCACGGCGGCGTCAGGCCCTTCGGCGCGAGGCTCCTCATCGCGGGCGTCGACGCTGATGGCCCGCACCTCTTCGAGACCGACCCCAGCGGGGTCGTCGCCGCCTACAAGGCGCAGGCCATAGGCGGAGGGGCGACGACGGTCACCGAGCTCCTCGAGCGCAAGTACGACGAGACCATGAGCCTGGACGACGCCATCCTGCTAGCCCTCGAGGCCCTCCGAGGGGTCATCGAGGGGGAGCTAGAGCCCGATAAGGTGGAGATGGCGGTGGTCCCGACGAAGACGAAGAGGTTCGCGAAGCTCACCACCGAGGAGATCGCGAAATACGTGAAGCAGCTCGGCTCCAAGTCCCCAGCCAAGCCCGCCGAGGAGTAGCGGGGCCAATTATGGTTAGGCTGGAGGACGCGGTAATCGCGAGGCTATCCATACACGGCACTACCTTCGAGGTGCTCGTCGATCCCGACCTAGCCCTAGCCTTGAAGTCAGGGCAGGGCGTGGACGTGCGAAGCGCGCTGGCGATAGACAAGATCTTCAAGGACGCGCGAAAGGGCGAGAAGGCATCCGACGAGATGGTGCAAAAGTTGCTCGGCACGACCGACCCCTTCAAGGCGGCGGAGGAGATCATCAGGAGGGGAGAGATTCAAGTAACGACGGAGCAGCGCCGCAGGATGAGGGAGGAGAGGATGAGGCAAGTGGTCTCCCTCCTCTCCAGGCGGGCGATAAACCCGCAGACGGGCCTGCCCCACCCGCCGGCGAGGATAGAGGAGGCGCTCGAGAAAGCGGGCGTCCACGTCGACGAGTTCAAGGGCGCCGAGGAGCAGCTGCCGGCGATCGTCAAGGCGCTGCAGCCCATCCTGCCGCTGAAGTTCGAGGTGAGGAAGATAGCCGTCAAGATCCCCGCCACCTACGTGGGCAGGGCTCAACGCGTGGTGAGGAGCTTCGGCACGGTGAGGCAGGAGCAGTGGCTAAACGACGGCTCTTGGGCGGTGATCATCGAGATCCCCGCGGGCGTGCAGGCGGAGTTCTTCGACAAGCTCAACGAGCTCACGAGGGGAGAGGCGCAGACGAAGGTGCTCTAGGTGCTCCACGTCCAAAACCGCGAACTGGTGGTGCCGGGCCAGCTGCTGGCGGAGGGGGGCTACGTGATACGCCAAGGCGCGTTCCGCGAGGGGAGCAGGATCTACTCATCGGTCGTGGGGCTTGCGGACCTCCACGGGCAGGAGATCAGGGTCATCCCCCTTCAGGGGCGATACATACCCAAGCGGGGGGATGTGGTGATAGGGGTGGTGATAGACACCCACTACTCAGGCTGGATCCTGGACCTGAACTCGCCCTACGTGGGCAACCTCTTCGTGTCCGACCTCCTGCGCAGGAAAGTCGACCTCATGCGGGAGGACATAAGCAAGTATCTAGACGTCGGCGACGTGCTGGTGGCGCAGGTGAAGGACGTGGACGAGCTCATGCGGGTCCAGCTCGAGGCAGGCGAGCCGGGGCTGGGGAGGGTCGAAGGGGGGAAGCTAGTGGAGATCTCGCCCGCGAAGATCCCGAGGGTGATAGGGAGGAAGGGGTCGATGCTCAACACCCTCCAAAGCGTGAGCGGCTGCAGGCTCAAGGTCGGGCAGAACGGGAGGGTGATGATATGGGGGGACGACCAGCGAATGGTGAACGCCGTGGTCGAGGCTTTGCTCATGATCGAGCGGGAGGCGCACACCTCGGGCTTGACCGACAGGGTGCGCGCCATGCTTGAGAAGTTAAAATCGGAGGGAGGGGAGTAGATGGAAAAGCCGGAAAGGTTGATCGTCGACGGCAAGCGGTTGGACGGCCGCGCGCCGGACGAGTTGCGCCCGTTGAGGATAAAGGCGGGGGTGCTGAAGAGGGCGGATGGCTCCGCCTACGTCGAGCTCGGTAGGAACAAGATATTGGCCGCCGTCTACGGGCCGAGGGAGATGCACCCCAGGCACCTCCAGCAGCCCGATACGGCCGTGTTGAGGTGCCGCTACAACATGGCCCCGTTCTCGGTGGAGGAGAGGAAGAGGCCGGGCCCGGATAGGCGCTCCGTCGAGATATCGAAGGTGGCGAGGGAGGCGCTCGAGCCCGTGGTCTTCCTAGAGCTCTACCCGAGGGCGGCGATAGATGTGTTCATCGAGGTGCTCCAGGCGGACGCGGGCACGAGGACTACGGGCATCACCGCCGCCGCGGTGGCGCTCGCCGACGCGGGCATACCGATGCGGGACCTGGTGGCGGCGGTCGCCGTCGGCAAGGTGGACGGCACCATAGTGCTCGACCTCACGAGCGAGGAGGACCAGTGGGGGACTACGGACATGCCGGTGGCGATAATGCCGAGGAAAAAGCTTATAACCCTGCTGCAGATGGATGGTCACTTCACGGGTGAGGAGTTCAGGCAGGCCCTCTCCTTGGCGTTCAAGGGCTGCGAGCAGATCTACGAGGCTCAGAAGCAGGCCCTGAGGGAGAGGTATTCGGTGAAGCGTGAGGAGGGAGAATGATGTACGAAATAGTGTCGACGGTCAAGCGCGACTACATCATCGATCTCGCGAGGCAGGGAAAGCGGGTGGACGGCCGCGCGCTCGACCAGTACCGCGAGATATCCGTGGAGAAGAACTTCGTCGAGCCGGCGCAGGGCTCGGCGCTCGTCAAGCTCGGCAACACCCAAGTGCTGGTGGGCGTGAAGCTGGAGCGGGTGGAGCCCTTCCCCGACGAGCCCTCCAGCGGCGTGCTCATCGTCAACGCCGAGCTCTTGCCCCTGGCGTCGCCCACCTTCGAGCCCGGGCCGCCGGACGAGAACGCCATAGAGCTCGCGAGGGTGGTCGACAGAGGGATCAGGGAGTCGAAGGCCATAGACCTCGAGAAGCTGGGGATCAAGCCAGGCGAGGAGGTTTGGGCGGTGTTCGTCGACATCCACGTGCTCGACCACGACGGCAACTTGATCGACGCCTCAGCGCTGGGTGCGATCGCCGCGCTCTGGAGCATGAAGCCACCCGACGTCGAGGATTGGAAGCTGCCGGAATTCCCCATCTCGAAGAAACCCGTCGCCGTGACCATCGCGAAGATAAACGAGAGGCTGATGGTCGACCCGTGCCTCGACGAGGAGAACGTGATGGAGGCCAGGGTGACGATCACGACCACGGAGGACGGCAGCATATGCGCGATGCAGAAGGGAGGGGTAGGCTGCTTCACGCCCGAGGAGCTGGAGGCCGCCTACGAGCTGGCCAGGGCGAAGGCCGAGGAGCTCAGGAAGTTCATCGGGTGATCGCTTGGGTAGGACGAAGAAGGTCGGGCCGGCAGGCAGGTTTGGGCCGAGGTACGGCACCAAGGTGAGAAAGCTCGTCGCCGAGATCGAGCGCAAGCAAAGGCAGGCGCACAAGTGCCCCAGCTGCGGCGCGGTCAGGGTGAAGCGGGTGGGCACCGCGATCTGGCAGTGCAAGCGGTGCGGCGTGAGGTTCGCGAGCGGGGCGTACGTGCCCTCGCCCACCGCTGCGGCCCAAGCTGGGGCGCCGACCGAGGCGGAACGGGAGGGCGGTAAGGGTGTATAGGTGCAACGGCTGCGGCAGGACGTTCGGGAAGATGGAGCAGGGATCGGCGAAGTGTCCCTTCTGCGGCTCCCGCATCCTCCTCAAGGTCCGCTCAAGCGTCGTCCGCAAGGTTGCGGCGAGGTAGATGTTGATAACCACCTCCAGGCGACCCACCCACCGCGCGAGGTTGCTCGGGAGGGAGCTCGCTAGGGTTTTGCCCGGCGCGGAGTACGTGCCCCGGGGGCTTAAGACCGTGGAGAGGTTGGCGTCGATGGCTGGCTCGAGGGGGCACGACTTGGTCATGATAATAAACAGCGGCGTCGATCAGCCCCGGGAGCTCCGCTTCCTGCACGCGGGGCCGGGCTGGAGGTGGTCCCACGCGAACATCGAGCTCCGCGAGGTCGAGCTGCAAAGGGACTTGGGCAGGAAGGTTGAAGCAAAGGTTGGGGCCATCGCCTGGCGGGGCTCCGCGGAGGCCCAAGAGTTGGCCGGGCTTTTAAGCGCACTTTGGGGCCTGCCCTTGGTCGAGCCTTCGTCCCATCGCGGGGCCATCGCCCTCGTCGTGGGCGATGGGGAGCTCGAGCTACAGTTCAAGGAGTCTCCCACCTCGGGGCCGATCGGGCCGACGCTGCGCGTGGCGAGCTTCAAGGGGGAGGTAGCTTATGGTGAGGGCGAAGGGGGCAAGCGCGAGGGTCGAGCTCGTGTTCGATGACGAGGAAAAGGCGAAGGCCATTCATAGCTCCCTGAAGCTGGAGGAGCTGCCGGAGACGGCGAGGTGCAAGGTCGAGGTCGCGAGGAGGAAAAACGTTTTATTTATAGAAATAGATGCAAGGGATACTGCCGCCCTACGTGCGGCGTTGAACTCGTTCCTGCGTTGGACGATGGTCGCGCGGGATGCGATAGAGGCGGTGGGGAAATAGATGGAAGAACTTCCTCCGCAGCTGCGGCATCAACTGGCGCAGTACCAGCAGGCGCAGCAGCAGGCCCAGGCGCTGCTCGCGCAGAAGCAACAGCTGGAGCTAGCCCTCCGCGAGACCGAGCGCGCCCTCGCCGAGCTAGAGAAGCTGGAGGAGGGGGCGACCGTCTACAAGAGCGTCGGGGGGATCTTGATAAAGACGGGCAGGGCAGAGCTGGCGAAGGAGCTGACGGAGCGAAAGGAGACCCTCGACCTGAGGATCAAAACGATAGAGCGCCAGGAGGGGCGAATCCTCGAGCGCCTGCGGGAGATGCGGGAGAAGCTGCAGGAAGCGCTCAAGTCTAGGCAGCCGGTGGGGGCGGGATAAGACCTAGGAATTCCCATGAGGGAGCTCGTCGATTTCCTGGCTGATGCAGCCAGGCGCGGCCTGCGGATCTTGGTGCTCTGCCACCACAACGCCGACCCGGACGCCGTCGGCAGCTCGCTAGCGCTTGCGGAGGCCCTCAATCGGCTGGGGGCCAGAGCCCTCGCTGGAACCTCGGAGGGCATCAGCCGGACGGCGAAGGCGGTGCTGGACGCCGTCAAACGGGAGGTGGCGGTGGACCCCCCGCTCGACGCCGACGTCGTGGTGCTCGTGGACACCTCGAGCTTGGAGCACCTGGGCAAGTTAGGCGAGGAGATAAGGAGGAAGGCGGGAGAGCTTGAGATGGTCGTCATCGATCACCACAGGCCCGTCGAGGAGATGCGGAGGATCGCGAAGCTTTACCACGTGCGCGAGGAGCTGGCCTCGCAGTCCGAGCTCACCCTGCAGCTCCTCCGCGAGCTGGGCGTGGAGCTCACGCCCGACATGGCATTCCTCCTCCTCGCGGGCATCGTGAGCGACACCGGGCAGTTCAGGCTGGCGAAGGGCGAGACGTTTGAGGCGGTGCACGCGCTGATTGGGGCAGGAGCGGACTACCGGCGGGTGCTGGAGGCCCTCAAGCCGGAGGAAGACATGTCCAGGCGGGTCGCCCTCCTCAAGGCCGCGCAGAGGTCGGAGCTCCACCACCCCCACGAAAAGTTGGTCGTGTTCTCGGAGGTCGGCTCCTTCGAGGCGGACGCGGCCGCGATGTTCGTCAGGATAGGCGCGGACGTCGCGCTCGTGGGCTCCGAGGACAAGGGCAGGATAAGGATATGCGCTAGGGCCAGGGAGGAACTTTTGGAGACGACCAACCTCCACCTCGGGGACCTGATGTCGGAGCTGGCGAGGGACTTCAAGGGCTCGGGCGGAGGCCACGCCGGGGCGGCGAGCATGACCGGCGAGGGGAAGTTGGTCGAGGCCAAGAAGCGGGCGATGCAGATACTGCGGCGAATGCTCGAGCCCAAGTCGAGCGGTGGTTGAGGTGGCCAACCTCCACCGCGAGCTGGCGGAGCTGGAGCGGAGCGGGTACCGCCTTGTGGGCAGGCACAAACATGCCGCCGTTAAGGTCTGCCACTGGACGAGGAAGAGCCTCCTCGATCGAGGAATTTGCTACAAGGAACAGTTCTACGGAAGGGAGCTAGGCGTGAGGAGCCACCGATGCCTCCAGCTCACGCCCAGCCTCCCGTTCTGCGACCACAAATGCGTGTTCTGCTGGAGGAACGTGGACATAACTTATCCAAGCTGGATAGGCGACGTCGACGAACCAGGTGAGATCTTGGACGGCGCGATCTCGGCCCAACGGCAGCTCCTGAGCGGCTTCAAGGGGAACCCCAGGGTGAACATGCAAAAATGGCTGGAGGCCCAAGAGCCCAAGCACTGCGCGATATCTTTGGCGGGAGAGCCCACGATTTACCCCAAGATAAGCGAACTGATAGAGGAGTGCCATAGGCGAGGAATGACCAGCTTCTTGGTCACGAACGGCCTGCACCCGGAGGTCTTGAGGGAATTGAAGGAACCGACGCAGCTCTACATCTCCGTCGTCGCCCCGGACGAGGGGACCTACGAGGCGACCTGCAGGCCGCAGGTCAGAGATGGTTGGAGGAGGTTGAACGAGAGCTTGGAATTGATGAGCTCCTTCTCCTGTCGCAGGGTCATGCGCCTCACCCTAGTCAAGGGATTGAACCTGAAGGATGCGGAGGGCTACTCGAGGCTGATCGAGAAGGCCGAGCCTGACTTCGTCGAGGCCAAGGCCTACTTCGCGGTGGGGTTCTCGAGGTCGAGGCTGGGGCCCTCCTTCATGGCCTCCCATGCGGAGATAAAAGCCTTCGCCGAGGAGCTGGCTAGGTCCACAGGCTACGGTATCATCGACGAATCTCCGGCCAGCCGGGTGGTGCTGTTAAAAGGGCATTGACAGCCCTTAAAAAAGGAAAAGGGGAAGAAGTGCCTTAGTTGCCCTTCGCCTAAGGCATCTTCTCCCTCCATCTCTGTCTCAAGTTCTCGAGGAATTGCTCGCGGTGCTGGAGCATGTTCTCCCAGATCCCCTCGCCCACCAACTCTTGCTTCATGTTCTCCCACTCATGCCTCCATTGGAGCCACTGCCCCCTGAATTTGGGTTCCCATTCGCTCGCGCGCTCGAGGATGATCTTAGCGTTGAGCAGGTGCATTCTCGCAGCCTGAATTAGCCCCAGCGCACTTCGGGCGTTGTTATCCTCGTACGCTGCCACGGCTTTGTCCCTGAGCTCGATCGCCACCTCGACGAGCCGCTCGGCGGCGTGCCTACCTGGAGCATCTTCAGGTGCTCCCTCGAGCATCCCTTGAACCTCCGTAAGCAGAAGCTCGAATTGGTCGAGCGCGTTCTCGAAGCCCGCGGCCCAGTTCGGTGGCCTTATCTCGTTCATCTTGACCTCCACGTTTATCCTGAGGTCCGCGTCGACGAGCAGGTTGTCGACGTCCAAATACCCGAGCACTCGCTCACGGATCCTCGCGCGATGCCTCTCCGCGATCCTCTCCAGCCTCTCCATTATCAGCCTCAGGCGAGCCCTGATGTTCTCCCTTAGCTCAGGGGACACCTGCCAGCCCCTAATGCAGTTCTCGATCCCTGCGATCTCCTCCTCCACCTCATCCGAGACATCCGGTAGCTCCTCCCGGAGCCTCTCCGCGAACTCCTTGCAGAGCCTAAGCTGCACCAGCCCGATGCCGGGCATCTGCTCCTGCATCCACCGCACGACTTCCCGCTTAGCCTCGACGTCCCCCGGCGCGACCTCGCGCATCTTGGTCACGAACTCCTCGAGGATTTGCTTGTACTCCATGCCCTTTCCCCGCTCGACCAAGCCAGCGTATTCCCTCCAGCGTTCCCTCATCTGGGCCTCGGCGCCTACTCTCTTGATCCTCTCGCCCAGCCGCTCGAGCGCGTAGAGGGGGTGATCTGGGTCCACGTCGGCCGCGTCTACCGCCACCGGCGTGGCCACCGTCGCCCCTGCCACCGCGATTATTATCGCTGCCACCGCAACCGTCGCAACTCCTCCCTGACCCAACTTCCTCATTTTCCTCACCTTTTTCTGGTTCGGGTTTAGCTCCCCGCGCCGCCCCTATCGCGCGCGCGGCTCATCGATTTCACCCAAACCTTTAAAAAAGCGAATACTTAAGGAATCTCCAAAAACCGTCTATTTTTCTTATTTTTAAACTCAATAAGCAAAAATTTTCCGAAAAATAATTTTTTAATCAATCCGATCCGTCCATAATCCTTTATTTTTCGTCTTTTCTTGGGTAACTGCTTTTTATTTTCTTACTCGAAATGCTTTTATCCGCCACCCGCCATCGGGCTTATGATGACCCTTCGCGAGGCCTTGGGCATCATCGCCTTGGTCGTGACGCTTCAGTTATGCTTAGGCCTTTTGATCTACGGCCCGCTCCGGCCCACGCCCGGCCTCGAGCTTTACTCGATCGCCGCCGCGGTGCTGGTGATGGCCGCCGTCTCCAGCATCATCGCCGTCGTGCTTTACGCGCTCTTCAGCCGCTACGCCTCGGAGCGCGCGATGAGGGTCGCGATGATGACCCTCACGGAAGACGAGAGGAGGGTGTTCGAGCTAATACTGCGCTCGGGAGGCGAGGTGAGGCAGGATGACCTCAGACGACAGCTGGACTTCTCCAAATCCAAGCTGAGCGCGCTCGTGAACAACCTCGAGCGAAAGGGCGCGATAGTGAAAATCCGCTACCACAAGACCAACCTGCTCAAGCCGAGCAAGGGGTTCATCGGGAGGTAGCTGGGTCCCGACCAACAGGTTTGAATACCTCTTAGCACAGACTGGAGGTTGAGGATTTGATGAAGGAAATAGTGGAACGTATGCGCCGGTACTTCGACGCCCAAGAGGAGCTTCGCGAACGGGTACTCGAGAGCTCTCGGCAGATAGTGAGGCACTCGGCCAAAGCGATCGCGGCGATGCATCGAGGGGATATCTCGAGCGCGGAGGAAATGCTGAGGCACGCCCGCGCCGGCATCGCGAGCCTGGAGGAGGCCATCAAGGCCGAGCCTCACCTCGCCGAAAGCGGCACGATATTAGCGGCCTATCAGGAATACTGCGAGGCGGCGGTGATGCGCGCGTTCCTCGAGCGGGGGGAGATACCCGAGCCCGAGGAGGTGGGGATCCCCTACAAGCCCTACTTGGCCGCCCTAGCCGACGTCGCCGGGGAGCTCAGGCGTCGAGCCCTCGATCTGATCAGGGCGAACGAGGTCCAAGCGGCCGAGCACGTGCTCGAGCTGATGGAGGGGATCCTCGAGCTGCTGATGGAGTTCGACTACCCGGACGCGGTGCTGCCGGGCATGAAACGAAGGCAGGACATGGTCAGGCGGATGGTGGAGAAGACGAGGGGGGACGTGACGACGGCGATCAGGCAGCAGAGGCTCGAAGATGCCCTCAGGCGCGCCGAGCGGGGGGGATTCGGGTGAAGTTCGACGTCGGAAGGATCAAACGCATGGCGGAGGAGAACTACGAACGCGCATGGCTCGAGACCTCGGAGCTGATAGAGAGGAAGGGAAAATTCCTGGAGCTGGAGGATAAGCGCAGACCGCATCCGTTGTTCGACCTCATCTCCAAGATCAGGGAGGTGATGTTGGGGCTGGGCTTTTCCGAGGTCGTCGTGCCGACCATAATAGAGCGAGGCGAGGTGTTCTTGCAATACGGTCCCGAGGCGCCGGTGATACTCGACCGCGTGTTCTTCCTCGCCGGGTTGGATAGGCCGGACATCGGGCTGAGCAAGCGCCGCATCGAGCAGATCCAAAGTCTGATACCCGGCTTCGAGGACTTCGATCGGCTGCAGGACATCCTACGGCGCTACAAGCTGGGCAAGGTAGGGGCGGATGAGCTCGTCGAGGTCATGGTCAGGGAGCTGGGGCTCAGGGAGGAGCAGGCCACCTCTCTTCTCTCGCTCTTCGAGGAGTTCAAGCAACTCAAGCCCATACCCACCAACCTGACGCTGAGGTCCCACCTCACCGCCGGCTGGTTCGCTGTCCTGCGGGAGATGCAACGCCGCGAGCCCCTACCCATCCAGCTCTTCTCCATTGGCCCCAAGTTCAGGCGGGAGCAAAAGCTGGACGAGGCCCACCTCTACGACTCCTGGACCGCCTCCCTCGTGGTGATGGCCGAGAGGATGAGCTTGGAGGATGGCCAGGAGCTGGTGAGGAGGGTACTCGGAGAGCTGGGGTTCGAGGACGTGAAGATGGAGCTGAAGACCGCGACCTCGAAGTACTACGCGCCTCGGACCGAGTTCGAGGTCTTCCTGAAGCACCCGAGGACGGGGGAATTCCTGGAGGTGGGCGACGCGGGCTTCTACAGCCCGGTATCCCTGAGCAAGTACGATATCCCATATCCCGTGTTCAACTTCGGCTTGGGGCTGGAGCGCTTGCTCATGGTGAGGACGGGCGAGACGGACATCAGGGCATTGGTCTACCCCTATCTCTACACGAGGGTCGCCTTCTCCGACGCAGATATCGCGGGCATGTTAAGGCTGGAGAAGGAGCCAAGGACGGAGGTCGGCAAGCAAATAGCTGTAGCGATCGTTAAGGTCGCCGAGGAGCATGCAAACGAGCCGAGCCCCTGCGAGTTCAAGGCCTTCGAGGGGGAGCTGCTCGGCAAGAGAGTCAGCGTGAGCGTGGTGGAGCCTGAGAGCGGGACCAAGCTCATAGGGCCAGCGGGCTTCAACGTCCTCTACGTCTACGACGGCAACATCATAGGCCTTCCGCCCAAGGGATGGGAGGAAGACGAGTTTCTGAAGAAGGTCAAGGAGCATGGCACCTCCACCGGCATCAGATATATCGACGCCTTCGCCGCGCTGGCGGCGCACGAGATCGAGCGGGCGGTGGAGAGAGGAGAGCGAGAGGTCAGGATACGGGTGCGCGCCGCGAGGCTCCTGAGCGACATCAACCTAACCCTCGAGGAGGCCGCGCAGCGCTACGTGACCGACAACAGGAAGAAGATAGACGTCAGGGGACCGATATTCACGACGGTCGTGGCGAGGATATACTGATTTAAAGCCCAAACAGCCCCCTCGTAGCCGCCAGCCCCCTGCGGGCGGTCTCGTTGGGTTTTTTAGGGTCCCATAGCTCGACCACCACCAAACCATCGTACTTCACCGCTCGCAACGCCTTGACGATCGGCTCGAAGTTTATCTCGCCCCTTCCCGGCGGGAGGTGGTCGTCCCATGTGCCCTTGTTATCGTGCAGGTGGACGTGGGCGAGGTAATCCCCGATCTCCCTGAGCTGGCGAGCCATGTTTTCCTCCGGAGCCCTTGCCCCCTGCCTTTTCTGGGCTAGGTAAGCGTGACCGACGTCGAAGGTGATGCCCAGCCCCTCGAAGTCCTGGGCCAAAACCTTGAGCTGGGAGGCATCGGAATATGGGTAGTGGGCGCCGTCGATGTTCTCCGGCGCGAGCTTGATGCCCCTCTCGCTCGCGTACCTCCAGCATTCCCCGATGAACTCCCTGTACCATCTCACGGCTCGGCTCAGCACCTCCCCTCGCTCCGGCACCGGACAACGCCCCGGATGGACCACTACCACATCACCCTCTAGGACCTCGCACGCATCGATGCTCCGCTTGACTTGGGTCAGCGTGAGGTCCCTAAGGATGGGATAATGGCTTGCGGGGTTGAGGTCCCAAAGGGTCGCGTGGACCGAGACGCCCAGCCCGTGCGAAGCTATTAGCTCCCTGAGCTCGCGGAGGGCCTCTGGCTCGAAATCGGGTCCAAAGTGGGGTAGATCGTAGATCACCTCGATGTAGTCGAAACCAAGCTCCGCCGTGGCCTTCGCAGCATCCTCGATGGTCGAATTCACGAACAACAGGCTCGACAGGCCTATCTTCATCAACGCACCTCTAGGTCGGCATCGCTACGGCTTGAGCACGTATGGGTTGAGCACCCGCTGCGAGACCAGCGACTCGTCGACGGCTCGCCTCATCTCAAAGCCTTGCAGGGCCTGCAGGACCACCTCGCAGAAGACCGTCACCACTCCCTCTATCAAGTGCCCGGAGACCGTCCTCGAGTCGTTCCCGCCAGCGATGTGCAGGTGAACCTTGGGCCTGCCGTCGACCTCGCTCACGTTTCCGTTGCCCACTACCTCAAGGTGTTCTCTGAACTCCTGCTGACAGCCCCGCCTGAAGATGAGGGCGCACTCCTTCAGCGCCCCTGCGACCGAGTGTATTATGCCGCTCGTTATGCCCTCCCTTGAACAGACCTCCTCCACTCGCTCGACTATCCTCTCGCCCTCGTCGAGGCGGATGACCAAGAAATTGCCTACCCTCCTGTACTCCACGTCGATCACCTTACCACGATTGTGCACATGACTTAAAACGCTTGGACCTCATCTCACGCGTCGCGAGCTGATGGGCGACCCTGAGCGGCTCTGGCAAGCGATGATCGCGCGCGGTGCCCAACGCGATCTCAATCGCCTTGCCCAGCGAAAGCTTGTGGCCGACGCTCACGTAGATCGGCCTCGAGCCAGGCAGCACCCTGAGCACCGCCCCTATCGTCTCCCCGCCGTCCTTAAGCAAGGTGTAGGCCCCCCTCCTCCGAGGGGGCTCCTCCGCGGTCCCGCACAGCCTGCCCTTGGCCACGCCAAGCGTCGGCTTGTCGAGCGTCACCCCTAGGTGGCACGCCAGCCCCGCGCGCCTCGGGTGAGCCCTACCGTGGGCGCCGACCATGTAAACGTCGGCGTCGATGCCCTCGATCGCCCTGAGCATCCCCTCAAGCTCCCTGAACGCGAGGAAGGTGGGGATGTACGGGAACTTCAGCTTGACGGCGACGACTTTTTGCTTTATCACCTCCAGGCTCTCGTAGTCCAACAGGACACAGGCGGCACAGGCCCGATCGCCCTCGGCGAACGAGATATCGCAACCCGCTATCGTCTCTAACTTCTCCAACCTATCCTCCTCGATTACCTGTTCCGCCACCCGTCGTTGAACCCTCGCGAGCTCCTCAAGATCTAGCTTCGGGGGCTTGAGGATCGGAAGCATGCCCCTACCGCTTTCTGTATATATGGATCCCATCATAAGTTAGCTCGCATGCGCGCGAAGGGCCCCAAGTGCCGGCTTTGTGGGAAGGCGATCCCCCTCATGAGCTACGACGCCGCCTACCTAAAGCTCGTGAGGCCGGGCGAGGCGAAAGCTATCTTCATATGTTGGAAGTGCGCCGAGAAGAGGTTGGGAAACAAACTCGGGGAATTGACCGGTAGCTCGGCGGGGAGCGAGCGAGGTGTTGGCGATGGGTAAGGCCACGCCCGAGGACCACGCGCTCATGACGTTGGCGATAAAGCGGCGTGGTAAATTCGTGGACTTGGCGCACATTCAAGAAAAGCTCGCGCGCGACGCCGGCAGGGGGTTCTCCGAGGCGGAAACGCGGGAGCTCCTTAACTCCCTGATCGAAAGGGGTTTGGTCGAGGAGAAGGCCGGCGAGTATGCCATCACCGACGAGGGGCGAAAATATTTTGACCGCAGATGGAGGGAGGTCAGGGAGGAGCTCAACCAAGACTATCTAAAGGTCTACAGGGCCAAGCAGTACTACCCGCACGTCGCGGACGCCCTGCTGGAGTTCTGCAAGGATCGCTACGTCTCGGTCTTCAGGCTATTCACCGGGCGAGCTTGGCTGCAGAGAAAGCTCGGGCCGAGGTACATCACCATAAGGAGCGAGCGCGACATCCAGAGGTGGCTCGATGTCCACGGCATAGACTTCATCCCGTACATTCATCGCATCGGCGAGGACCGGCCGGATTGGCTCGTCATAGACTTCGACGCTGGAAGACGGGTCGAGATAGAGCAAACGAAGAAGGTGGTGAAGGAGGCCTACCAGGTGCTAAGCAGCCACGGCGTGGAGCCCGCGATCAAGTTCTCGGGCTCGAGGGGTTTTCAGATATGGGCGCAGTTTGAGCCCCACGAACTCCCCCGCGACTACAAGCCCAAGGAGCTCAAGGGGGGCAAGCGCGAGCGCAACATGTTCAGCTTCTACGCGGACATCGTGCGATTCGTCGAGGCGAGGATCGCGGAGGAGTTGCCGGGCCTGACCACGGCGGAGACCGCGAGGAAGGAGGAGCGCACGGACAAAGTCCTGCTCGACGCTTCCATCATCAAGCCCATGGGCGATGTGCGGGCGCCCTACAGCATGCACTACAAGACGGGGCTGATATCCATGCCCCTTGAGCTCGGGGAGCTGGCGCGCTTCGAGCCGGAGCAGGCGGATCCGGAGCTGGTGATCGAGCGTTACGACAAGAGGGGCAATGAGTTCTCGCTCGAACCCACGAGTGGCGAGGAGCTCTTCGAAGCCGTGGTCGAGTGGTGCAAGGGTTAAAATTCGGTGGACAGATCGCTTAAGTTGAGGTGGACATGCAACCTACGAAATGGGGATGTTATCTCCAAAATGCTCGAGGGCTGCTTATTGATGAATCTCAACACTAGCCCCGGAACCTCGACCATCTACACGACAGTCATTTTGCCCTTTTGTCCGAAAAGGTTAGAAGGAGGGGGGAAGTGGATGTACACGGGAGGCTAAGAGATGAGAGCCGACACGAGACCAAGCAAGGACGAGTACTATCTGGAGATCGCCAAGTCGGTCTCCCTGAGATCCCCATGCCTTCGGAGAAAATTTGGGTCCATTATAGTGAGGGAGGACACCATCGTGAGTTCTGGGTACAACGGTCCAGCGAGGGGGGTCATAAACTGCCTTGAGATCGGGTGCATCAAGGATCAACTTGATCTCCCCCATTACTCCGCCTACGAATACTGCCCCGCCACCCACGCGGAGGAAAACGCGATAATAAATGCTGCGAGACACGGTGCCAGCGTCCTAGGGGGAACCCTTTACCTGTACGGGGTTGATCCTCAAGGGCAGCCGGTAGAGGCCAGACCATGCGAGCGGTGCAGGAGGGTAATCATAAATGCTGGGATAAGGAGGGTGGTCATAAGGAAGGAGGACGGGACCATCCTGAAGATAGATGTGGAGGAGTGGGTGAGGGAGGACACCGAGCTTTACAAGCGGAGGCTGGCGGAGGTGAGAGGAATTGAGGGCGAAGCTTAAGGTCGAGCTCATAGCCTACACACCTAATCCCGTCGAGGTCTGCGGAAAGGCTGCCGGAGTTTCATATGACAAGGAGGAGAAAGAGGACTATGGGACATTCATCCGTAGGATCGTGGCATTCGGACATGAGAGCGTTTTAGAGCATGCAAGTTTTACCTTCAGGGTGGAGGGGATAAGCCGGGCGCTCAGCCACCAGTGGGTCAGGCACCGCATATGCTCCTTCACCCAGCGGAGCCAACGGAGGGTGGATGAAGGCAGGGGAAGGTACGTGCTCCCACCGCTTGATTACCTCAAGAATGGAGAGGAGCTGAAGCGGAAGATGGAGGAATTCATCCAGCAATCCTTTAAACTCTACGGCGAGCTGACGGCTGCAGGGGTGAGGAGAGAGGACGCCAGGTATATCCTGACCAATGCAACCGAGACCAAGATGTACTGGACGGCGAATGTCCGGGAGCTGAGGCACTTCTTCAGGCTCAGGCTTCACAAGGAGTCCCAGTGGGAAATAAGGCAAATGGCCAGGCAAATGTTCGATTTGGTCTACCAGATTGCTCCTCCTCTTTTCGAGGACCTAAAGCGGCTCAGGGAGACCGGAGAGCCCTAAGTTCCAAGCATTCTGTTCTCCTTGGATACCTAGTGTGCACATACTCCAGAATTTTTGCAACATTTTTGCCGAAATCAAAAGCCCGCAAGGACATCCTTAACTTGGGGGCGCTGCGCCCACGGTTGCCTGAGAACTTGCATCGCCTTCGATCGCCTCAAACTTGTTTTTTGACCGAGGTGCCTGGCATCGCCGAGACCTTGTTCCCGAGTGCTATAAAGCAAAAATGAAACGTGAAAAATAGCGGATGTACTCGCCAAACATCAAGGATTTCAGGGCCCCATTCACGGCCGCCCAAGACTAGAAGCGGAAGATGATATGCCGCACCTTAAAGCTCTGATCACAAAAAGATAAAATTGAGATACTTCGACATTGGTCAACCCTGATGTCGTTAAAAGCTTAAAAAAAGATAGTCGGTCACAGGTTAAGCTAACTCTTCAGATTGAAAAACAACGACCGATTGTCAGAATTTCAAGAGTAGCTAATAGCAATAGACCTGATGATATCGCTTACGTCCTCACAGAGATCGGCGATGTTTTCCATATTCTCAGCGATCTCTTTCATCAGCAGCGACTGTCCTATGTCCTTCACTTTCTTGTACCATTTCAAAAGTCCTGGTATCAGCTTTTCTGCGCGCAAATCGTCGATCTTCTCCTCCATCTTTTCAACTTCATGCGAAAGAATTATTGCCGCCTTGGGGTCCTTCTTCAGGGAAATAAAGGTCTCGTGAGTCCTGATCGTGGCCTCCAAAACCGCCGTGGAATAAATCCTCATCGTTTTTTTAAGGTCGCTGGAAAGTTTTTTTGCATCAATGTATTTTAACTTTCTAGCGGCTGCCTTGGCGTTGGCAGCGATCTCATCGGCCGTCATAGTTAACCTGATTATTTCTTCCCGATTTATCGGATGAAATATTCCCTTTGAAAGCTCCTCTAAAATGTTTCGCTTGATAACATCGGCATCGCGCTCACTTTTAAAAGCCTCTTGAAAGCCCTCGTCCCTTTTTTTCGCATTGAGATCACAAAACGCCTGAACCGCCTTATTCATGCCGGCGACCGTCTTAACTATCTTCTTTATATGCTCATCGCAGATCTCAAGGATTTTTCTTTCCCTTGACTCTCCCATCCATGTTAACGGGCCTTTTGCCATCATATCCCCATTATTCTTCTAGTTAACGAGAACATCGACATACTAATTAAGATTACCACAGGTATGGTCAAAATCCAAAAGGCTATTATCTTGGCGGTAACCCGTTTGCTCACCCCGGCTAATCCTCTCGAAGCCAAGCCGACTCCAATTATTGACCCCACAGTAGCATGCGTGGTTGATATTGGTACGCCAAACCCCAGAAAAAGTGAAGGTAAAACCGTGAAAAGAAAAACGATGATCGCATTCGCATACTCTGCGGCGGCTCCCTTCAGTATGTCCAGCCTAGTTACTTTGTAAGCAGTGACCGCCAAGACCTTATATCCCCATGTAAAGGCTCCGAGCGCTATCCCTACCGAACCCAACACAGAAAGTAAAAACATCGTGGTGAATGTCGGGTTGCCAGTTATTATTTGGGTAGGCGTCACATAAACACCTGTGGCGTTTGCCATGTCATTAGCACCGAAGGAGAAAGCGGAGAAACAAAGGCCTATTATCAAAAGAGCAGAAAGGAAATTGGATGTCCCAAACTCACCGTATTTGACTTTTAGGGTATACACTGAAATCGAAGATAAAACGACCGCAACTGGAAAAGCCATCAAAAAAACATTAAAAGACTTCAACTGTAGAATCCGATAAAAAATCGTGAACGACGTTGAGAAGGAGAGAATTAGTATTAATGTGTAAATTATTACCAGATTTGCCCTCTCTGTTCTCTTCCCTTTAAAAAAATATCTCAGGAGGAAGTATAATCCAGCCGCCGATATTGCCGCTAGAATTGGGGAGGTGATCAAACTCGCAATGACCACGTAGAGGTTATTCCATCTCAGCGGGGCCGATATTGCCAAGCCAAAACCAACCACGCCGCCGATTATCGAGTGTGTGGTCGAAACGGGCAGACCCAGATAAGTACAGAGGGTTATCCAAAGCCCGGCTGAAAGAGAGGCGGAAAAACTTCCTGCTATCAAAGCCTCGACGCTCAAACTTTCCCTATCGACCAATCCGCGATCAATCGTCTTCATGACCATTGGGCCCAACGTGACGCCGCCCAAAGCTGCGAAAATGGCAAATAAAATCATAGCTTTTCTCATGCTCAGGACTCCGGCTCCTACGGCACAATCGGTGGGATTGGCGGCATCGTTGGCTCCCAAACACCAAGCGATATAAAAAGACAAGGCCAACCCAACACCGTAGATTACCAGCTCCATCATCTCGAACCTCCTGCTCAAAAGTTCCTTTTGAACATAAAAAATACTGACAGCATCACTGCTTCTATTCCCAACCTTTCAAAAAGACAGCCATAACCGCGCCGCCACAATTTTCTTTATTTCATCATCGGTAGCATTGGTAATAGTAGATTTTCCAACCTATTTGCCACCAAAAATGCCAATAATCCTCCTTACGATGAATGAAAACATGGGACGATGACCGTGAAGTAAATTGATTCGAGAGCAAAAATGGGAGCTACAATACTAACGTAACTATCAAAAAGACCGCCCAAGAAAACCAAAAGCTGCCCTTTTATGGCTGCGATAGATGGGTAAGAGTTTGCCACCAAAACAGGGCCCTAAACCAAAAGCTATAGGGCCAACAGAAAGATGATGTAAATGATCTCGATGGTGCTCAGGCTGTCCACGGACCCAATTAATCCCGTGGGGAATTTAAAGGCCAAGCAGCGGTTGGTGGTATGCAACTTTTCGACCCCCTGAAGCTGGCAGACGACATCGAGAGGATCGTGGTCAGGGGTGAGCTGAGGAAGTACTATCGAGTCGCCAGACCCGGTAGGTGGTATGGGGGCATAGCCAGCGCCGACTGCTGCGGTTGCTGCTTGAAGTGTGTCTTTTGCTGGAGCGGGGCGCCCCGCGATAACCCTGACACCATAGGCAATTTTTATTCGCCGGAGCACATCTTCAACAAACTCGACGGTTGTGCGCGCAAGTTCGGCTACTCACAGCTCAGGGTGAGCGGGAACGAGCCTACGATAGGCAGAAGGCACCTGCTGAGGCTCCTGGAGCTCGTCGAGGGAACGGATTATTCCTTCATCTTGGAGACGAACGGCATACTCCTTGGCCACGATAGGGGATACGCTGAGGAACTCTCGAAATTCGAACGAGTACACGTCAGGGTCTCGATAAAGGGCACGAACGAGCGGGAGTTCTCGGACCTCACCGGCGCCCTACCCGAGGCGTTTGAGCTCCAGCTGAAAGCGCTGGGGAACTTGCTCGACGCCGGGGTCTCCTGTCACCCGGCGGTGATGCTCTCCTTCAGCCAGCCACGAGGGCTCGAACAGCTCAAGGAGAGACTGGGTGGGATCGACCCCAGCCTGCCGAGAAGCGTGGAGGAGGAGTACGTCTTCCTTTACCCCCACGTCGTCGAGAGGCTCAAGCGCGCGGGCTTAAAGCCCAGGGTCTCTTATAGCCCCGACGGTATACCGGAGGAGCTGGTGTGAGGATAGATTCCTACGAGTTCGGCCGCATAGTGATCGATGGTCGAACCTATACCTCGGACGTCATCATTTTCCCCGATCGGGTCAAGGGCAACTGGTGGCGCAGGGAGGGCCACAAGCTACACGTCGACGACCTAGAGGAGGTCCTCGCGGCGAGGCCTGAAGTGCTCGTGGTGGGCAAGGGTTATTCCGGGATGATGGAGGTGCCGCGCGAGACCGCTGAGTACGTCAAAACTAAGGGGATCGAGCTCGTGGCGGAGGACACGCATAAGGCGGTTGAGGTCTACAACAGGCTCGCGAGATCGAGGAAGGTGGCCGCTGCCCTCCACCTCACCTGCTAGACGTCAGCTGCACGGGGACGCCTTCCTCGGGGAGCACCGCGCTCGGGACCTCTCGCTTGAAGGTGGAATAGCCCTTGGTGTGCACCGGGATCACCAGCTTCGGAGCCACTTCCTCGATTAGCCTGAGGACCTCATCGCCGGAGAGGTGGCCCGAAGCATGGAGGTGGCGGTAGCGCAAGCGGAAGTGCTCCAGCCAGCTCCTGAACCTTTTGAAGTCTATGGCTTGCTCCTCGGTGATGGGCTCGCTGGTGGCGTGGATGTAGATCCCCCGCTCGGGCTTGAGGTCAACGAGGTTCTGCACGCTGTAGTAGTCCATGTAGATGATGAGCTCGTCCATGTGCTCCCTGATCCAGTCGTGCCGCCTGCTGTTCTCAAGCGAGAGGAGATCCCTCTCCCACTTGTAGTACTCCCTCTCGTCGTAGCTCCCGAGCTCCTTTGGCTCGATGTATATCAGGAGGTCCTCGAGCTTCAAACCCACGACGTCGCCTAGCTCCCTCACGTAGTAGGCGAGCTTCGTCGGCACCACCAAAGTACGCTCGGCCAACGATGCGACCTCGAACATGGTGCGAAGCCTGTCGAAGTCGCGGGGCGAGAAGTCCACGAAGACCGGCTCGTCCCTCGCGGCCTTGACCTCCTCCAGCGCCTTTCGCCTTACCTCCTCCTCGCTCTCCAGCTTGGGCTGCGGGGTCACCTCGCCGACGTTCGTGCCTTCGATGATCAAAACATCGACGTCCTCCTCGCGCAACCTTCGGATGAACTCGATCGAGAGCTTCCTACGCGGCCCGTGTAATCGCATGTCCCCGGTGTAGGCTACGGTGCCCTCGCTCGCGTGGATCAAATAGCCGCACGCGCCGAAGGTGGAGTGGTCCACCTCGAGCGCCTCGAGCTCTAGCTCCGCCTCCTCCGGTCGAGCGAAGGGCCGCTCGAACTCCTCCCACCTGTTGGAGGGTACGTACTCGCCGAACGGTCTAAGCTTGCCGCTGAGGAACTCGCTCTCGAAGCCTCCCCTCGAGCTCTCCTGGTAGACCTCCAGTATCCTGCGGGCGGTGGTGAGGCAGTGGATGGGGATGCGTGGATCCAGAAGTGGAATGCAACCCGCGTGGTCCATGTGGGGATGGCTCAGCAGCACGCCGTCGATGGTCGGCTCAACCTGCTGCACGCCCGCGGGCTTCAAGAGGTCCTCCCTGTAGAGGCCTTGAAGCCTGGGCACCAGCCCGAGCTCGAGGTAGTCCCTGAGGCCAGCGGAGCTCCTGGGCTGGAGGAACTCCGCGAAGTATTTGTTGACCCTCTCGAAGCTCAGGCCGAAGTCCAAGAGAAACCTCAAGTCCCCGTCCTCGAGCAAGATCTTGTTGCCCCCGATCTCGTCGCGGCCGCCGTAGAGAGTTATGCTCGTCAAGCGCACCCTCGTAAAGCGATCGCCGGCCGCGAAAATAAACCTGCCCTTCGTTCTCCCCTTATAAACCGCCCCTCGCCAATGGGGTGGCGGGATGATGGGGAACATCCATTACCAAACGCTGGAAGCGGTCGAGCCCGAGGAGCTCGAGATCCTTAGGCGATTGAAGGAGGACTACAACAGCGGGTGCAGGTCCAGCAGGGAGCGCATCAAGCTTTGGCGGAAGGGCGACATTTTGATCTGCATGGAGCCCCCGGAGGCCAGATGGGGCTTCAGCTGGGCTGGAGACGGCGGCAAGGGGCGCGTGCTCGAGGCGCTGCTGAGGATGTCGGCTGCCACCCCTAGGCTGACCTGGGTGATCTTCGACGAGGACCGGCGCGCTGAGATCGCGATTCGGGGCGGTAGGCCGGTCAGCGTGGCTTAAGCGGGGACATCGATGGCTTACCTGCTCATTTACGATCTAGACGGCAGGAGCCGAGCGAGACGGAGGCTTTTCAGGTATCTGAAAAGAAACGCCGAGCTTGTACAGCACTCGGTGTGGAGGTTCAGCGATCTCACCGCGCTGCGGCGGGCTGCGGGGTTGGTGATGACCGCACGTGGCAAGGTCTTGGCCTTCTCGGAGGACGACCGCATCCTTCTCGCGCCGACGGAAGTGAAGCGATTTTTGTCGAGCCTTAAATAGGGTGATATGTCCTATTTAGGACACGAGCAACGCGATTACAGCTGATGTCCTATTTGGGTCATTCGCCATGGTGAGACTTGACCCTCCGATTACGGAACTAACTCAGGCATCCAAAAAGACCGAAATCATTTGGTTCAAAAACGGCGAAATATGTATCTTGCCGCAAAAATACTTCGCGACTGAGGTGATGTCTCAAATAGGACATGTGTCCTAAATAGGACAAAGCGAAGAACGAACCTAAAATTTGGCGGGTGTGGACTTTGAACGCGATGCCCATGGAGATCGCCGAGTACGCCGTCGAACTCGCGATGAGGCTCGGCGCACGCTACGCCGACGTCAGGCTAGAACGCTCTAGCGCGGAAGACATCGTCGTCAAGGACGGAGCCGTCGAGAGCGTGAGGTTCGGGAAAGAAAGTGGCTTGGGCATCCGAGTCCTCGCTGGCGCTTGGGGTTTTGCGTCCACCAACGAGTTGACGAAATCAGCCGTCGGGGATGCCGTTAGGGCGGCCATGGGCATGGCGAGGGCGACGAGAGATCATGGGGAGGTAAAGCTCGCGGAGATCGAGGCCTGCGAGGCCCGCTCACGGGCCGTCGGGAAGAGGGACCCATTCGAGGTTGAGTTGGGCGAGAAGATCGAACTCTGCTTGGAGGCGGATGAAAGGGCCCGCGCGGTTGAGCACGTGAAGCGAACCTCGACCGCGATCTCCTGCGAGCGCGTCGAGAAGGTCCTCGTGAGCAGCGAGGGCGCGAGGATAGAATCCGAGAGCGTGCGCACGTACGCCGAGGTCTTCGCGCTTGCCAAGCGAGGAGAGGTAACGGAGTACGTGGACGACCTCGCCGGCGGCACGGGGGGCTTCGAGATAGTGGAGGGGTTCGACATGCCCGCTCGAGCCGAGGAGGTGGGCAGGCGGGCGTCGACGCTAGCGGGGGCGAGGACCTTGCCGCGGCAGAAGTTGCCCGTGGTGCTCGACCAAGACTTCGTCGCCCTGCTCGTCCACGAGATAATCGGCCACCCGAGCGAGGCCGACCGGGTGCTCGGGAGGGAGGCGGCGTGGGCGGGCAAGGCGTGGTGGGCCGGAAAGCTAGGCGAGAGAGTGGGCTCGAGGCAACTCAACGCGGTCGACGACCCACGGGTTGAGGGGGCACTTGGATACTTCGAGTACGACGACGAGGGTACCCCGGCCAAGCGGAAACAATTGATACGCAACGGGGTGCTGCTCGAACACATGCACAGCAGGGAGACCGCCGCCGCGTTTGGGGTGGAGCCCAACGGCGGCATGCGCGCCCAGAGCTTCAGGTACCTCCCCCTCATCCGCATGAGCAACACCTTCATCGAGCCGGGTGACTTCAAGCGCGAGGAGCTGTTTGAAATCCCTCGAGGGGTGTACTTAAAGGGGGCCAAGATCCCGAGCATAGATTCAAGGCGCTACGATTTCCAAATAAGCGCTAAGGAGGCCTTCCTCATCGAACGCGGCGAGCTGGTGGGACCCTTCCGCGACGCCTCGCTGGTCGGGGTGGCGCCGGAGTTCTTTCGGAGCATCGACGCGGTGGCGGATGACCTCGAGATGAGGCCGATACCGAATTGCGGCAAGGGCGATCCCATGCAGACCTTGCACGTGGGCAACGGCGGGCCCCACCTGCGGGGCAGGGGGTTGATAGCGGGGGCGAGATGATGCTCGAGGTAGCGCGCAAGGCGGTGGAGCTCGCCGAAAAGCAAGGCGCAAAGGAGGCCGAGGCCTTCGTCGCCGAGAGCTCGGTGACGACGGTGAGGATGGCTTCCGGTAGGGTAGTTGAGGTAAAGCGGACGCGCGAGAGCGGCATAGGCCTTCGCGCGGCGATCGGGCAAAGGGTAGGATTTGCCTCCGCCAACGAGCTCACGCGAGAGGTGGTGGAACGAGCGGTCTCGATCGCCCGCGCGAGGCCGCCCGACCCCAACTTCCCGGGCTTCGCGCCGCCGGCGAGGCCAAAAAGGGTCAAGGGTATCTACGACAAGGCGCTGGCCTCCATGCCGTACGAGCGAGCGACATCGATGGCTGAGCTCATGCTCGAGTCCGCCCTCGGCTACGATAAGCGCATCGCCGAGGCGTCGGGCGCGCTCACCGCCATCGTGGAGTACTGCGCGATCGCGAACACGAACGGGCTAGCCGTCGTGGACAGGGCCACGAGGATCGTGGGGCACCTCACTGCGGAAGCTCGAGATTCGAGGCGATCGGAGGGCGCCGCCTGGCTGGGTGCGACGGGGCTGAAGGCGCTGAGGATCGAGGAGATCGGCAGACGCGCCGCGGAGCTGGCGGTGAACTCCCTAAAGCCCTTGAAGACCCCTCCGGGCAGCTACGACGTCATACTCGAACCTCCCGCAGCGGCCGATCTGTTCTACCACATGCTGGCCTACGCCGTCAACGGACAGGAGGTCCACGATCGGATATCCTATCTCTCCGACCGCATGGGCGAGACCGTCGCGGCCGAGGAGCTGAGCATCTGCGACTGGGGGAACATGCCGGGGGGGCTTTGCTCGAGGAAGGTCGATGACGAAGGGGTGCCGGCCCAAAGAACGCCCCTAATCGAGCGCGGTAGGCTGGTGGGCTTCGTGTACGACTTATACTATGCCGCTAAGGCCAAGGGCAAGAGCACGGGTAACGGACTTCGCGTCTCGGATCTGCCAGCGCGCTGCCATGCCGTCGAGCCAAGTCCGCACGCAACGAACTTGGTAATCTCGCCGGGCGATTTCGAGCGCGAGGAGCTGATCGCGGACACCAGACGAGGGCTCCTGCTCTCGCGCATCTGGTACACGTACCCCATGGCCCCTCAGCTCGGGGACTTCTCGACGACCTCCAGGTGCGGCTTCTTGGTGCGCGATGGCGAGATCGCGGGGGCCATAGAGCAGGTGCGCATCCACGAAAACATGCCCCGCTTGCTCAAGGCCATCTCGGGCATAGCTGAAGACCAAGAGCAGGTGATGCCGTGGGGGGCCTCCGCCTCGGTATGCTCGCCCAGCCTTCGCTTCAGCAACGTCCGCGTGGGGTGACGAGGCGACGCGGGTGTGCCCTCACGCGCCGAACTTTCTGCCCTTGCCCATGAGGTCCACGATGATCGGCAAGAGATCCTTGCCGCGGATCCGCCCCAAGCCGCCCCTCGCGCAGGAGCGCTCATCGAACCTCCGAACGTCGTCGGTCCTAACGCCGGGCCCGGCGATGAGCACGGGCACGGGGTCGCCGGTGTGTTCCCTGACGCTGACCGGTGTGGTGTGGTCCACGGCTATCGCGATGAGGTCGGCCGCCTCGAGGAGTTCGCCCAACGTTCGATCGACGCGCTCGATCAGCTGCACCTTGGCGGACGCATTTCCATCGTGGCTGGCCTCGTCAAAGCCCTTGACGTGCAGCAGTACTAAATCGTTGCGCTCCAGAGCTCGAAGGGTGGCATCTCGTTTGGCGTCCAAATCGGTGTTCAAGCCCCCCGTGGCGCCGGGAACGTCGAGCACCTCCATACCCGCAAGCCTGCAGACGCCCTTCACGAGCGCGGCCGCGGCCACGCACGCGCCCTTAACGCCGAACCTCTGGTCCATAGGCTGGAGCTCGGGCACCATCCCCGCACCCCTGAACAGGAGATAGTTGGCCGGAGGCAATCCCCTGCGCCTGCGCTCCTCGTTCAGCGGGTGGGCCTCCAGCACCTCATGTGCCTTCCTCGAGAACTCGTTAAGCAGCCTCGCGGTCCTCGCCGCGCCGCGCGACAGCGGCTTGACCTGCATCGCCCTGACGCCCACTTGATGGGGATCCGAGTCCGTGACCTCGTGCGAAAGGCCCTTGCCGCGCAGCACCAACGCCCCCCTGTGCCCGACGGTGCTCTTGAAGATAACTTGCACCCCAC
The DNA here is from genome assembly GCA_937921735.1 of uncultured archaeon. Taxonomy (GTDB): domain Archaea; phylum Hadarchaeota; class Hadarchaeia; order Hadarchaeales; family Hadarchaeaceae; genus CAKZTQ01. The sequence continues at coordinate 26,566 of CAKZTQ010000017.1, forward strand.
GCAATTTTATGCCCCTAAGGGCCTCCGCCAACCGATCCGCCTCCTGGATCCGCCCAGCCCTTCTGTCCCTCACCACTAGGTCTTCATCCACCGTCGCGAAGTTTGCCCTCAGCGCGATGTCCCCCGGCTTCAGCTCGATGCCTGCACCTGCCGCCTCAAAGGGTCCCCGCCCGGTGTAGACCTCGTATGGATCGTAGCCGAGCAGCGCCAAGTGAGCGGTGTCGCTGCCTGGCGGTACTCCGGGCGCGATCGTGTCCATGAGCCCACATACCCCTCGCCTCGCGAGCTCGTCCATGTTGGGTTTCTCCGCCGCCTCGAGGGGCGTGCGGCCGCCCAGCTCGGCCACCGGACGGTCGGCCATACCGTCGCAGATCAGCAGAAGGACCTTCAAGCATCGCCCCAGCGTAGATATCGTCCGCCCAAAAAAAGGCTTGCGGTGGTTTTCAGGCGAAGAAACATAAGAGAGGAAAGACATGGTTTAATTGGGCCCGTGGCCTAGCCAGGATAGGGCGACGGCCTTCGGTGCTGAGGCGGGGAAAGCCGTAGGTCGGGGGTTCGAATCCCCCCGGGCCCGCCACTGGTTTATTCGTACTCAGGTTTCCCGATTTCTAGATACCGAGATGCTACTCAAGAAAGGCCATCGCCCAATCAAACTAATTTATCCGGCGACGATTAGGTATTGGGCCGGTGGTCCAGTCAGGACAGGACGCAGGCCTCCGGAGCCTGAGATCGCGGGTTCGAATCCCGCCCGGCCCGTACGCTCGAGCTCGAAAAGTTAAAGGCAGACGCCCAAGCTATGAACGAGGTTCACATGGCGCTAGCTTCGGTCGACCCCAACAAGGGGATCGGGAAAGAGCTCGAGCGGAGGGTCTCCTCCTGCCAACTTTGTACCTTCGTGGACAAGCCCTTCCTCCTCCACCGCGTGTACTCCTGGCTCCCGCGAAGGGTGAAGGTATTGGCGATAGGAGAGTCACCGCCGCCGGGCGAGAAGGTGGGCTCCCTCTACTGCTTGGAGGTCTTCGACAGGCTTAGGCTGTCCCTCAAGCTTGTCCTCGGCGTGGAGGGGGAAAGGGAGGTGCTCGAGACCCTAAGGCGCTCCTCCACCTTCCTCACCGCCGCCGTCAAGTGCCGTCCCCCGGACAGGAAAAGCATAGAGAGCATGAGGAGGAACTGCCTTCCCCTGCTCAAGGGCGAGCTGGAAGACCTTCGTCCCCATAGAGTGGTGGCGATGGGCAGGTACGCCTCCGCCTCCCTCTGCGAGCTCTTGGGCCTGGACCCCCCGCGTGATCAAAGAGAAATAGCGAAGATCGAGGTCGATGGGAGGGAAATCTTCTTCACGCCTCACCCAAACTACCTATTTAGGTTCGGAAGGGGCCTAGCGGGGGAGATGAGGAAAATCCTGCTGGGCCGCCGCGCCTAGCCCATCTTTGAACCTCAGCGGGCGGTGAACTTCTTCCAGCTCTCCTTCGCCACCTCTACACCGACCACGACCAACACTATGCCCACCAACGTCAGCAGGATCGCCTGCGCGGCCTCGCGAACGTTGCCCGCGATCAACGCGCCGCTCGCCACCAGACAAAGGATGCCCACGCAGAAAAAGCCCGCGTTCGTCAAAAGTTTTCCCGGCCAGACCCTAGCGGCACCGACGAAGATCAACAGCGCCCCCGCCGCGAGCAGCCCCATGCTCGGCGCGAGATTTTTCACCTCCATCGCCGACGCAACGCCCAAGTGGATGATGAGGGCACCTACGATGCATAGGACCGCGCCTAGCACTATGCCGGCGAAGTGTTTTGGGGCCTCCGGCCTCTCCGCCGCGGGCGGTAGGTAAGGCAACTCATCCGACATAGCTGGGCCTTTCCTTCTCGGGCTTCTGCGGCGGAGGCATGCTCGGCAAGGGAATCGGCGGGGGGATGTTCAGCGTGCGCGAGAGGAAGGTCGCCTCGATGAGGGAAGCGTTGGTTATTGTTTGGATGAGCACGGGAGGGGGAGGCCTTTGCTTCTGATAGTCCTCTTGGATCCGCTCCAGCTCCGCCTTGTCGCCGGACAGGATGGCATGGCCCTTGAGGTTGATCTGGGCGATCGAAGGCGTGTAGCCTATGTTCACGACGAACGGCACGTCGAGCACGTCGTCCTTTCGCTCGACGCCGACGACGTTGATGTTCGTCGAGATATGTACCCCGGGTGGAATGGGCTTGTCGTGCTCCCAAAACTTCTCCGCCGAGATGTAGTTTATCCTCACGCTCACGTTGATCAAGCCTGAACCCTTTTTATACTCGACGCCGGGCTTAATAAGCTTGGTCGATGCCGCGAAACCTTAAAGACGTGGCGGCGGGAGTAATTAAGCGAGCCGGGGTGGCGGAG